>NZ_DATJWR010000161.1:0-20719 GCF_035501035.1 Paraburkholderia sp.
ACGCGCCCGAGCCCGGCAACCCGCGCACGCCCGCCACGCTCGCGATGCCCACGAGCGTGCCGCGCCTTGCCTGCGCCATGGCCGAGGCAAACGGCTCGAAGGTGGCGACCATGCCGAAGTAGTTGGTGTCCATCACGTCGCGGAACGTCGCGAGGTCGCCTTCACCTGTGAGCACGCCGCGGCTCACGCCGGCGTTGGCGATCACGATGTCGGGCTGGCCATGCTGCGCGATGAAGTCTCGCGCGGCGGCGGCGAGCGCATCGGCGTCGCGCACATCGGCGGGATAGATGGAGATGGGGTGATCGGGGTGGGACTGCCGGAAGCCGGCGAGGGCCTCGCCGCGGCGCGCGACGAGCCCGAGGACGGCGCCGCGCCGCGCGTACTCGGCGGCGAGCGCGGCGCCAATGCCGCTCGACGCGCCGGTGATGAAGACCTTCAGCGGCGCGCCTTGCATTGCGTTTCGCATTACATCTTCTTCGCGCGGATCTGCGAGACGATGTAGTCCATCACCTGGAGCGTGCCCGGAAGTGCCTTGTCCTCCGGGAGCTGGATCATGGCCGGGCCGGTTTCGTACTTGCCCTGGATGGCGATGGTCGGCACGCCGTCGATCTTGTAGGCGTCGAGCAGGGCCTTGTCCCGCTGCAGCGCGCTTTGCGTCGAGAACGAGTTGTACGCTTCCATGTACTTCTTCGGATCGACGCCTTGCGTGGCGAGGAACTTCGCCTGGTCTTCCGGCGTGAGCAGGTAGTTCTTGTTCTCGTGGATCTCGTGGAACACGGCCGGCGTGAGTTTCTGCGCGAGGCCGAGCGCGTCGAGCGCGTAGTACATCTTCGAATGCGGGATGAAATCATCACGGAATGCGACCGGCACGCGCTTGAATACGACGTCCGGACCTTGCTTCTTGACCCAGTCTTCGAGGAACGGGTCGAACTTGTTGCAATGGGGGCAGCCGTACCAGAAGAATTCGGTCACTTCGATCTTGCCCGCGGGCACGCCGACGGGCTGCGGCGTTTTCAGGACCGTATATTCCTTGCCTGCCACGGGCGCGGTGGGCGAGGCGTGGGCCACTCCGGCGATCAGCGAGAGCGAGAGCAAAAGCGTACCGAGAAGTCTTTTCATAGCGTTGGAATCCACTGTGCCTGGGCCGGCTGCGGCCGGTCGTTTGCCGCACCGGCAAGCCGCGGCTGCGCGGGGTCTGCGCGGGCGCGAAGCCTGACGTGTGCGGGTGCTGCGTATTGACGGACCCGCGCCGCGCGCCGGCGCCCGGCCTCTCCCGATGTCGCGCTGGTGCGTAGAAGCGACGGGAGGGCGGGCGCGCGGTGAGCGCGGCGCGGACGGCGATTACTGCTTCGTGAAACGGATGACGGCCGTGTCGATACCGGCGTCGGACAGACGTTGACGCGTGGAGTTCATCTCGTCGAACTTCGTGAACGGACCGATACGGACTCGATAGTACGTGACGCCGCCGGCGTCGCGCTGCGTCACTTTCGATTCGAACCCCTGGAACGCGAGGCGCGCGCGCTGCTGCTCGGCGTCGGCCGAGGTCTTGTATGCGCCCACCTGCAGGAAGTAGCCAGTGTTGACGTCGCCGGGCACGGGCGCGGCGCCGCCCTGCGCGGGCTTTGCGGCCGGTGGCGTGGGCACGGCGTTGGCAGGCTTCTGCGGCTGGTTGTTCGCGAGGATCTGCGCCGGGTTGCTGGCCGTTTGCGGCTTCTTCGTGATGGGGGTGCCGCCCGTGACGGTGTCGTCCGTCGAGGGTTGTGGGGCGACGGCCACGCCGTTGTTGGCTGCGTTGTTGGCTGCGTTGTTGCCCGCATTGTTGCCCGCATTGTTGCCGCCGGCAGGCGGCACTTCGACGATCTGCGGCTCCTCGAGCATCCCCGAGGACTGCGACTGGTTCGTGGTCTGGCCCGGCGCCGTGTTGGGCGGCGCGCTTTGCGCGGCTTGCGGCACGGGCTGGCCGGGCGACTTGCCCTGCAGCGCGCGGTTCGGATCGTACTGGTCGTTCTGGCTCACGTCGGAGGCGGCCGGCGGCGCGACCTTCGAGACGAACGGCGTGGGCGCGCGCGTGATGTAGAGCGCCACCACCACCGCGATCGCAAGGCCAACGATCAGGCCAAGCACGACGCCGAGAAACGTTCCCCCGGACTGCTTCGACTGCTGCTTTGTAGTGCGGCGCGGTTTTGCCATCGTCTGAATCACCTGCAAACAAGAGAACCCTGGAATGGCCGTCCGCGCGAGGCGGCGGCCCCAAACATGTTGCTGCGCGTGCTACGTGCGCTGCGGGCAGCGGCGGCGCAATCGCGAAACCGCCACCGCCTTGCGGGCGCGCAATCAGCCTGATCAGCCAGCATTGCGCCCACGTTCGTACCCGCGTTTTTGCCCACGTTCGCGCTTTACATGCGCTCCGGCGCAGACACGCCGATCACCGCCAGACCGTTCGCGAGCACCTGACGCGTGGCCGCGAGCAGGGCGACGCGGGCGTCGCGTTCGGCGACGTCGTCGACGAGAACGCGTTCGGCATTGTAGAACGAGTGAAACTCAGCGGCGAGTTCGCGCAGGTAGAACGCCACCGCGTGCGGCGCCAGTTCGTTCGCCGCGTGCGTGAGCATGTCGGGGAATTCACCGAGCTTCGCGATGAGCGCGAGCGCGCGCTCGCTCGACAGCGGCGCGAGCTCGACCTTGGGCAGCGCGGCGAGATCGCCGCCGTGCTTGCCCTGCCAGTCGCCGAGGATCGACGAGATGCGCGCGTGGGCGTACTGCACGTAGTACACCGGGTTTTCGTCGTTTTGCTTCAGCGCGAGGTCGATGTCGAACACGAATTCGGTGTCGGCCTTGCGCGAGATGAGGAAGAAGCGCACGGCGTCGCGGCCGCGGCGGATGGTCGCTTCGTCGAGCAGGTCGGGCGAGACTTCGCTGCCCGGGTTCGCGCCGCCCGACCATTCGATCAGGTCACGCACGGTCACGTAGCTGCCCGCGCGCTTGGAGATCTTCACTTCCTGGCCGTCGCGCATCACCGTGACCATCTTGTGCAGCACGTAGTCGGGATAACCCTTCGGAATGCCGACGCCGAGCGACTGCAGGCCCGCGCGCACGCGCGCGATGGTGCCGTGGTGGTCGGAGCCCTGCACGTTGATGACCTTCGTGAAGCCGCGTTCCCACTTGGTGACGTGGTAGGCGACATCGGGCAGGAAGTACGTGTAGGTGCCGTCGGACTTGCGCATCACGCGGTCCTTGTCGTCGCCGTAGTCGGTGGTCTTGAGCCACAGCGCGCCGTCCTGCTCGTAGGTCTCGCCCGAGGCGACCAGCGCCTCGACGGTCTTCTCGACGCGGCCTTCGGTGTACAGCGACGACTCCAGGTAGTAGCGGTCGAATTTCACGCCGAACGCCTGCAGGTCGAGATCCTGCTCGTGGCGCAGATAGGCCACGGCGAAGCGGCGGATCGCCTCGAGGTCCTCGGGGTCCTGCGCGCCCTTGACCGGTGCGCCATCCTTTGCGGCAACGGTCTCGCCGGCGAGATAGTCGCGCGCGATGTCGGCGATGTACTCGCCGTTGTACGCGGCCTCGGGCCACTCGGCGTCGCCGGGCTTGAAGCCGCGTGCGCGCGCCTGGGTCGAGACGGCGAGGTTGTGGATCTGCACGCCCGCGTCGTTGTAGTAGAACTCGCGGTGCACGTCGTAGCCCTGCGAGGCGAGCACGTTCGAGATGGCGTCGCCGAGCGCGGCCTGGCGGCCATGGCCGACGTGCAGCGGGCCCGTGGGGTTCGCCGAGACGAATTCGACGAGCACGCGCTTGCCGGCTTCGCGCTGCGAGCGGCCGAACGCCTCGCGCTGGTCGAACACGGCGCCGATCACGGCGCGCTTGGCGTTCGCGGTCAGACGCAGGTTGATGAAGCCGGGGCCGGCCACTTCGGCCGCCTCGATCAGGCCGGCGGCCTCGGGCTGCGCGAGCGCGGCATCGACGATCTGTTGGGCGAGCTGGCGCGGGTTGGCGCGCATGGGCTTGGCGAGCTGCATCGCGACGTTGCAGGCGATGTCGCCGTGCGCGGCGACCTTCGGGCGCTCGAGCGTGATCGCGGGCACGACGAATGCGGCTTCGCTTGCGCCTTCGGTGGCCTTCGCCACCTGGGCGACAGCTTGCGCGAGCAGGGTCTCCAGGGTGTGTTTCTGTGCGGGCAGCATGCTGGTTGCAGGTCCTGTGCGGGTAATGGGATGCGGGGCTGGCGAGCCTCGGGGCGCGGCCCCTGGCTTGCCGGCGCTGGCCGCCGAATAAGGGCGAGGGCGCGCCGGCCGCGGGGCGAACCGCCGGAGCTGCGGCGGCCGGCTCGCGGCCGCGCGGCATGGCGGCGCGTGCGGGACGCCCGGGCGCCGCGCCCTGCGGGTAATTCCGTCCTGACGGATTTTAGCAGGTGCTAATATGTGAAATCAGGTAGCGCGACACGGGCCGCCTTGGCCCGCCTGGCTTCGCGAGCCGGGTGTCAGGCGCCGATCCGAAAAAATCATAAAGGGAACAGACATGCTGGTTACTTTCAAATGTCACGCGTCGCCAGACGTCACGATGCTGGAGAACCTCGCACAGTACCTTCTCGGCATCATCGGCAAACGGCTCGGCCCCCGCGGCGTGATCACGCGCGAGGAACTCGAAACCGCCATCAGCAAGCTCGAAGCGGCCATCGCCACGGACAAGAAAGAACGCTCGGAACACGAAGGCCACTTCCATGAAGGCGAAGATGGCCGTGAGCACCACGAATTGCCCGTCGGCCTTGCGCAACGCGCTTTTCCGTTCCTCGATATGCTGCGCGCTGCGCGCAGGGAACAGAACGACATCGTCTGGGGGATCTGAGGTTCCTCGGCAGCAGGGCTGCCAGGCTGGCCGCGTTGCTTCGTCGCATTTGTTCCGTGCAGCGGCGAAGCCCGCGACGGCGGCCCGATGTTGGTGGCCCCACCTCGGCGGCCCCACCTGATTCGATACTGCAGAAAGCAAAGAGCCCGCGCACACACGCGGGCTCTTTGCTTTTCAGGCGGCGCGATCGTGAGCCTGGCGCGACTCGCAAGGCGCGCCACGGCGCGCTCAGCTCACTGGCTGGCGGCCGCTGGCGCGGCGGCGGATGCGGCCGGCTGGGTCATTTTCTTCTTCTTCGGCTTCTTCACGTGCTTTTCGGTGGGCGCCGAGTACGACGACACCGGGCTTGCCTGTTCAGGCGCGGCCGGCTGGGCGAACGACGGCTGCGCGAGCGCCGCGACGCCGCAGGCAGTCAACATCAACATCAGCTTCTTCATGCGATTTTCTCCGTCGAGGTTGCTTTTAAGGATTTGCTGATGATCGAGCCGGTGCGGCGGCCTTGTCGGCGCGTCGCCGTGTCGCCACGTTCGGCCTGGTGTCATGCAGGCATTACCGGGACTTGCGGGCCCATCTTACAAAGCCGAAAAATCGCGCGCGCGAAATATTCACCCTGGCGAATGGCATATGTCGGACACCCACAACGGAGGTAGCGCGGGCAGGAATGCGCGCCGCCGGGGCGGCGCGCGGGAGGATTAGAGCAGCGGCGCGAGCGCGCGGCGGGCGTCCGCGTCGGAGAGGGCCATGCGGCGCGCAAAGTCGGCAACCTGGTCCTGGCCGATCTTGCCCACCGAGAAGTATGTGCTGTCCGGATGCGCGAGATAGAAACCCGAAACGCTGGCGGCCGGCAACATCGCGAGCGATTCGGTCACGCTCATGCCGATCTCGCTCACCTGCAGGAAGTCGAACATGTCGCGCTTCACGAGGTGGTCCGGGCAGGCGGGGTAGCCCGGCGCCGGGCGGATGCCCGAATACTTTTCGGCGATCAGCGCGTCGTGGTCGAGCGACTCGTTCGCCGCATAGCCCCACAGGTCGCGGCGCACGCGCGCGTGCATCGCCTCGGCGAAGGCTTCCGCGAAGCGGTCGGCGAGCGCCTTGAGCATGATTGCGCTGTAGTCGTCGTGGTCCTTTTCGAACTGCGCTTCCTTCACGTCCACGCCGATCCCCGCCGTCACCGCGAACATGCCGATGTAGTCGGCCACGCCCGAATCCTTCGGCGCGATGAAGTCGGCCAGCGACCGGTTCGCGCGCATCACGCCGTCCACCACCGGCCGCACCGACTGCTGGCGCAGATTGCGCCACGTGAGCGCGACTTCGCTGCGCGATTCGTCGGTGTAGATCTCGATGTCGTCGTCGTTGACCGTGTTCGCGGGCAACAGCGCGATCACGCCGTTCGCCTGCAGCCAGCGGCCCTGGATCAGGCGCGCGAGCATCGACTTGGCGTCGGAGAACACCTTGCGCGCCGACTCGCCCACGATCTCGTCGTTGAGGATCTGCGGATACGGACCGGCCAGGTCCCAGGTCTGGAAGAACGGGCCCCAGTCGATGTACTTCGCAAGTTCGTTCAGGTCGAAGTTCTTGAACACGCGGCGGCCGATGAACTTCGGCTTCACGGGCTTGAAGTTGGCCCAGTCGATCTTCGTCTTGTTCGCGCGCGCTTCTTCGAGCGTCACGAGCGGCAGTGCTTTCTTGTTGGCGTGCTGGTCGCGAATGCGTTCGTAGTCGCTGCGCAATTCGTCGATGTACTTCGTCGCACCTTCGTCGGAGAGCAGGCTCGACGCCACCGACACCGAACGCGACGCATCCGGCACGTACACCACCGGCCCTTCATAGTGCGGCGCGATCTTCACGGCCGTGTGCACGCGCGAGGTGGTCGCGCCGCCGATCAAGAGCGGAATCTTTTTCACGCGGAAGTAGTCGTCGCGCTGCATTTCGGAGGCCACGTAGGCCATCTCTTCAAGCGACGGCGTAATGAGCCCCGAAAGGCCGACGATGTCCGCGCCTTCGACCTTCGCCTTCGCGAGGATCTCGTTGCACGGGACCATCACGCCCATGTTGACCACTTCGAAGTTGTTGCACTGGAGCACGACCGAGACGATGTTTTTGCCGATGTCGTGCACGTCGCCCTTCACGGTGGCGATGACGATCTTGCCCTTCGCGCGCACGTCGCCGCCCGCTTCGGCGAGCAGGCGCTTTTCTTCCTCGATGAAGGGAATCAGGTGCGCTACGGCCTGCTTCATCACGCGCGCCGACTTCACGACCTGAGGCAGGAACATCTTGCCCTGGCCGAACAGGTCGCCGACGATGTTCATGCCGTCCATGAGCGGGCCTTCGATCACGTTGATCGGGCGGCCGCCGCCGCCCATGATCTTCTGGCGCGCTTCTTCGGTGTCCTCCACGATGAAGTTCGTGATGCCGTGCACGAGCGCATGCGCAAGACGCTTTTCCACGTCCTGGTTGCGCCATTCGAGGTTCTCTTCCTTCTTCGCGGCGCCGGTCTTGAACTTGTCGGCGATTTCGAGCAGACGGTCGGTCGAGTCGGGGCGGCGGTTGAGCACGACGTCTTCCACGCGCTCGCGCAGCTCGGCGTCGAGATCGGCATACACGCCGAGCTGGCCCGCGTTGACGATGCCCATGTCCATGCCCGCCTGAATGGCGTGGTAGAGGAACACGGTGTGGATCGCCTCGCGCACCGGGTCGTTGCCGCGGAACGAGAACGAGACGTTCGACACGCCGCCGCTCACCTTCGCGTGGGGCAGGTTCTGCTTGATCCAGCGCGTTGCCTCGATGAAGTCGACCGCGTAGTTGTTGTGCTCCTCGATGCCCGTCGCCACCGCGAAGATGTTCGGGTCGAAGATGATGTCCTCGGGCGCGAAGCCCGCTTCGTTCACGAGGATGTCGTAGGAGCGTTTGCAGATCTCGGTCTTGCGCGCGAACGTGTCGGCCTGGCCCTGCTCGTCGAAGGCCATCACGACGCTCGCCGCGCCATAGCGGCGAATGAGCTTCGCGTGGTGGACGAACTGCTCTTTGCCTTCCTTCAGCGAGATCGAATTGACGATGGCCTTGCCCTGCACGCACTGCAGACCCGCCTCGATCACCTCCCACTTCGACGAGTCGATCATGATCGGCACGCGCGCGATGTCGGGCTCCGAAGCGATGAGGTTCATGAAACGTACCATCGCCGCCTTCGAGTCGAGCATGGCCTCGTCCATGTTGACGTCGATGATCTGCGCGCCGTTCTCGACCTGCTGGCGCGCAACCGCAAGCGCCTCGTCGAACTGGCCGTTCAGGATCATCCGCGCGAACGCCTTCGAGCCGGTCACGTTCGTGCGCTCGCCCACGTTGATGAACAGCGTGCCTTCGTTCACGTTGAAGGGTTCGAGGCCGCAAAGGCGCAGGGTATGGTCAGTCATGGCGTGGGACCGGATCGTGTGTTGTCGGTGGGGAGCGGGGCTCGATTGAGTCGGTCAGTCGAAACGTCAGGCGACGTCGCGATCGTCGCGGTATTGGCCGGGCCAGCGGCGCGGCTTGATTTCGGCGAGCGCCTTCGCGATGGCCGCGATGTGCTCGGGCGTCGTGCCGCAGCAGCCGCCCGCCACGTTGACGAGCCCGGCGCTCGCGAATTCCTTCAGGAGACCAGACGTATCGGCAGGCGCTTCGTCGAAGCCGGTGTCGCTCATCGGGTTGGGCAGGCCCGCGTTCGGGTAGCACGAGACGTAGGTGTCGCAGAGCTTCGAGAGCTCGGCGATGTACGGGCGCATGAGCGCGGCGCCCAGCGCACAGTTCAGGCCGAACGTGAGCGGTTTCGCGTGGCGCAGCGAGTTCCAGAACGCCTCGACGGTCTGGCCCGAGAGAATGCGGCCCGAGGCGTCGGTCACGGTGCCCGAGATCATGATGGGCAGGCGCTCGCCCGTGTCTTCGAACAGCTCGTCGAGCGCGAAGAGCGCGGCCTTGGCGTTGAGCGTGTCGAAGATCGTCTCGACGAGGAACAGGTCGCAGCCGCCGTCCAGCAGCGCCTTTGCCTGCTCGTAGTACGCGCGGCGCAGCTCTTCGAACGTGACATTGCGTGCGCCCGGATCGTTCACATCGGGCGAGATGCTCGCCGTTTTCGGCGTGGGCCCGATTGCGCCCGCGACGAAGCGCGGCTTGTCCGGGGTCGAATACTTCTCGCAGGCGGCACGCGCGAGCTTCGCCGATTCGATGTTCATCTCGACGGCGAGATCGCCCATGCCATAGTCGTCCTGGGCCACCGTGGTCGCGCCGAACGTGTTGGTCTCGATGATGTCCGCACCCGCTGCGAGGTACTGCTCGTGAATCTCGCGGATGATCTGCGGCTGCGTGATCGAGAGCAGCTCGTTGTTGCCCTTGATGTCGCGCGGATAGTCCTTGAAGCGCTCGCCGCGGTAGGCGGCTTCGTCGAGCTTGTAGCGCTGGATCATCGTGCCCATCGCGCCGTCGAGGATCACGATGCGCGAGGCGAGCAGCGCGGGAAGCGCTGCGCCGCGCGTGTAGTGGGTGTTCGCGGCGGGACGCGAAGCGTGTTCGGCAGGCTGGTTCATGGGTCGCGGGCGGGCGTGGCGCCGGTTGAACTGGGAAACCCAACATTGTAGCCGCAGCTGGGGCGCTTCGCTGGCCGCCACGGCGCCTCGCGGTGCGCCGGCCGGCGCGTGCGGGCCATCTGCGGCTCACCGCGATGAGCCGCCGTGCGACACGATGAGCCGAAAAAAGGAAACCCCGGCCGGCGCGAGCCGGACGGGGTTCCGTGTGGAGGACGCTGCGCGCAGAGTGCCGCTCTTTGCGCGGGCGTCAGTGAAGCACGACGGGTTGCTGCATGAGGCTGTCGAACTGTCCGAGGAATTCGTCGACTTCGTCGAGCGACTGCTCTGCTTCAATCAGCTTTTGCACGTCTTCGCGAAAACGTGCCGCCATCGCACCGTCGATGAAGATCTCGCGGCGCGCGTTCTTGTCGACGATCTCGTAGCCGCCGGCGCGCATGGCGCTGTGGCCGTCCTGCGGGGGAAACTCGACAACGCAATAGTTGGGGCTGTTGTAGATCATTTGCACGGCGACACTCCTTTTTCCTGTGCTCCCTGGCTGCTGCTCACTACGTGGAGCGTTCGTTCTGGAATTCAAGGGGTGGGTTGCGCATCACCTCTTATGTGGACTGCTTTCCCTTGTCGCTTTTTACCTCACCTGCGCCTGCTGCCACTGTCATACTGCCTTTCGTTCGAACTGCTTAAACCAACTGCTTGAGAAACGTTTCAAGCAGCGCCGTGAAGCGGTGCGACTCCTCTACCGGGGCCAGATGCGCCGCGTCGAGTACCACGAAATGCGACCCTTCTATTGATTTAGCCAGTGCCTGGGTCACGGATGCTGGCGTCCCATTGTCGTAACGGCCCGCCACGGCGAGCGTGGGCACGCGCAATTGCCCGAGCCGCGCCTCGACATCGAAATCACGCAGCGCCTCGCAGGCCATTGCGTAGCCTTCTGAAGGGGTCCGTAATAAAACGTCACGAATCTGCGCGACGGTTTGCGCATGCGAGTGCCGGAAGTCGGCGGTGAACCAGCGCGCCATGGTCGCGTCCGCGAGGGCTGCGAGACCGTCGTGCCGCACCGTGGCGGCGCGTTCGTTCCAGGTCGCGCGCGCTTGCGGCGGCGTACGGCTTGTCGTGTCGCAAAGCGTGAGCGTGAAGACACGCGCCGGATAGTCGAGTGCGAACTGCTGCGCGATCATGCCGCCCATCGACATGCCGACGAGATGCGCATGCTCGATGCCGGTTACGTCGAAGAGCGCGCTGAGGTCGGCGGCGAGTTGCGCGAAGCCGAAGGGCTCGCTCGCGACTGCGCTCGCGCCGTGGCCGCGCACGTCGTAGCGCAGCACGCTGTGGCGATGGCGGAAATGTCCTGCCAGCGTGTCCCACACGGAAAGATCGCCACCCAGTTGATGAATGAACGCCAGCGCAGGCCCACCGCTCCTGTCTTCGAAGACATAGTGCGTATCGATGCCGTTGACAGTTACTTGCATGGGTTCCTCCTTCGCCTTCCAGGCTGGGAGTCAAGCCGTTTGCGAGCTACTGCGTGCACGCGATGCCTGTGCAGCAATCCGCGCGCCCGATGGCTCGCGGATGATGCGCCGTTGCAATGTTCACTACCTTGTTAGTCGCGTCCCTGGGTGCTGCGTTCTGGCTGCCTTTTTGGCTTTTTGCAGTCTTGTCTGGTGTTTGTGCATGACCGCGCGCGATGTCGAGCCGTGATTTTTCGTCTGTTTATTTTTCGGCCCTACATTGCACACGCGAAGGCTTGCGACCATGGTCGCATGGCTGCATTTCAGTATGCGCCATTTCGCGGTTTCGTGTCGCGAAGCGGGCCGTCTGGATCGGGCGTTTCGTGCGCTTGCGCGCTCAAGGGTGTTCGGGCGCCGGACCGGGCGAAGCTGGGGAGGGCTGGTCGTTATCTGAAGGCGTTTGCGGCAGCGGTTCTGTCTGCATATTCGGAGCCGTCGCGGGGGGCTCTGCTTGCGGTTGCGACTGCGGCGGGGCTTGCGTTGCCGGTGAAGCTGGCGTTGCGAGCGTTGCCGCGCCGGGCGTTGCGGATTGTGCCGATGTTGTGTCGGGTGTTGCGCTGGTTGCTGCGTTGGGCGTTTCGGTGGACGTCGCGCTCGCCGGTGTGGGCACGCTCTGTGCCGCGCCTGGCGTCGGCGCGGATTCGTTCGTCGGGGATTCGTTCATCGGGGATGCGGCCGTCGGCACCGTGAGCGCGCCGCGCCACACGAGCTCGAACTGCGTGCCGTTCGGCTCGGTCTGCAAGAGACGCACCGGCAACCAGCCGAGCGACGGCGCGAGCCAGACGTCGATGCGCCGCCTGTCGCCCTCGCGGCGCGGCAGGCGCATGAAATGACGCGCCGTGACGTAACCATGATCCGTGCTGACCGTCTCGTCGCCGATCGTGGTGATGGGCCAGGTTTCGCCGCTGTCGTTGTCCGCCACGTAGAACTCGCGCGTGACGCCCGGCCGGTAGGCCTCGGGGTTGCCGCGCACGAGGCTCGCGAGCTGCATCACCATGCTGAAGCGGTCCTGCGCGCCATCGGGCAGCGCGAGCGAATTGGGCGTGCGCGTGAACACGATCTGCTTGTCGGTGCGGTTGAAGATCGTCACGTCCTCGGGGCGATGGCCGCGCTTTTCGATGTATTGATCGGGCGCGAGGCCGAACGCATCCACGCGACCCTTGCTGGTCCAGCTGAAGGTGCCGACGAAGGGCAGGGGCACGGAGACGACCATCTCGTAGCGCTGCCCGTCGCTCGACCAGTGGATCGTGCCGGGCTGATTGCGCACGCCGTTGAAGAACGTGTCGTACTGCAGCTCGCCCGATGGCGGCACCGAGAACTTCACACCATGCGAGGCCTGGGTGGCTTGCGCCGAGGGTTGCTTGCCGTTGCCGGGCGCCGCAGTCGCCGTGCCGCTCGTACCGCTCGCGCCGGTGCCCGCGCTTGCATCCGAAGCGGCGGCATCCGAAGCGGCGGCATCGGGCGCGGAAGCAGCCTGCGTATCCGGCTTTACTGCCGCCCGCGAGGCGCTTTCCTCAGGATGGGGCTTCGCCGGCGTCAACGCATGCAGCGTGTGCGGCTCGACGGCCTTTCGCGCCGGTCTTGGCGCGGCCGCCGATGGCGCCGCCGCGCGACCGGCGGGGCGCGCTTCGCGCTCGATGCGCTCGGGCTTGAGCAGCGCCACCTGCACGGGCACGCGCACATGCGAGACGGGCGGCGGCGCGCCGTGATGCCGGTCGAACCACTCGGCGGCAAGCCAGTGGAGCGCCGTCACCGCGACGAACACGCCGACCCAGCGCCACGCGCGCACGCGCCGCGGCGTGCGTGAATCGTGTTCGAGGCGGCGTGCCTCTCGTGAGGTGACGGATGTCGACATCGGGCGTTCGTGGCGGCTCAGGCTAGTACGTTAATGTGACACAACGCGCCGGGCGCGCGCAGAAAGCGCAACGCCCGCGAGCCGGTGGTGCGTGCTGCTGCATATGCGCGGCCTTCAGCGCGGCGTCGGACTGTACCCCAATTCGTACGAGAGTTTTTCGGCGCACGCGCGCAAAGCCGTATCGACGGCGCCGTTCCAGCTGCTGTCGAACGCGCCCTCGTGACCGAGCGCGATGAGCCCGAGCGCGAGTTCGCCGCTGGCATCGAACACCGGCGTGCAGAACGCGTGGATGGTCGGCAGCAGCATGCCTTCCACGCGCGCCGCGCCATGCTCGCGCACCTGCACGAGCGCGCATTCGAGCGCTTCGGGTGTGCGTGGCGTCGAGCCGTACGAGTAATGTTGTGAGCCCGCGAGTTCGCGTTCGATCATCGCGCCGGTCTTGCTGCGCGGCAGGTAGGCGGCGAACAGCAGGCCCGTCGCGGAACTGAGCATCGGCATCACGTCGCCGAGCTTGAGGGAAGCCTTCGCCGGGTGGCTCGACTCCATCCAGTGCACCACGGTCGGCCCCTGGTTGCCCCACACGGCGATGCCCACGGTGATGTCGAGCGCATCGCGCAACTCCGCGAGCGCAATGCGCGCGAGCTTCACGCCATCCACGCGCGCGAGCCGCGCAAGGCCGAGCTGTAGCGCGAAGCCGCCCAGTTCGTAGCGCCCGGAGAGCGCGTCCTGCGCGACCATGCCGAGGCGCATGAAGCTCACGAGATAACGATGCGCCTTCGCAGGGCTCATGCCCGCGCGCTGCGCGAGGTCGCGAAGCATCATCGCGCGCGGCTCGCTGGTCAGCACTTCGAGCAGCCGAAAGCCCACTTCGATCGACTGGATGCCTGAGCGCAGCTTTTCTTCGCCGGCTTCGGTGGAATCGGCGGATTCCGGGGTGCCGGCGTCGGAGGTGTCGGCGGCATCGGTGAAGTCGGCGAGATCGTCGGGGTTCTGGGCGTCTGCGGCGCTCGCGCGCGGCGAGGCGGATCGGACGGTAGGCGGCATGGAGGCGTTGTGGTGTAGGGAGTGCGGCAAAGCTATGTAGCTATGTCAAGCGGCGACGCTCTCTTGGGGCGCGCCGATTCACCATCGTAGAATACATTTCCCTAATCGTCACCCACGTCTGACTCCATGAAACTTGCCACGCTGAAGGACGGCACCCGCGACGGGCAGCTGATCGTCGTTTCCCGCGACCTGCGCAGCGCCGCCATCGCCGACTCCATCGCGCCCACGCTCCAGCGCGTGCTCGACGACTGGCGCTTTTACGCGCCGCAGCTCGCCGATCTCTACGAGGCGCTCAACTACGGCCGCGCGCGCAACGCATTCAGCTTCGACGCACGCAACTGCATGGCGCCGCTGCCGCGCGCGTACCAGTGGGCGGACGGCTCGTCCTACGTGAATCACGTGGAACTGGTGCGACGCGCGCGCGGCGCCGAGATGCCGGCCGAGTTCTGGACCGACCCGCTCATGTACCAGGGCGGCAGCGACGATTTCATCGGCCCGTGCGACGACATCGTGTGCGCGTCCGAGGCGTCCGGCATCGACTTCGAGGCCGAGGTGGCCGTGATCACCGGCGACGTGGCGATGGGCGCGACCCCCGACGAAGCGCTCAGGGCCGTGCGGCTCGTGACGCTCGTCAACGACGTGTCGCTGCGCAACCTGATTCCGGCCGAGCTCGCGAAGGGCTTCGGTTTTTTCCAGAGCAAGCCGGCCAGCGCGTTCGCGCCCGTTGCGATCACGCCAGACGAACTCGGCGAACACTGGCGCGAAGGGCGCGTGCATTTGCCGCTCATCGTGCACTGGAACGGCAGAAAGGTGGGCCAGCCCGACGCGGGCACGGACATGGTGTTCCACTTCGGCCAACTGATCGCGCATGCCGCGAAGACGCGCAACTTGCGCGCGGGCGCGATCGTCGGCTCGGGCACGGTCTCGAACAAGGACGCGAAGCGCGGCTATTGCTGTATCGCCGAGAAGCGCTGCCTCGAGATGATCGAGCACGGGCAGGCGAGCACGGAGTTCATGAAGTACGGTGACACCGTGAAAATCGAGATGCTCGACGAAGCGGGCAAGTCGATCTTCGGTGCGATCGACCAGGCGGTGGCGCCGCTCGCGAACGCCGGGTGACACGCAGGGCCGCGCGGGCCAGCATGGGTCCGCGCACCGAAGGGTTTCGCCGGATGCCGCGCGCCACGCGTGCGGCTACACTGGCGAACGCCCTTTATTCTTCAGGAGGATCGAGGAGACCAGCACAAGCGCAAGCCATAGAAGCAAGCCGCATCCAAAGCCGTACACAGAATACGCTCGCAACAGGAGACCAAATGAACGCTTCTCGCCCGTTCCGCCTCGCCGCACGTCTTAGCTTGTTTTCCAGCCTCTTCGCGCTTGCGCCCACGCTCGCGCTCGCGCAGGTCAAGATCGGCCTCGTGCTCTCGCTCACCGGGCCGGCCGCATCGCTCGGCATCCCGGCGCGCGACACCGCCGCGATGTTCCCCGCCGAGATCGCGGGCCAGAAAGTGCAGTACATCGTGCTCGACGATGCCTCCGACACGACGCAGGCCGTACAGAACACGAAAAAGCTGATCGACGAGCAGCACGTCGACGCGATCATCGGTTCGTCGATCACGCCCAACACGCTCGCGATGCTCGACGTGATCGCGCAGGGTGAGACGCCCACCCTCTCGCTCGCTTCGTCGGCGAGGATCATCGAGCCCATGGACGACAAGCGGCACTGGATGTTCAAGACGCCGCAGACCGACGCGATGATGGCCGGTGCGATCATGGAGCACGCCGCCGCGCACAACGTGAAGACGCTCGCCTATATCGGCCAGGCGGACGCGCTCGGCGAGGCGTTCTACGCCGAGATCGCGAAGGCCGCGCAGCAGCGCAACATCAAGATCGTCGCGAACGAGCGCTTTAACCGCACCGATCCGAGCGTGACGGGGCAGGTGCTCAAGATCGTCGCGACGCATCCCGACGCCGTGGTGGTGGGCGCGGCCGGCACCCCCGCCGCGCTGCCGCCGAAGACGCTCAAGGAGCGCGGCTACAAGGGGCTCATCTATCACAATCACGGCGTGGGCAACCGCGACTTCCTGCGCGTGTGCGGCGCGGACTGCAACGGCACCTTCCTGCCCGCGAGCCCGGTGCTCGTCGCGGCGCAATTGCCCGAGGACCGTCCGGGCCGCCGCCTTGCGCTCGACTATATTTCGCGCTACGAAGGACGTTACGGCGCGGGCACGGTGTCGGCGTTCGGCGCGTACACGTGGGACGCAGGCCTGTTGCTCGAGAACGCGATTCCGGTGGCGCTGAAGGCGGGAGCGCCGGGCACGAGCGCGTTTCGCCACGCGCTGCGCGACGCGCTCGAAGCGACGCGCGGACTGCAGGACACCAATGGCGTCGTGAACATGAGCGCCACCGACCACCTCGGCCTCGATGCACGTGCGCGCGTGATGGTCGAGATCCGGGACGGCAAGTGGATTTACCAGCCGAAGTGACGATATTTTCAAAGCCTCAGTAATCCGAAGCAAAGGAGGGCCAGCCCATGAACGATCCTTTTTACGCCCGCTATCACGCCTTGCGCGTGCGTCGGCACGAGCACGGCATCGTCGAGATCGTGATGAGCGGCGAGGGGGCGAACAGGAGCAGCCTCGCGACCGCCGACGCCCAGATGCACCGCGAGCTCGCCGAAATCTGGCGCGACGTGGACCGCGACCCCGATGCCCGCGTTGCGGTGATCCGCGGCGAGGGCAAGGGCTTTTCGGCGGGCGGCGACCTGCAGCTCGTCGAGGACATGGCCACGCACTTCGACGTTCGCGCACGCGTGTGGCGCGAGGCGCGCGACCTCGTCTACAACGTGATCAACTGCAGCAAGCCCATCGTCTCGGCGATGCACGGCCCGGCCGTCGGCGCGGGGCTCGTGGCGGGCCTGCTCGCCGACATTTCGATTGCCTCGAAAACGGCGCGCATCATCGACGGCCATACGCGCCTCGGCGTCGCGGCGGGCGACCACGCGGCAATCGTGTGGCCGCTCCTGTGCGGCATGGCGAAGGCGAAGTACTACCTGCTGCTTTGCGAGCCGGTGAGCGGTGAGGAGGCGGAGCGCATCGGCCTCGTCTCGCTCGCGGTGGACGATAACGATCTGCTGCCGAAGGCGTTCGAAGTCGCGAAGCGCCTCGCGAGCGGCTCGCAGACGGCGGTGCGCTGGACCAAGTACGCACTCAACAACTGGCTGCGCATGGCGGGACCCACGTTCGACACGTCGCTCGCGCTCGAATTCATGGGCTTTTCCGGGCCCGACGTGCGCGAGGGCGTGCAGTCGCTGCGCGAGCGGCGCGCGCCGCAGTTTCCGGGCGGCGATCCGTTCTGATCCTTCCACCGCGCGCATGGTGCCGCCGTCTCGCGATGTTCACGCGCCGCGGTGCGATGCGCGCGCTATCATCGAAGACGCCGCTTTTAAGATTGCGGACTGTTCGGGCGCAGCCGCTCGGGCCTCACATTCGCCGCGAGCCGATGAGGCGCTGTGAAGCCGCACATGGGCGAGTGTCCGACCATCTATCAACGCGAGGGAGATCCGCATGACCGACCCAGCAGGTTCCGTACCGCCGTTCCCGGGTTTTCCCGGTTTTCCGTCCGCCGAAATGCTCGACCGCATGTGGGGGATGATGCGGCTCACGCCGTTTGGCGGCGCATTTCCGGGTGCCGAACCGGGTAGCGCGCCGGGCTTCGGTCCGTCGCTGTCGATGATGTCCGACATGATGACGCCGCTTACCAACATCGAGGAGCTCGACAAGCGCATCACCGACCTGCGCGCGGTCGAGCAATGGCTCAAGCTCAATCTCGGCATGCTGCAGTCCGCCATTCAGGCGCTCGAGGTGCAGCGCGCCACGCTCTCCACACTGCGCGCGTTCGGCGCGTTTGCGCAGGCGCAGATGAGCCCGTCTTCCACAGAAACAGCGTCCGCGGGCGCCACGCGCGAGCGCGCCAGCGAGCCGCAGGCCGCGAGCGCAACCGAAGCGCCCGAGGGCCCGGCTGCGGCGCCGCCGGGCTTCGACGCGGCTTCGTGGTGGAACCTCGTTCAAGCGCAGTTCAACCAGCTCGCGCAATTCGCGATGGCGCAGCCTGCCGCCGCTGCGCAGGCCGCACAGGCGGCGGCCCAGGCGGTGAGCGAGGCGCAAACGCAGGCCGAGGCCGCGACGGCCAAACGCGGCAGTGCCCGGCGCAGCGGCAGCAGCGGCAACAATGGCGACAGCGGCAACCACGCCACGAGCGGCGCCCGCAACGCGCCGCGCGGCGCGAAGAAGGCGCCGGCGCAACCGGAATAAGGCGCGCCGCGTCACGAACAATCGTCCTGCGGGACGCAACACGGGGAGCGTCGGCGTCATGCGGCTTGCGCTCGTGATGATGGGCGGCGGCGCACGTGCGGCCTACCAGGCCGGCGCCTTGCGCGCGCTCGCCGAGCTTGCCGCCGAGGCCGAACCCGCGCGTCACGCGATGCCTTTCACGGTGATCTGCGGCACCTCGGCGGGCGCGATCAATGCCACCTCGATCGCGAGCCATGCCGACCAGTTCGCGCACGGCACGGCGCGCCTCGTCGAAGTCTGGTCGAACATGCGTGCGAGTCAGGTCTATCGCACCGACTGGCCGGGCGTCGCCGCCGCGGGCGCGCGCTGGCTCGCCGCGCTTGCGTTCGGCTGGGCCGCCGCCAGCGTGGGCGCGCGCGCCGCGCCGCGCACGCTATTCGACAACACGCCGCTCGCGCGCATGCTCCCGCACACGCTGAATTTCCACCGCATCGAGCAGATGCTCGACGAGCGCCGTCTGCATGCGCTCGCCGTCACGGCGCTCAGCTATTCGTCGGGGCGCCATGTCACGTTCTACCAGGCGAGCGAGCCGATCAGCGCGTGGCGGCGAGCGCAGCGCACCGCGCGCATGGTGGCGCTCACGCCCGCGCATCTGCTCGCCTCGGCCGCGATTCCGTTCGTGTTTCCTGCCGTGCGCCTGGAACTCGACGGCCGCCACGAATATTTCGGCGACGGCTCGATCCGGCAGATCGCGCCGCTTTCGCCCGCCATCCATTTCGGCGCGGGGCGCATCGTCGTGGTGGGCGCCGCCGCGCCCACACCGGAGGTGCCCGCCGCACGCCCCGACATCGACGCATACCCGTCGCTCGCACAGGTCGGCCAGCAGGTGCTCGCGAGCGTGTTCCTCGACTCGCTCGGCGCCGACATCGAGCGCGTCGAACACATCAACCGCATGGTCTTGCAACTGCCGCACGCGGTGGAGCCGGAAAGCGGCTGGCGTCACATCGAGGTGCTCGCGATCGCGCCGAGCGAGCGCATCGAGCTGATCGCGGCGCGCCACCTCCGCCAATTGCCGCGCCCGGTTCGCATGCTGCTCGGCGCGGTGGGCGGCACGCGCGCCTCGGGCGCGGCGTTCGCGAGCTACTTGCTGTTCGAGCGCGAATTCACCTGCGAGCTGATCGAGCTGGGTTATCGCGATACGCTGGCCCAACGTCAAATTCTTTTGACTTGGCTCAAAGCTCCGGCTGACAGCGCCGCCACGGATTTCGGGCTGCGCCGGAAGTGAAAGATCGGCATGCTATTATTGTGTAAGGTTTTTCTGGCGGTTTGTGAGGAATGGCGGGTGTCGCGCGCCTCGCAGCGCCGATTCCGCGGCTTTCACGGGCGCGGAGTTGGTGCGCCGGGGAACCTGCCGGCAAGGTGCGGCGAACGGGCGGTGAGCCCGTGGCTGAAGTGCGGCATTCCGTCGCATTCGCGGCGAGAAGCGTTCAGCGTTGTTGCTGGTTTCGCCGGGGCGCGCCGCGCCAAAAGCGTAGCGAACGGCCGGCACAATATGCGGTTATCGGCAGTGATCAGCGGTTTCAGGCGGCCGGGTTCGAGGCACGGAGCAACTACCCAGAATCCATGACGGCGCCTTTCATTCCGGTTGGCTGAATTGTCGTGGAGCAACGCCCAGGCGTGCTCCGGTCGCACATTTGCGTCCGGAGGGCCGGATACCGCGTAAAATTAAATGCTTTTTGCCTCGCGCGCCGCGCCATACGCGCCGCACGCGGCACGCTACGAAGTCGTCATGCGCAGATCAGGGGCGGGACTATGAACACGATGCTTTATCCGGAACTTTACAAATCGCTCGAATCGGTCCGTTGGGACATGGAAAAGGACATTCCCTGGGACAAGTTCGACGCGTCGCTCCTCACCGACGAGCAGGCCAGGACCATCAAGATGAACGCGATCACCGAGTGGTCCGCGTTGCCGGCCACGGAAATGTTCCTGCGCGACAACCACCACGACAGCGACTTCTCCGCGTTCATGAGCGTGTGGTTCTTCGAGGAGCAGAAGCATTCGCTCGTGCTCATGGAATACCTGCGCCGTTTCAAGCCGGAACTCGTGCCGACCGAAGAAGAGCTGCACGCCGTGCGCTTCGAGTTCGATCCGGCGCCGCCGCTCGAAACGCTCATGCTGCACTTCTGCGGCGAAATCCGCCTGAACCACTGGTATCGCCGTGCCGCCGAATGGCACACCGAGCCGGTCATCAAGGCGATCTACGAAACCATTTCGCGCGATGAAGCGCGCCACGGCGGCGCGTATCTGCGCTACATGAAGAAGGCGCTCAACAACTGCGGCGACGTCGCGCGCGCGGCGTTCGCAAAGATCGGCGTGCTGATGGCCTCGGCGCGCCGCACCGAAAAGCCGCTGCACCCCACGAACCTGCACGTGAACCAGTCGCTGTTCCCGCGCGACACCGTGCAGTCGCGCCTGCCCGACCCGGAATGGCTCGAGCGCTGGCTCGACGAGCAGATTCGCTTCGACGACGGCTGGGAAAAGAAGGTGATCGAGCGTATCCTGCACAACCTCTCGATCCTGTTCGAGCGCACGTTCAGCACGGCGCAGGAACTGAACCGCTAT
>NZ_DATJWR010000162.1:0-10847 GCF_035501035.1 Paraburkholderia sp.
CCAAAGCCCCAAGCCCGCGACAAGCAAACCCGAGCAAACCCGAGCAAACCCCAAACACGCACCAGGCGCTCGACGAGCGCCCAGAAAGCGAGCAACCCATGAACATATCGAAATTCTTCATCGACCGGCCGATCTTCGCGGGCGTGCTGTCCGTGCTGATCCTGTTGGCCGGCGTGATCGCGCTGTTCCAGTTGCCGATCTCCGAATACCCCGAAGTCGTGCCGCCTTCGGTGGTCGTGCATGCGCAGTATCCGGGCGCGAACCCCAAGGTGATCGCCGAGACGGTGGCCGCGCCGCTGGAAGAGCAGATCAACGGCGTCGAGGACATGCTCTACATGCAGTCGCAGGCGAACAGCGACGGCAACCTCACGCTCACGGTCACGTTCCGCCTCGGCACCGACCCCGACAAGGCCACGCAGCTCGTGCAGAACCGCGTGAACCAGGCGCTGCCGCGCCTGCCCGAAGACGTGCAGCGCCTCGGCATCACGACGATCAAGAGCTCGCCCACGCTCACGATGGTGGTGCACCTGATCTCGCCTAGCAACCAGTACGACATGACCTACCTGCGCAACTACGCGCTGCTCAACGTGAAGGATCGCCTCGCGCGCATCCGCGGCGTGGGCGAGGTGCAGTTGTGGGGCGCGGGTGACTACGCCATGCGTATCTGGCTCGATCCGCAGAAGGTGGCGCAGCGCAATCTCACCGCGACCGACGTGGTCAACGCGATTCGCGAGCAGAACGTGCAGGTGGCTGCGGGCGTGATCGGCGCGTCGCCCAGCGTGCCCGGCACCCCGTACGAGCTGAATGTGAACGCGCGCGGCCGTCTGCGCACGGAAAGCGAGTTCGGCGACATCATCGTCAAGACGAACCCGGATGGCGGCGTGACCTACCTGCGCGACATCGCACGCATCGAGCTGGCCGCTTCCGAATACGGCCTGCGCTCGCTGCTCGACAACAAGCCGGCCGTGGCGCTCGCCATCAACCAGGCGCCGGGTGCGAACTCGCTCGCGATCTCCGACCAGGTGCGCGCGGCGATGAAGGAACTCAAGGAGGACATGCCGGCGGGCGTGGACTATCGCATCGTCTACGACCCCACGCAGTTCGTGCGCTCGAGTATCGAAGCCGTCGTGCACACGCTGCTCGAAGCGATCGCGCTCGTGGTGATCGTCGTGATCGTGTTCCTGCAAACGTGGCGCGCTTCCATCATTCCGCTCATCGCGGTGCCGGTGTCGATCGTCGGAACCTTCTCGCTGCTGCTCGCGTTCGGATTCTCGATCAACGCGCTTTCGCTGTTCGGCATGGTGCTCGCCATCGGGATCGTGGTGGACGATGCGATCGTGGTCGTGGAGAACGTGGAGCGCAACATCGCGAGCGGGCTATCCGCGCGGGACGCGACCTACAAGGCGATGCAGGAGGTGAGTGGGCCGATCA
The DNA here is from genome assembly GCF_035501035.1 of Paraburkholderia sp. GTDB lineage: Bacteria > Pseudomonadota > Gammaproteobacteria > Burkholderiales > Burkholderiaceae > Paraburkholderia. The sequence continues at coordinate 1,432 of NZ_DATJWR010000162.1, forward strand.
TCGCAATTGCGCTAACGCTCGTGGCCGTGTTCGTGCCGCTCGCGTTCATGAGCGGCCTCACGGGGCAGTTCTACAAGCAGTTCGCCATGACCATCGCGATCTCCACGGTGATCTCGGCGTTCAACTCGCTCACGCTTTCACCCGCGCTTTCGGCGCTGCTTCTGCGCGGCCACGATGCGAAGGAAGACTGGCTCACGCGCGTGATGAACCGCGTGCTCGGCGGCTTCTTTCGGCGCTTCAACAGGCTGTTCCATCGCGGTTCGGAAAGCTACGGGCGCGGCGTGCATGGCGTGCTGCGCCACAAGGGCGCGATGCTCGCGATCTACGTTGTGCTGATCGGCGCGACCGTGCTGATGGCGCGCGTGGTGCCGGGCGGCTTCGTGCCCGCGCAGGACAAGGAGTATCTGATCGCGTTCGCGCAGTTGCCCAACGGCGCCGCGCTCGACCGTACCGAGAACGTGATTCGCGACATGAGCGCGATCGCGCTCAAGCAGCCCGGCGTGGAAAGCGCCGTGGCGTTCCCGGGCCTTTCGGTGAACGGGTTCACCAATAGCTCGAGCGCGGGCATCGTGTTCGTCACGCTCAAGCCGTTCAAGGACCGCAAGGGCAAGGCGCTTTCGGCGGGAGCGATTGCGGGCGCGCTGAACCAGCAGTATGCGGGCATCAAGGATTCGTTCATCGCGGTGTTCCCGCCGCCGCCGGTGCTTGGCCTCGGCACGCTCGGCGGCTTCAAGATGCAGTTGGAGGATCATGGTGCACTGGGTTACGAGGCGCTCAACCGCGCGACACAGGACTTCGTCAAGCGCGCGGCGCAGACGCCGGAGCTGGGCCCGACGTTCTCGAGCTACCAGATCAACGTGCCGCAACTGAACGTGGATCTGGACCGCACGAAGGCCAAGCAACTGGGCGTACCGGTCACGGACGTCTTCAATACGATGCAGATCTATCTTGGCTCGCTCTACGTGAATGACTTCAACCGCTTCGGGCGCGTGTACCAGGTGCGCGTGCAGGCCGATGCGCCGTTCCGCCAGAAAGCCGACGACATCCTGCAACTGAAGACGCGCAACGCCGCGGGCGAGATGGTGCCGCTCTCTTCGCTCGTGACGGTCACACCCACGTATGGTCCGGAAATGGTGGTGCGGTACAACGGCTACACCGCCGCCGACATCAACGGCGGCCCGGCGCCGGGCTACTCGTCGGGCCAGGCGCAGGCCGCGGCCGAACGCATCGCGGCAGAAGTGTTGCCGCGTGGTGTGAAGTTCGAATGGACCGACCTCACGTATCAGCAAATCCTTGCCGGCAACTCGGGCATCTGGGTGTTCCCGATCAGCGTGCTGCTCGTGTTCCTCGTGCTCGCCGCGCTCTACGAGAGCCTGACGCTGCCGCTCGCCGTGATCCTGATCGTGCCGATGAGCGTGCTGTGCGCGCTGACCGGCGTGTGGCTCACGCAGGGCGACAACAACATCTTCACGCAGATCGGCTTGATGGTGCTCGTGGGCCTCGCCTCGAAGAACGCGATCCTGATCGTCGAGTTCGCGCGCGAGCTGGAGCACGACGGCCACACGCCGCTCACGGCGGCCATCGAAGCGAGCCGGCTGCGTTTGCGCCCGATCCTGATGACGTCCATCGCGTTCATCATGGGCGTCGTGCCGCTCGTGCTCTCCAGTGGCGCGGGCTCCGAGATGCGTCATGCGATGGGCGTGGCCGTGTTCTTCGGCATGCTGGGCGTAACGGCGTTCGGTCTGCTGCTCACGCCGGTGTTCTATGTGGTGCTGCGCACGATCGCGGGCGGCAAGATCCATGTTGCGCAGAAGGACAATGCGCGCAGCCCGCAGCCGATGGTCGATGCCTGAGGCGCAATACGGGAGAATGATAAAGATGACTAACTATTCAGTCTTGCGCGAGAACGCGCGCAGCACGCACTCCGGCTGGCGTCTCGCGCGGGTCGCGACCGGCGTCGCGCTGCTCGCCTGGCTCGCGGCGTGCTCGGTCGAACCGACCTACAAGGCCCCCGACGCGGGCGTGCCCACGGCATTCAAGGAGGCGCAGCAAGCGCCTGCGGGCCCGCACGACGTGGGCACGTGGACGCCCGCGCAGCCCGCCGACGACGCCCATCGCGGCGAATGGTGGACCGTGTTCGGCGACCCGACGCTCGACAAGCTCGAACAGCAGGCGCTCGATGCGAACCAGGACCTGAAGGCGGCCGCTGCGCGCGTGCAGCAGGCGCGTGCCGTGACGCAGGCCGCGCGCGCTTCCTGGTTCCCGTCGTTCGATGCGGGCTTTGGCCCGACCTACGAGCGGGCTTCGCCGGCTTCGCAATACCTGCCGCAGAACGCGAATGTGCCGGCACAAACGCTCTGGCGCGCACAGGCCACGGCGAGCTACGAAGCCGACCTGTTTGGCCGCGTGAGCTCGAACGTGCACGCGACGCAGGCGGACGCCCAGCAAAGCGAAGCACTGTTCCGCTCCGTGCAACTCGCGCTGCAGGCCGATGTGGCGCAGAACTACTTCCAGTTGCGCCAGTTCGACTCCGATGTCGATTTGTACCGCCGCACGGTGGCGCTGCGCGAAGACGCGCTCAAGCTCGTCGAGCGGCGCTTCAAGGAAGGCGACATCAGCGCGCTCGACGTGGCCCAGGCGCGCAACGAACTCGCGAGCGCGCGTGCCGATGCGGTAGGTGTCGCGCGCCAGCGCGCGGCTTCGGAGCATAGTCTTGCAATCTTGCTCGGCATGGCGCCCGCGGACTTCAGCTTTCCGGAAACGCCGCTCGCGCCGGTGCTCGTGCATGTGCCGCCGGGCCTGCCTTCCACGCTGCTCGAACGCCGTCCCGACATTGCCGCGGCCGAGCGCGCGATGGCGGCCGCAAATGCGCGTGTGGGCCTCGCGAAGTCGGCGTTCTTCCCGAAGCTCGACATCACGGGTGCTTTCGGCTATGAGTCGGCCACGCTCGGCGATCTGTTCATGTGGTCGAGCCGAGCGTTCCTGCTTGGCCCGTTCGCGGGCACGGCGCTTACGGTGCCGCTGTTCGACGGCGGACGCCGCAAGGCGAATCTCGCGCAGGCGCGCGCGAAGTACGACGAAGACGTCGCGCAATACCGGCAACAGGTTCTCGTGGCCTTCCGCGAGGTCGAAGACAATCTCTCCGACCTGCGCTTGCTCGACGACCAGATCCACGAGCAGAACGATGCGGTGAGCGCATCGCAGCAGTCGGCGCATCTCTCGCGCACGCAGTATGAGGAGGGCGAGGTGAGCTACCTGAACGTGATCGACAGCGAGCGCACGGTGCTCGTATCGCAATTGCAGGCGAGCCATCTGGAGGGCTCGCAAGCCGTTGCGACCGTCAATCTGATCCGCGCGCTGGGCGGCGGGTGGGGCGACGCGAAGCCCGGCGACGCCGTTCCACCGCCCGCTCCGCTCGCCGCGCGCTGAGACTTGCCGAAGGTCGTTGAAGCCCATTGACGCCCGCTAAAGCCTGCTGAAGCCCGCCAAAGCCAGGCTAAACCCGCCAAGGGCCACCAAGGCCCGCAAAGGCCGGCCGAAGAAGCCTGAGCAGGCTCGCGCCGCGCCGCCGGTACCGCCGCGCACATATCGTGCGCGGCGATTTCCTTTGCGCAATCCGTTCGTAGACCACGCGCTGCCGCGCCCCTATCATCGTTTGGACCCATCTGGAGCAAGCGCGATGGGCGGCGTGGCGCCAGCCGCGCGCAGGCGTCTTGTGCGTCCACCCCATCGCGTCGCTCCTCACTGAACGAAGTCCAACTTCCATTCGAGGACCGCGATGAATCGTGCCGTGCGCGCCGTTGAGCGCCTTTCCTTTTTTCAGCGTTTCGGCCTGCTAACCGTGTTGGCCGTGACGCTTGCAGCAGCGACGCTTCCCGCGCACGCGGACACCCCCACGCTCAAGGTCGGCATCGCCACCACGCCGCAAACGCCCGCACTGCAGGAAGCGGCCCGCGAGGCGAAGGCACAGGGCGTGGATGTGAAGATCATCGAGTTCACCGACTGGAACACGCCCAACGCCGCGCTGGCCAACAAGGACATCGACGTCAATTACTTCCAGCACACGCCGTTTCTGGAAAACGCCGAGAAACAGGGTGGGTACAAGTTCGTGGCCATCGCGCCGGGCACGATCATGAAGATCGGCCTCTATTCGAAGAAGGTAAAGCGATTCGAAGACCTGAAGGATGGCGCGACCGTGGCCATCGCGAACGATCCCGTGAACGGCGGACGTGGCTTGTTGCTGCTGCAGCGAGCCGGCCTCATCAAGCTCAAGCCCGGCGTGGATTATCGCGCCACGACGCTCGATATCGTTTCCAATCCGAAGCACCTGAAAATCGTGCAGCTCGAAGCGTCGCAACTCGCGCGTTCGCTCGATGACGTCGATCTTGCCCAGGGCTACCCGAGTTTCATCAAGCTTGCGGGCACGATCGATCCGAATAGCGCGCTGCTGTTCGACGGCGTCGAGAACAAGGCGTTCGCGCTCCAGTTCGTCGTGCGGCCCGAGAGCGTGAACGATCCGCGCATCCGCAAGTTCATCGACATCTATCAGCATTCGCCGGCCGTGCGCAAGGAACTCGACAAGGCCTTCGGCAACCTCTACGCGGTCGCGTGGTAAGCGGCGCGCGCGATTCATGCACGAGGAGCAACGATGATGAAATGGTTCAGGACGGCGCGCTTCATCGAGGCGGGCCCGGCGGCGGGCGAGGCGGCGCGCAATGCCGATGCCGCGCCGCCCGCAGTGGTGTTCGAGCAGGTTGGCAAGGTCTATGCGGGCGCGCAAGCAAAAGCCCCGCAGGCGGCGCTTTCCGGCGTCGATCTGCAGGTGGCGCGCGGCGAGGTGTTCGGCATCATCGGGCGCAGCGGCGCAGGCAAGTCCACATTGCTGCGGCTCGTGAACGGCCTCGAAAAGGCCACCGGCGGGAGCGTACGGGTGAATGGCGTCGACGTCGGCGCGCTCGATGAACGCGCGCTCGTAGCGCTGCGGCGGCGCATCGGCATGGTGTTTCAGCACTTCAACCTGCTTTCGGCGAAGACGGTGTACGAGAACATTGCACTGCCGCTGAAAATCGCGGGCGTGCCCAAGGCGGCGATCGAGGCACGCGTGAGCGCGCTGCTCGATCTCGTTGGCCTGAGCGAGCGTCGGGATGCATGGCCCGCGCGTCTTTCGGGCGGTCAGAAGCAGCGCGTCGGCATTGCGCGCGCGCTCGTGCACGAGCCCGATATTCTGCTTTGCGACGAGGCGACGTCTGCGCTCGATCCGGAAACCACGCGCGCCATCCTTGCACTGCTTCGCGACATCAACCGGCGGCTTGGCGTCACCATCGTGCTCATCACGCACGAGATGGAGGTGATACGCGATGTGTGCGATACGGTCGCGGTGATCGAACGTGGCGAAGTGGTCGAGCAAGGACCGGTGTGGCGTGTGTTCGGCGATCCGCAGCACGAGGCGACGCGCGCACTGCTGCATACGCCGGGCCACGAGCTGCCCGACGATCTGGCCGCTCGCCTGAACGGTTCGCCGCAAGCGGGCGCGCACGCGCTGTTCGACGTGCGCTTCACGGGCGAAGCCGCGCAGGAGCCCGAACTCGCGGCGCTGGCACAGGCGTTCGGTGCACAGGGCGTGCGCTTCGTACATGGCGGCATCGAGCGAATCCAGGGGCGCGCGCAAGGACGGCTCGTCGTATCGGCGCCGGTAGGTAGCGCCGACGAGGCCGGCACGCTCGCCGTGCAAGCGCGCCGGCACGCTTGCCGCGTGGAGGTGCTCGGCTATGTCTGATCTGTGGATTTCCGAGCTGATCGATGGCATTCGAGATACCTTGCTGATGGTCGGCGTATCGGCTATCTTCGCACTCCTGATTGGTATTCCGATCGCGTTGCTGCTGGTGACGACCGCGCGCGGCGGCATCTTCGAGCGCCCCGCGCTCAACACGACCCTGGGCGCCGTCGTCAACGCGTTCCGCTCGACGCCCTTCATCATCCTGCTGGTCGCGTTGCTGCCGCTCACGCGTTTTCTCGTTGGCACGACCATTGGCGTGTGGGCGGCCGTGGTGCCGCTCTCCATCGCGGCGATTCCCTTCTTTGCGCGCGTGGCCGAAGTGAGCCTGCGCGAAGTCGATCGAGGCCTGATCGAGGCTGCTCAGGCGATGGGCGCACAGCGCCGCCATATCGTATGGCATGTGCTGCTGCCCGAGGCGCTGCCCGGCATGCTCGGCGGCTTCACGATTACGGTGGTGGCAATGATCGGCTCCTCGGCGATGGCGGGTGCCGTCGGCGCGGGCGGCCTGGGCGATCTCGCGATACGCTACGGCTATCAGCGTTTCGACACGACGGTCATGGTCACCGTGATCGTGCTGCTGATCGCGATCGTCGCGGCCGTGCAGGCCACGGGCGACCTGCTCGTGCGGCGTCTTTTGCGGCGAACTTGAGAGGCGCAGGCGTTCGACATGACGCGCGCAGCCCCCGCTGCGCGCTTCGCTTTTTGGGCATTTCACTCGGGAAATACGGTTATGGACGAAGCACTGCGGCCGCGCGAGCGGGAACAGGAGGCGCGTTTCGCGGCGCTGCTGGAAGCATTGCGCGCGAATGCGGCGCAACGCGACCTGGCGGGCGGCCACGCGGCGGCCGAAAAGCAACATATCGCCGATGCGGGGCTGCTCACGCTCGCGGTGCCGCGAGAGTTCGGCGGCCAGTTCGGCGGGAACGGTGTGCGCTGGAGCGAGGTCTACGCGACCATCCGCGCGATCGCGCGTGTCGACAGCGCGCTGGCGCATCTGCTCGGCTTTCAGTACCTCCAGGTGGCGAGCATCGAATTGTGGGGCAGCCCCGCGCAGCGCGCGGACTGGCTGCAAGGCACCGTCGAGCACCGCTGGTGGTGGGGCAATGCCGTGAATCCGCTCGACACGCGGCTCGTTGCGCAGCCAGACGGTGCAGGCGGCTGGCGCCTGCACGGCAGGAAGGGATTTTGTTCGGGCACCTATGGTTCGCAGATGATGACCGTGAGCGCGCACGACCCCGCGACGGGCAACCCGGTATTCGCGGTCGTGCCCACCGCGCGCGCCGGCATTACCGTGCACGACGACTGGGACCCGATCGGCCAGCGTCAGACCGATAGCGGCACGGTGTCGTTCGACAACGTGGAAGTGCGCGCCGCGGAGGTCCTGCAGCGGCCGGATACGCCGCGGGCCACGCTACGCACGCTCGTCTCACAAGGTGTGCTAATGAATCTCTTCGTGGGTCTCGCGCAAGGCGCGCTCGAGGAAGCGCGCGCCTGGGTGCTCGCGAACGGCCGGCCGTGGGTCAACGCGGGCGTGAGCCATGTGACCGACGATCCGTACCTGCAGCAGCGTTTCGGCGAGATGCGCGTCCAGTCGCTCGCGGCGGCCGTGCTGGCCGACCGCGCGGCGGCGCTGCTCGATGGCGCATGGGACGAAGGCGAGGCGCTCGGCGCCGCCACGCGTGCCGAAGTCTCGCTCGCGATTTCGGAGGCGAAGATCGTCGCGCATCGCGCCGCGCTCGAAGCCGGCGAGCAACTGTTTGAAGCCTGCGGCGCGCGCGCCACGGGCGCCGCGCTCGCGCTCGACCGTTTCTGGCGCAACGCGCGCGTGCATACCCTGCACGATCCGCTCGACTACCGCCTGCGTGACGTGGGCCGTCACGTCCTCACGCGCGAATTGCCGGAGCCGACGCTCTACACTTGAGGACCTGAACGCAGCGTGCGCAGCGTCGCGTCAACTTCGACGATCGAGCGTGCGCGCATGCTCGCATGCCTGGTGCGCGTAGTGATCCCGGCGGCGGACCTGTGGCTCGTGTGGCAGGGCTTCAGCGGGAACTGGACGGTATCGGCAGGGGAGGGTTGTTGGCGCGCGCCGGCGAGTGGGCGGTTGCGGGAAAGTGCTTCGGAAAGCGCTTCGCCGTCCGGTGCGCTCAGGCACCGGACGGTTTCGCGTCTTGGTCTCGTGTCCGGTTGACCCGGATCTGCTCTCCTACGCTTATGCAGCCTCGGCGATGCCATCTGGCGTTACGACTTCCAGAAGGTCGCTCTCGGTCTGCTCTGCGCCCCGTCGCGCTGCAGCCGCCTTCTTCGTCTTGCCGGCCCGCGACGGGGGCTGGCATGCGCCACACACGACGTTGTGCTGAAGGTCGTGGCGATGCGCGACGAATTTACCGCCGCAACGGCAGCAAGGCGTCAACTGCAGAATATCGGCATCAAAAAACCGCACCAGGGTCCATGCACGCGTGAGATCGAGCGCCGGCTCGGCTCCGCTGTGACGGCAGTGTTCCAGATACAGCCGGAACCCCTTGGTGAGCGCGTCGAGATGCGAGCAACGCGCTTCGTTCTTCAGGAACAGGTACGTGTTATAGAACAACGAGGCGTGGATGTTGGCCAGCCAGGTCATGTACCAGTCCGCCGAAAATGGCAGCATACCTTTGGGCGGCGACACGCCGCGAATCTCGCGATACAGGCGGATCATGCGGTCGCGCGAAAGCGTGAGTTCGCTTTCGAGCACCTGCATGCGCGCGCCCAGCTCGATCAGCGCGATCGCGCGAAACACTTCCTGGGCGTCTTCGGTGAGGCTGCGCCGCGTGGTCATGGACGTCACCCTCAGGCGAATTGGCCGGCCGGCTGACCTGCGAGCAGGATAGCCGCATGAGTGGCCGCCACGTCGGCATGCTTCGTGGTCTGCGTGAGCGCGGACAACATCGCATGGTCGTCGAAGCGGAAAAAACAGAGAAGCTGGTCGGAAGAGGCCAGCCTGACAATCTGCGCGAGCGACAGACCGCCAAGCAGATCGGCCAATTCCGACGACAGTCCCAGTCGGAACATGCCGACCGGCTTATCCTCGCGCAGCATGCGCTGCGCGAGCATCAGATACGACAAATTAATTTCGCGGATAGATTCCAGCGTCTCGCTGCTACGGTCCATTTCTCTAGTTTCCGAAGCCCCGAATTTAACCCCCCGGCGTTTTTCGCCGTTGTATCTTTTCTGGTCTTATCGTCGACCGTGGCTCATTGGTCCGGTCTGACTCTCTGATACAAGGTGTTACAACTCGTAACACCTTGGGCGGAATTGTATGAGGGCTTATCTCGAAAATCAATCCCCGCCATAAAAAAATCATTGATCGCGCACGAATAGTTTCGGTAATTTTTTCTTCCAGTTTGTTGCCGAGGTGCGACAAGGTGCCGCGCACCCTTATGGGATGGGTATCCGGCGGAAGGGCGCATCAATTGGGGATTCCAGCGGAGGGTCGATGCATGAACAACGAATCTTGCATTTGATTGGCATCAGCCTTTAGGCGAATAAAGATTTTGAAAGCATTTATAAGATTAGGTAAGAAATGCCCAATGCAGAATTAATACGTATGAAGATACAAATGTAACATCTACTCCGACCCCTTGATGCGGCTTCCACGAGGGGG
>NZ_DATJWR010000163.1:0-5634 GCF_035501035.1 Paraburkholderia sp.
CCGGGCACGCTCCAGGTGATGGACTACATCGTCTCGCAGATCCGCGCGAAGAAGATGTAATGCGAAACGCGATGCAAGGCGCGCCGCTGAAGGTCTTCATCACGGGCGCGTCGAGCGGCATTGGCGCCGCGCTCGCCGCCGAGTACGCGCGGCGCGGCGCCGTCCTCGGGCTCGTCGCGCGCCGCGGCGAGGCGCTCGCCGGCTTCCGCCAGTCCCACCCCGATCACCCCATCTCCATCTACCCCGCCGATGTGCGCGACGCCGATGCGCTCGCCGCCGCCGCGCACGAGTTCATCGCGCAGCACGGCCTGCCCGACGTCGTGATCGCCAACGCGGGGGTGAGCCGCGGCGTGCTCACCGGCGAGGGCGATCTCGCGACGTTCCGCGACGTGATGGACACCAACTACTTCGGCATGGTCGCGACGTTCGAGCCGTTCGCCGCCGCCATGGCGCAGGCCCGGCGCGGCACGCTCGTGGGCATCGCCAGCGTGGCCGGCGTGCGCGGGCTGCCGGGTTCGGGCGCGTACAGCGCTTCGAAGGCGGCGGCGCTCGCCTATCTCGAATCGCTGCGCGTCGAGATGCGCCCGTTCGGAGTGCCCGTGGTCACCATCGCACCGGGCTATATCCGCACGCCGATGACGGCGAAGAACCCCTACCGCATGCCCTTCCTGATGGACGCGGAGCGCTTCGCCGCCAAGACCGCCGACGCCATTGCGCGCGGCACGTCGTTTGCCGTGTTCCCGTGGCCCATGCGCGTCGCCGCCACGCTGCTGCGCGCGCTGCCACGCTGGCTCTACGACCGCGTGTTCGAGAAGGCGCCCCGCAAGCCGCGCGCGACGAGCCACTGAGGCTCGCGGCGCGCGCCCGGCACCCGGAGCTGCGCGCCGCCCCCGCATGCCATATGGGTATGTGGATTAAATTGTTGTCTCGGCAATTTCCCTTCGATAAGCTTGCCTCGTCCGGGCGCCCCTCATCGCTCCTCCAGAAGCGAACCAGAACCACCCATAAACGGGGCGCCGCCCGCCACCGAAGAACCACGGAGATCCCATGCGCTTCAACTCGCCCACCGTGCCCGCCTTCGTGCTCGCGACCGCGCTTGGCGCCGCCTGCGCGTTTGCGGCCACGCCCGCGTTCGCGAAACCGCTGACGGTCTGCACCGAGTCGAGCCCCGACGGCTTCGACGTCGTGCAGTTCAACTCGCTCGTCACGACCAACGCGTCCGCCGACGTCATTTTCAATTCGCTCGTGGCCTATGACGAAGCGCAAAAGAAAGTCGTGCCCGCACTCGCGGACAAGTGGGAGGTGAGCGCCGACGGCCTCACCTACACGTTCCATCTGCGTCCCAACGTGCAGTTCCAGACGACCGACTGGTTCAAGCCCACGCGCGCGCTCAACGCCGACGACGTGGTCTTCACCTTCGATCGCATGCTCGACGCGAACAATCCCTGGCACAAGGTGGCGGGACCGAGCGGCTTCCCGCACGCGCAGTCGATGGGTCTCGTGAAGCTCGTGAAGTCGATCACGAAGGTCGATGCGAACACGGTGAAGTTCGAGCTCAACGAGCCGAACGCCACCTTCCTCTCGATCCTCACGATGGGCTTTGCGTCGATCTACTCCGCCGAGTACGCCGATCAGTTGCTGAAGGCCGGCAAGCAGGTCGACCTGAACGCGAAGCCGGTGGGCACGGGTCCGTTCGTACTCAAGAGCTACACGAAGGACGCGCTGATCCGCTACGACGTGAATCCAACCTACTGGGGGCCGAAGCCGAAGGCGGACCGCCTGATCTACGCGATCACGCCCGACGCCGCCGTGCGCGCGCAGAAGGTGAAGGCCGGCGAATGCCAGATCGCGCTCTCTCCGAAGCCCCAGGACGTGGCGGCGGCCAGGCAGGACGGCTCGCTCAAGGTGGTCGAGACGCCTGCGTTCATGACGGCGTTCGTCGCGCTCAACACGCAGAAGAAGCCGCTGGACAACCAGAAGGTGCGTCAGGCGCTGAACCTGGCGTTCGACCGCACGACGTACCTGAAGACGGTGTTCGACAACACCGCTTCGCCCGCGACGAACCCCTGGCCGCCCATCACTTGGGGCTACGACAAGTCGATCGAGGCGTATCCGTATGATCCGGCGAAGGCGAAGCAGCTGCTCGCCGACGCGGGCTACGCCAATGGCTTCTCGACGACGATCTGGGTGCGCCCGAACGGCAGCGTGCTGAACCCGAATCCGCGCGTGGGCGCCGAGCTGCTGCAGGCCGATTTCGCGAAGATCGGCGTGAAGGCCGACATCAAGGTGATCGAGTGGGGCGAGCTCATCAAGGAAGCCAAGCAGGGTCAGCACGACACGCTCTTCATGGGCTGGGCCGGCGACAACGGCGACCCCGACAACTATCTCTCGCCGCTTTTCAGCTGCAATGCGGTGCAATCGGGCATCAACTTCGCGCGCTTCTGCGACCCGCAGCTCGACAAGCTGATCGCCGAAGGCAAGGCCACTGCCGACCAGGCCCAACGCGTGAAGCTCTATGAAGCCGCGCAGAAGATCATCCACGACCAGGCGCTGTGGATTCCGCTCGGCTACCCGACCGCGGCCGCGATCACGCGCACGAACGTGAGCGGCTACCAGGTCAGTCCGTTCGGACGCCAGAACTTCGCGAGTGTCGCGGTGCAGTAACGGCACGCGGGGCGTTCGCGTCCTGCATGCCTCTCCTCTTGCGCAGCCCGGCCGCAAGGCCGGGCGCACCTCACACTGCCGGCATCTCCCGCGCTCCCTCGCGCCGGCTCTCGCCCCCATGCGTGCGCCCCGTAACTTACGGGCACGAGCATCGACGGGCGACCACCGAAATACCTTCGTAGCGAGACGAGGCCACTCGCCTCGCGCCTTCGCGATGAAGCGCGAGCTTGATTTCCAGGCTCGTTACAAGGGTTATGCGAAGGGGCGAAAGATTGCCCGCGCATACAGCAGACTCTCGATAGATGAGCGCGTGTGTCTGCCTGGCGAGATCGAGGTCATCGCATGGATTACACCACTCGCGCGACGATCACCAATTGCAACGGCGTTGGCAGTGACAACCCCGGCCGAATCTTGCTGCGCAAGGCTCCACGCGGTCTACGGCGCAGCAGCCGGTAAGATTCGCAAGCAGATTGTTGCAGTTTCGTAACTCAAGCGGGCGAGCGCTTCGGTACATTGAACCCATCCATTCATCAACCGAAGGGGCTCAAAATGAAAACCAGACTCTTTGCCGCACTGGGTGCCGGAGCGCTCGTCCTCGCTGCCTCGCAAACCGCGATGGCTGGCGTCGCCGTCGGCCTGAACATCGGCGTGCCCGCTCCGGTGTATGTTGCGCCCGCACCGGTTTATGTCGCCCCGCAGCCGGTCTATGTCGCCCCGCGGCCGGTTTATGTCGCGCCGCCCGTGCGCGTCGCCTACGCGCCGGCCGTGGTGATCGGCTGGCACGGCGATCGCTACTGGGACGGCCACCGCTGGTGGGGCCGCCGCGAGTGGGCTGGCCGCCGCGGCTGGTACTGAGCCCGTACGCCGCAACTGCTGCGGCGCGGCGTCGACCCACGAAAAACGCCTCGCAAACCGCGAGGCGTTTTTTATGCACGCTTGCGCGCGTGCGTCACTTGCGGTCCGCGACGATCTGATCGAACGTGCCGCCATCGGCGAAATGCGTAGCCTGCGCCTTCTGCCAGCTGCCGAACATCTGCTCGACCGTGAACGTCTTGATCGGCTTGAACTCGTTCGCGTGCTTCGCGAGCACGGCGGCATCGCGCGGACGCAGATGATGCTGCGCGATGATATCCTGCGCGGCGCTCGAGTACAGATAGTCGAGATACGCCTGCGCCACCTTGCGCGTGCCGCGCTTGTCCACGACCTTGTCGACGATCGTCACCGGCGGCTCCGCGAGCAGGCTCATCGACGGATAAACGGCTTCGAAGTCCTTCGCACCCACGCCCGTTTCGATGAGCGCCACTTCGTTCTCGAAAGTCACGAGCACGTCGCCGATGCCGCGCTGCGTGAAGGTGGTCGTCGCACCGCGCCCGCCCGTGTCGAGCACCGGCACGTTCTTCAGCAGCGCGCGCTCGAAGTCGAGCGCCTGCGCGTCGCTCGCGCCCTGCTGCTTGCGATAGCCCCACGCGGCCAGATACGCATAGCGGCCGTTGCCCGACGTTTTCGGGTTGGCGATCACGACCTGCACGCCCGGCTTCGCGAGATCGTCCCAGTCCTTGATGTGCTTCGGATTGCCCTTGCGCACGAGGAAGACCATCGTCGTCGTATAGGGCGAGCTCGCGTCGGGCAGGCGCGCGCGCCAGTCCGCGGGCAGGAGATGGCCCTGCTGCGCGAGCAGATCGATATCGTTGGGCTGGTTCATCGTCACGACGTCGGCCTGCAGGCCTTGCAGCACCGAGAGCGCCTGCGCGCTCGACGCGCCGTGCGACTGCTTGATCGACACGCTCTCGCCGGTCCTCTTCTGATAATCGGCGATGAAGCTCGCGTTGATGTCCTTGTACAGCTCGCGCGTCACGTCATATGAGACATTCAAGAGTGACGTATCGGCGTGCGCCGTCGCCGTGCTCAATGCGATGATGCCCGCGCCGAGCCAGCGCGCCGTGCGTCCCATAACTGCCATGGTGATCCCCGTCTGTCGTTGAAAGGCTTCGCGGCCTGCTCACATGATTTCGTAAGCAAACCGAATGCTCGATTCTAGCGAGACGCGGCACGCGCCTTATACCGATGCGAGATTTGCTTTTCGGCTTTCGTGTTAAGCGTTTTCGCTACCCATGATGTGCGCGCCACCGTCGATGTGCACCGTGCTGCCGCTCGGGGCCCTTCAAAACCGCGATTCCGGTTGCCGTTTGCTGCGCAATCTTGTTCTTTTCGTGCTCGATACAAAAAAGCGCGGAGGAAGCCCTCCGCGCCTTCCCTGTTTCATGTGCCTTCGTGCTTACTCGTCCGCGCCGCGCGTCGTGCGGCGGCGCGTGGCCGTCGTGCCCTCGGCCCGAGCGGGCACGGGCTTGGTTGCGGATGCCGCGCGTGAACGGCGCGCCGACGTTTTCGCGGCAACCGGCGCCTTCTTCGCTTCGACCGCTTCCGCGGCCTTCGCTTTCACACCGGCGCGCGCCGCACGCATGGCCTTGACGGGCGTGGCGGCTTCGCCAGCCGCGGTCGGCCGCGCGCGGGACGCCTTCGCGCGCGCAGGGGCGGCGTCAGGCTCAATTGCCGGCGCGGAAGCCTCGACGCCTTGCGCAGCGCCGCCGGAACCCGCCGTGCTGCCGCCAGCGCCGGAGGCACCACTGCCCCGCTCCGGCGACTCGCCGCCACCGCCCGGCGGCAGCCCCGTCTTCTCACCGCCCGGCTCAACGCCCAACGCGCGCTGCACGTGCCGATAGCGCTCGCGCCGCTCGCCTTCCAGCGGCCCCGATACGGTCGCGATGCGGTACACGGCGGCGAGCAGCGCCCGGCGCGTCTTCATGTCGGGCACGATCTCGGGCAAGGCCTCGATCGCGGCCTGCGGGTCGAGCTGCACGATCGCGCCCTGGCGGCGCGCCGCTTCCTTCAACTCCGCGATGCTCGGCTGCCGATCGCCGAGATACTCGCGCGCCAGCTCGCGCATGCGCTGGAACGGCCGGTACTGCACCG
>NZ_DATJWR010000164.1:0-6649 GCF_035501035.1 Paraburkholderia sp.
GCCGTCCTTGCCCACACCCATGTTGCCGGTGGCCACGCCCTTGACCGAGCCGTCGTCGTTGTAGAGCACTTCCGCAGCCGGAAAACCGGGGAAGATCTCAACGCCCAGCGCCTCGGCCTGCTGGCCCAGCCAGCGCGTGACGTTGGCAAGGCTGATGACGTAGTTGCCGTGGTTCTTGAAGTTGTCGGGCAGCGCCCAGTTCGGCACGGACTTAGCCCCTGTTTCGGAAAGAAAAAGGAACTTGTCTTCGGTTACGGGCACGTTCAGCGGCGCACCCTGTTCCTTCCAGTCGGGAACGAGTTCGTTGAGCGCGCGCGGATCCATGACCGCGCCGGAGAGGATATGCGCCCCGATTTCCGAGCCTTTTTCCAGCACGCACACGCCAATCTCGGCGCCTTTCTCTGCTGCCAGCTGCTTCAGGCGGATCGCGGCGGAGAGCCCGGCGGGGCCGCCACCGACGATCACCACGTCGTATTCCATCGACTCGCGTGGACCGTACTGCTCCAAAAGACTTGCGGGGGTCATCAATGCTCCTCTTGCCATTAGAATGCTTTTTTCGGGTTCGTATTGTCGGGTAACGTTCCCCGTGCCGCAACCCAACAGGGTAACATTAGCACGACCGTTCTATTTCGTGGCGCCCGATTCGGCGCGCGAACAACGCCGCGTTCTGGCGCTTTTTCACCTCTGAACAGGAACCGGAAATGGGCCGTTCGATCAATCTGGAAGGCAAGGTCGCGATGATCACGGGGGCCTCCAGCGGGCTCGGCAAGCGCTTCGCCCAGGTGCTCTCGCAGGCGGGTGCGAAGGTCGTGCTGGCGAGCCGCCGCGTGGAGCGGCTCAAGGAGTTGCGCGCCGAAATCGAAGCCAGCGGGGGCGCCGCGCACGTCGTTTCGCTCGACGTGACTGACTACCAGAGCATCCGCTCGGCGGTGGCGCACGCGGAAACCGAGGCGGGGACGATCGATATCCTCGTCAACAATTCGGGCGTGTCCACGACCCAAAAGCTCGCCGAAGTCACACCCGCCGACTTCGAATACGTGTTCGACACGAATACGCGCGGCGCTTTCTTCGTCGCCCAGGAGGTCGCCAAGCGCATGATCATGCGCGGCAACGGGGGCGGCCCGAAGCCAGTCTACCGCATCATCAATATCGCCTCGGTGGCCGGCCTGCGCGTGCTGCCGCAAATCGGGCTCTACGCGATCAGCAAGGCCGCAGTCGTCCATATGACGAAAGCCATGGCGCTCGAATGGGGGCGCCACGGGATCAATGTGAACGCGATCTGCCCCGGCTACATCGACACGGAGATCAACCACCACCATTGGTCGACCGAGCAGGGGCAAAAGCTCATTTCGATGCTGCCGCGCCACCGTGTCGGCACGCCCGAGGACCTCGACGGCCTGCTGCTGCTGCTCGCCGCCGACGAGTCGGCGTTCCTGAACGGCTCGATCATCAGCGCCGACGACGGCTTCGGACTCACCTGAACTCCGGCGAGTCCGGCGGCTCGCCGGCACCTTGTATCAACGCAATAACAAGAAGTTGAAGTGCAATGAGCGATTACCACCCGGTATTTGAAATGACCATGCCGATCCGCTGGGGCGACATGGACGCGTTTGGCCACGTGAACAACACAGTCTATTTCCGCTACATGGAGCAGGTGCGGATTTCCTGGTTCGAGCATCTGGGCGTCGCCGCCGAGAGCGGCAGCGGGCAGGGCCCGGTGATCGTCAATGCGTCGATGGAGTTCCTCAAGCAGTTGCATTACCCGGGGGACATCGTTTGCACGATGACAGTCGGCCAGCCTGGCCGCAGCAGCTTCGATACCGGGTTCGAGCTGCGCCGCGCCGACGAGCCGGATACGCTCTACGCGCGCGGCAACGCGCGCTGCGTGTGGATCGACTACGCGGCTGGCAAATCGGTGCCGATTCCCGACACGCTGCGCTCGACCATCGAGCACGCGGCGCTGGTCAAGGCGAGCCGCGTGGGGTGAGCCCCGCGCCATGTGCGCCGGCCCGCTGCCTTGCGGGCGCCCGTCTTTACTGCCCGAGCAGCCGCTGCAGCAATTCGGTCGCGTTGCCGGTGCCGTACTTGCGCATGAGCCGCGCGCGATAGACATCCACCGTGCGCGAGCTGATCTCCAGAATTCGACCGATCTGTTTGCTGGTCTTGCCGGTGACTAGCTGCGCGGCGATCTCGCGTTCGCGCGGCGTGAGCTCGACTGCCACGCGGCGTGTCGCGCTCAGGTCTTCGAAGGTCCAGACGCCCGCAGCGTGAGGCGCGGCCCGGTCGAGCGAGCGCCCCGTGACGTGACACCAGAAGAGCTCGCCGTTGGCGCGCTTCATAATGCGGTCGTCGGCGTAGCTGCCTTGCGCCGTCATGATGGGCGGAATGCGCTCGCCGATGCGCTCGAATTCGTCGGCCGAGGGGTAGAGCACCTGAAACGACTGCCCGATCAGTGCCTCGCGCGGGCAGCGGAAGATGGCGGCGACCTGGTCGTTGCAGTCCACGATCGTGCGCTCGCGAGAAAGCACGAGGCCAATAGGCGCAAGGTGGAAGGCGGTCTGGTAGTCGAGCGCCGAGCGTTCGGCGGGTTGGGAGGTAGCGGGCATGGCGGGCGATGCGGGTATCGCTTTATGTAGTTTTGCGTATTGTGCCGCAACAGCCTGCCAGCGTACGCTTTGCACCCATCGGAGGGTCGCTCGCACGCGTTTTTTTGCGGGTCGCCCGGGCTGCCCGCTTCACGGCAGCACCGCCGGGGCATGACTAGAATTGAGCATCCGGACGCACTCGACGTCCGTGCGCCAAACCGGAATGCCGGATTTCCATTCGAGGAAGGGACACACTGATGAACAAGGTCTACAAAAGCGCGGCAGCCGCGCTCGAGGGCATCGTCAAGGACGGCCAGACGTTCGCTGTCGGCGGCTTCGGGCTGTGCGGCATTCCCGAGGCGCTGATCGGCGCGCTGCGCGATTCGGGCGTGAAGGGCATCACCTGCATCAGCAACAACGCAGGCGTGGACGGCTTCGGCCTCGGCCTGCTGCTGGAGACGCGCCAGATCAAGAAAATGGTCTCGTCCTACGTGGGCGAGAACAAGGAGTTCGAGCGCCAGTATCTGTCGGGCGAACTCGAGCTCGAGTTCACGCCGCAAGGCACGCTGGCCGAGAAGCTGCGCGCGGGCGGCGCGGGCATTCCGGCGTTCTTCACCAACACCGGCTTCGGCACGCTGATTGCCGAAGGCAAGGAAACGCGCCAGTTCGGCGACAAGCATTACGTGCTCGAGCACTCGCTGACCGCCGATGTCGCGCTCGTCAAGGCCTGGAAGGCCGACAAGTCGGGCAACCTGATCTACCGCCGCACGGCGCGCAACTTCAACCCGATGTGCGCGATGGCGGGCAAGATCACGGTCGCGGAAGTGGAGGAGATCGTCGAGAACGGCGAACTCGATCCGGATTCGGTCCACACCCCGGGCATCTTCGTGCAGCGCATCGTGCTCAACGCGCACCCGGAAAAACGCATCGAACAACGTACCGTGCGCGCCGCATCCGGCAACCCGGCGGGCAAGTGAGGAAGGAGACCGACCATGGCATGGAATCGTGACGAAATGGCCGCGCGCGCGGCGAAGGAACTGCAGGACGGCTTCTACGTGAACCTCGGCATCGGCCTGCCGACGCTCGTGGCCAACCACGTGCCCGCGGGCATGGAAGTGTGGCTGCAGTCCGAAAACGGCCTGCTCGGCATCGGCCCGTTCCCGACCGAAGACGAAGTGGACGCCGACATGATCAACGCCGGCAAGCAGACGGTGACGACGCTGGCGGGCTCGTCGATCTTCTCTTCGGCGGACTCGTTCGCGATGATCCGCGGCGGCCACATCAACCTCGCGATCCTCGGCGCAATGCAGGTGAGCGAAAAGGGCGACCTGGCCAACTGGATGATCCCCGGCAAGATGATCAAGGGCATGGGCGGCGCGATGGACCTCGTGGCGGGTGTCGGGCGCGTGGTCGTGCTGATGGAGCACGTGGCCAAGGGCGACCAGCACAAGATTCTCGAAGCCTGCACCCTGCCGCTCACGGGCGTGGGCGTGGTCGACGTGATCATCACCGACCTCGGCGTGATCGAGGTGAGCGACGCGGGCCTGAAGGTGACCGAACTTGCCCCGGGCGTGACGGTGGACGAGATCAAGGCAAAGACCGGTGCGCCGCTGGATGTGAGCGCCGTGATCTGAACGTCGTAGCATAAGCATGGTTCCTGGCGGGCGAGACTTCGGTCTCGCCCGTTTTTTTTTGCGGTGCTTGCATTGTTGCGCGTTGGCGCACGATTGAAAGCTCGGCCGAACGGCATAGGCAGGATGACGGAGGGCCGCGCCGCGAGTCGTACGGTACGGCGCCGCAGGAGGCGGGCGGCAAGCCAGTGCGCAGGCGGCTTGTGTGCGGCTTTGCTGACCATACGGCGCGGCAAAGCCGTTTACAATCGGCCGGAAGCCTTGAAGCGCCCCCTTTAAGTGCCCCTTAGCGAGGAACCTGCGATGACCGAATCGACCGCCGCGCCGCGCCAGCAATACGTCCAGTGTCTCAGTCCCTCGGGCCTGCACCGCATCGCGTACACCGAGTGGGGCGACCCGGCCAATCCGCGCGTGCTCGTGTGCGTGCACGGGCTCACTCGCTCGGGCCGCGACTTTGACCGCTTCGCTGCCGCGATGGCCGATGAATATCGTGTCGTGTGCCCGGACGTGGTCGGGCGCGGGTTGTCGTCGTGGCTGCTCGATCCACGCGGCTATGGCGTCGCGCAATATGTGGCGGACATGGTCACGCTGATTGCGCGCACCGGCGCAGAGCAGGTGGACTGGTTCGGCACCTCGATGGGCGGCCTGATCGGCCTGTCCCTCGCCGGGCTGCCGGACACGCCCATTCGCCGCATGCTGATCAACGACATCGGGCCGCACATCGAGCCGGTGTCGCTCGAGCGCATCGGCCAGTACGTCGGGCTCGACGAACGTTTCGCGACGCTGCAGGAAGGCATCGACAATGCGGCGCTTCTCGCGGCCTCGTTCGGCCCGCTGAGTGCCGAAGAGTGGCGCGAGATCAATACGCCGCTGCTGCACGAAGTGGATGGCCAGTGGCGCTTTCGCTACGACCCGCGCATCGCCGTGCCCTTCAAGTCGGTCACGCCTGAGCAGAACGAGGAGGGCGAGAAGCTTCTGTGGCGCTCGCTCGCCGCGTTCGCAGGGCCGGTGCTGGTCGTGCGTGGGGTGCTTTCGGACCTGATTTCGCGCGAAACGGTGGCGAAGATGATCGAGGTGGGGCGCAAGGTGACGAGCGTCGAAATTGCCGGCGTAGGGCATGCGCCCGCGTTCCTTGCTGCCGACCAGATCGCGATCGCGCGCCGTTTCTTCGACGGCGAGGCCCCTGGCGGGTCATAATATGAGATTCGCTGGTGCCATCCAGCGCGCAGTCATGCGTGCGGGGTTGTGCCAGCCCGGAAATCGTCCGCTTTCCACTTCTCGACAGGAATTCTCATGGCAGTCATTCGTCACCACGTTGGCCCGCGTCTTTCGGAGACCGCAATCCACAATGGCACTGTCTACCTGGCGGGCCAGATCGCCGAAGACACGAAGCAGGATATCGCCGGCCAGACGCGCGAAGTGCTCGGCCACATCGATCGTCTGCTGGGCGAAGCGAACAGCGACAAGTCGCTGCTGCTCTCCGTGCAGATCTATATCGCGGACATGAAGGATTTTCCCGGCATGAACGCCGAGTGGGACAAGTGGGTCGCACAAGGCGCGACGCCGCCACGCGCAACCGTCGAAGCGAAGCTCGCGAATCCGGAATGTCTCGTCGAAATCGTCGTGGTGGCCGCGCAGCGCGATTGAGCGCGATCCTCGCGCCCGGCGCATTTTGTTTGATCCGTTCTGTTGTCGCCCGTCCGGCATGCCGGCGGGCATCGTCTCATGAGTAGCGACACGGTACCTCCCGCTTCCACGGTTCCCGCCGATTCCGGCGCGCTGCCGTCGCTCGACGACGCGCTCGCGTTCGTGCGCGAGCACGCGGGCGACGCACGTCTTTCCACGGGCGAGCCGCTTGTAGAGCATGCGCGGGGCACGGCCTCCATCATGAGCCGGCTCAACGTCGACCCGCCTGCGGTGCTCGCCGCCGCGCTCTTCAATCTCGCGCCGCATCTCGACAATCCGGAAACCACGCTCGAGGCACGCTTCGGCGCGCAAGTCGCGAAGCTCGTGTTCGACGTGCGCAAGCTCCTGCGTCTTGGCACCGTGAGCCTGCGTGCGGCGCAGCAAAGCGCGCCCGAATCGGGCCGCGAGGGGCGGGACGCCCAGGCGGCGCGGCGCGCGCAGGTCGAGTCGCTGCGCAAGATGTTGCTCGCGTTCGCGCAGGACATCCGCGTGGTGCTGATCCGGCTCGCCTCGCGCGTGCAGTCGCTGCGCTACTACGCGGCGGCGAAGATCACGCCGGCGCCCGGAGTGGCGCACGAAACGCTTGAAATCTACGCGCCGCTCGCGAACCGGCTGGGCATCTGGCAACTGAAGTGGGAACTCGAAGACCTCGCGTTCCGCTTCGAGGAGCCGGTCACCTACAAGCG
Source organism: Paraburkholderia sp. (assembly GCF_035501035.1). GTDB lineage: Bacteria > Pseudomonadota > Gammaproteobacteria > Burkholderiales > Burkholderiaceae > Paraburkholderia. The sequence continues at coordinate 6,589 of NZ_DATJWR010000164.1, forward strand.
CATCGCGAAGCTGCTCGACGAAAAGCGCGTGGAGCGCGAGAGCTACGTGGCCGAGGCGATC
>NZ_DATJWR010000165.1:0-7101 GCF_035501035.1 Paraburkholderia sp.
AATCTTTTTCGCTTCGTCAACCTCTTTTTTGCGTCACCGCTGAAAAGCTGCTGATCAAGGCCCCCGCCGGTTTCCGCGGCGGCCTTCGCGTGTCGGACATCACTGACATCGAACTGCGAAGGGGGCGAATCTTAGCGCTCCCTTCGCGAACCTGCAAGCCCTTCTTCATCGAGTAAATAAAGAGAGGCATACAGCGCCTACTCGCACGGCGCGACACGAACGCTCACGTCTTCGATCCGTCCTTAGCCGGCCGCTTGAACATCGCCTTGCACGGAGGCGAGAGCTCATCATAGTGCTGCTTCATGCACGCCGTGATCTTCTCCTTGTTCGGGATCTCACTCGCACAGAAGTGAAACGCATCGCCACGGCATGCGTGCTCCTGCTCGTCGTGCGACGCTCCGTGGCCTGCCAGTGCGGACGTCAGGCCCGCCAACAGTGCACCCGCTTTCATCATGTTATTGAGCGTTTTCGTCATGGCGTCCTCTCCTCGTGGTGAGTGCTCTCGCGCCAATCTGCAAAGGCCGTTCCCGGCACGCCGCTTGCAGCAGCTTACTCACTTCCCACGATGAGGCGCTGCTCTCACGCAGCGGATACGGCATGAACCCATCCCTTACCCGGATCATCGCGCTGTGCTCGGCTATCGCCATGCAAGGTATCCCGCTTTGCACCCACGCGGACGATAGCGCAAGCCCCTGCGCGGCACTCAAGCGCATTGTCGCGGCCGCGCCGCAGCATTTCGCTTCGCTGAGTCCCGACGACGGACGCGCCGTCGCCCAGCCCTATGGCGACGACGCGCAATGCACGGCGACTGGCGCAAACTATCAGTGCATGTGGAGCGTGCGCGACGCCGGTTCGGGTACGAACGCGCTGGAAGGAGTAGGCGCCGACATCGCCGCCTGCCTGCCCAATGCGACGCACGATGTGAACTCGCCGGGCCGCCAGCATTTCTATCTGGGAACACGCGGCAACCGCACAGAGATCGCGGCGCAGGTCGACGGCCCGGCGCGGGTGAAACTCAGCGTCTCGCACGAATAGGCTGACCTTTAACCAGGCGCCTTTGGGCTACACGCACCCACCCGGTAACGTCAATCGCCACAGGTCAGCGCCCCGTTACGTCGCAGCCTGCGCCGTGCCTCCGGACGGTCAATACGGTCTGGGCGATCACCGCCTCGATCAGGCGCGCGCCACTCGCGAGGTTCTAATCAATACTCAGGACTCAGCCTGCCGCCCTGGTCGATCACGCCGAGCAGCACCCCGCCGGCGGAGGGCCATGCGCCGTCCCCAGGCCGCCCGCGAGCGACACGCCGCCAACCACGGCAACAGCGATCGACTGCAATTCATAGCGGTGCCCATCCCGCCCAATCCCGAATCGAGCTGAGACACAAGCAGCGCCCCCCGCCGGTGCACCGGACAACCCCGCAGGCGAACATCCTCGCACCCGGCGCGTCGACGCAGGCGGCATCGCGCTCGCCCCCGGCGAAACGCTCAAAACCGGGTTCGCCAGGCTGCCGAAAAGACCGTGACACAGCGCACAGCGCGCTCACATGCCGGATGCGTTGCGCACGCCCGCCAATGGCGCGCCATAGCCGCCCGCCTCGGCATTATTCGGCTGCCCGTTTGCGAGTTGCCCCCGTGGATCCGTCGGGCCAACCGGCAGTTCGCCAGCCTGGCGATTGCCATGGGTCGGATATTCGCTGCCGGCCGGGGCGTTCGGCATCAGCGCAAGACCGTTCTGCGGCGCGTGAAGGTCATCAAGAGGCGCCAGTTGCGCAAGCGCGCCCCCGGGCGCGCCGACCAGCATCGCACAGGCCACGAGGGAGGCCAGTGGCGTGTATGCAAGAAAAGGCTTCATCTCGAACTCCTTGCGGCGCATGCTCGCCGTGTTCCCTTGAGGCTAGCAGACGGACGGCGCGCGCGCCAAACTACGGGTTCCAGTACACACTGCGTTGCGGTTACTATTCCACGTTGAAAGCCAAACGAGAGAAAGCGGGCCGACACAACGACAACTTTGTATGGGATCGCGCAAAAGCATCAGGCGTGATTCACTGCCATGCATGAGATCGGCGTGCGCGCTAAAGCGCCAAGCCCGACCGACACAGGAGACAAAATCATGGATCGCCCACGCGCCATCAACATCCAGACCTTCCTCAACGAACATCCGTTTTCGCCGTTTCAGTGGTTCATCTTCGCGATGTGCTTCATCATCGTCCTGCTAGACGGCTTCGACACGGCCGCGATCGGCTTCATCGCCCCCTCGCTGCTCGGCGAATGGGGCATTTCCAAACCCGCGCTCGCGCCCGTGCTGAGCGCAGCGCTCTTCGGCCTCGCCTGCGGCGCGCTCATCTCCGGACCGCTCTCCGACCGCCTCGGGCGCCGCTCGATGCTGCTCGGCTCGGTGCTGCTGTTTGGCACGGCATGCCTCGTTTCGGCGTTCTCAACCAGCATCGAAGAGCTCACGTGGCTGCGCTTCGTCACCGGCGTGGGCCTCGGCGCAGCCATGCCCAACGCGGTCACGATGATGGGCGAGTTCTGTCCCGACAAGCGCCGCGCCACCGTGATCAACCTGATGTTCTGCGGCTTCCCGCTCGGCGCGGCCTTCGGCGGTTTTCTCGCCGCGTGGATGATTCCGCATTTCGGCTGGCGCAGCGTGCTCATGCTCGGCGGTGTGACGCCGCTCGTGCTTGCCGTGCCGCTATTCCTGCGTATGCCTGAATCGGTGCGCTACATGATTGCGAACCATCGTCCCACCGAACGCATTCGCGCCGCGCTCGCCCGCATTTCGCCCGACGCCGCGCACGCACAGGTGTTCACGATGACCGAGAACGCCCCGCAGACGCAGAGCAAGGGCCTGGGCGTCGTGCTCTCGTCGACCTACCTCATCGGCTCGGTGATGCTGTGGATCGCGTACTTCATGGGGCTCGTGATCTTCTACGCGTCGATCAACTGGATGCCGCTTCTGCTCAAGGACGCCGGCCTCGCGCCCGAGCGCGCCACGCTGATCTCCGCTCTCTTTCCGCTCGGCGGCGTGGGCGCGGTGCTCTGCGGCGTGCTGATGGACCGCTTCAACGCGAACCGGATCATCGCCGCATGCTACGCCCTGACCGCGCTTTCAGTGTGGTACATCGGCCAGGCGGTGGGCAACGTGGGCCTGCTCGTGCTCGTGGTGTTCGTGGCCGGCGTGCTGATGAACACGGCGCAATCGTCGATGCCTGCGCTCGCCGCCGCGTTCTATCCGACTCAAGGGCGCGGCACCGGCGTTGCCTGGATGCTCGGTATCGGTCGCTTCGGCGGCATTGCAGGTTCGTTCCTCGTTGCCGAGCTGACGCGCCGGCACTTCACGTTCGCGGGCATCTTCGCGACGGTCGCCGTTGCCGGTCTCGTCGCCGGTGCGGCGCTGCTCGTCAAGCAGGCCGCGCGTCCGCAGGCGAGCGGCGCAGCGGGTGCGAAGACCGAGTCGTTCGGGCACTGAGGCGCGCTGGATGGAAAGACGTCGCACGAGGGCGCATGGCGGCCCATTCCGCTGAGGAATCAGCCGCCGAGTGCGCCGAGATTGAGCGTGTGCGAATGGCCGATCCACACGGCGGCGTCGCGATGGTCACGCAGTGCATCCGACGTGTTCGGATGCACGAACACATCGAGCGAACCGTGATTGAGCGTGAGCCATTCGACGACCGCGACGAAACGCTCGCGTGGAATGGCGAGTTGATACGACCACATCGGATGCGGCCCGACCGGACGTTCATGGAAACGCCCGATCTGCACGAGCTCGCCGAAGCGGGCTTCGATCGCTTCGCGCAGGGTCCAGGCGGCGTCGCGCGTCGCCGCGTCGAAGTAGATGTGTGCGTGCCAGCTCGTGATATCGGCGGGGTCGAGGTAGTTCATGGCGGAAACAGGACGTGGCGAAGGTACGAGCCGTCATTGTCCATCGAATCGCACCCGGCGCGCAGGCACGCGCGCAACAACGCGCTTCAGTGCGCGCCGCTCGCGCCATTTGAATACGTGTCGCCTACCATCAGACGTACGACTTCATCGCCGTCGGTTTAGGCCAGGCGCCGCTCTCCCGCCACTTCGCCGCGCCGCAGCACGACGATGCGCTCGGCCGCAGCGAAAATGTCGTGCAGGTTGTGCGAGATGAGGATCACGGCCACGCCCTGCGCCTTGAGCCCGCGGATCAGCTCCATCACCTTGCGCTGCTCGGGCACACCGAGCGCCGCAGTGGGTTCGTCCATGATGAGCACGCGCGCGTTCCAGTAGATCGCGCGGCCAATCGCGATGGCCTGGCGCTGGCCGCCCGAAAGCATTTTCACGGGGCCGCCCAGCTTGCGCGGCGGAATCACGATATCGAGCCGCTCCAGCACTTCGCGCGCGACTTGCGCCATCTGCGGCCGATCGATCACCTTGAGGCCAAAGCGGCTTCGCGTGGGCTCGCGGCCGAGGAAGATGTTGCTGCCCACATCGAGATTGTCCGCAAGCGCGAGATCCTGATAGATGGTCTCGATACCCTGTGCACGCGCGTCCTGCGGGTCGCGCAGTTGCAGCGGATGGCCATCGAACCGGAGTTCGCCCGCATCGGCACGATAGACGCCCGAAAGAATCTTGATGAGCGTCGACTTGCCCGCACCATTGTCGCCCGCGAGCGCGAGCACCTCGCCAGGCATGAGTTGCAGCGAGACGCGCCTGAGCGCCTCCACCCCGCCGAAACGGATCGAGACGTCACGCGCCTCGAGAATCGGCGTGGCGCTCGCGCCGTTCATTGCGCGCCTCCGAGCCGTTCCTTGTACTGGTCGATGAGGACGGAAAGAATGATGACGACGCCGACCACGATGAATTGCCCGAACGCATTGACATCGATGAACACGAGCCCGAATTCGATCACGGCGATGATGAGCGCGCCGATCAGCGTGCCGATGACATTGCCCGTACCGCCGAAGAGACTCGCGCCTCCGATCACGACCGCCGCGATCGAATCGAGCAGCATTGGCTCACCGGCGTTGGCGGCGCCCGCGGCAAACCGCGCCGTGTAGACGATGCCGCCGACTGCCCCGAAAGCCGCCGCGATCAGGTAAATCGCGAACAGATGGCGGCGCACGTTGACACCCGCGCGTATGGCGGATTGCGGATTTCCGCCAATCGAATAGGCGTACTGATCGAATCGCGTTTGCGAGAGCACGAAATGCATGATGGCGAGCAGCACGACCGTGAGAATCACGGGTGTCCAGCCGCTGCCGAGCCATGCGAGCCCGGAGTTGTTGACGGAGAGGGTCATGCCGCTGCCCGCGGCGAGAAAGCCAGCGCCTCGCGCGACACCATACATGCCGCGTGTGCCGATGAAGGCGGGCACGCCGAGCCGTGCAATCAGCACGCCATTGACGAGGCCCGGAATCAGGCACACGAGAAAGGTGAGCGGAATCGCTATCAGCAATACCCACGGCGAATCGCCGCCGGGAATCGTGAACTGCGCGACGCATACCGCCGCGAGGCCCATCACGAAGCCCACCGAAGATCGATGCCAGCGGTGACGATCACGAAGGTCTGGCCGATGGCGAGCAGAAGCGGCGCGCTCGCGGCGAGCCCGATCGACTGCAGGTTGTACGCGTTGAACACGAACGAGCGATGCGCCGATATGCGCGCCCATGCCTCGAAGAAAACAAGCAGCGTGGCGAGAAAGAGCCACGGCCAGACCTTGCTGACGAATGCGATCCGGTCGAGTCGTTTGTCGTTCATGTCAGGGTCGTGAGGGCCTCGGCTGAACGCTTCAGTTCGAGTAGATGTACGGCTTCATCTCCGGTTTGTCGATGTTCGACTTGTCGAGCACGACGAAGCCCGTGCCCTTGTAGGTGGGAATCTTCTTGCCGTGAATCGAGTTCGCGGCGAACTTCACGGCGTCGTAGACCATCTGATCGGGAAGCTGCGCAATGGCGATATCGACGAGGCCGCTCCTGATCTGCTCGTCGATGCCCGGCACGGCATCGAACCTGACCACCTTGACCACGCCTTCCTTGCCCGCATTCTTCACGCCCTGCGCCGCCCCGGCGCCCGAAAACGTGTTGGCGCCGAACACGCCCGCCAGATCGGGATTGCGCGCGAGCACCGCGGCCACGTGCGAGGCGGCGCGGTTGGCGTCGTCCTCGTTGTACTGTGTCTCGAGCACCTTGATGTTGGGGTGCTTCTTCATCTCCTCCGTGAAACCCTGTGCGCGCGCATCCGTACTGGAGATGCCCGGCTTGTTGTTCTCGCAATAGACGGTGCCCTTATCGCCAATCGCCTTGGCGAGCGAGCGCGCCGCCACGCGGCCACCTTCCAGGTTGTCCGAAGCAATATACGAAAGCGGGAAGTCGGCGTCGCCCTTGCCGGTCTGATAGTGGCCATCGCCTATATAGGTGTCGACGGTGATGACCTTGATACCTGCGTCGGCGGCTTCCTTGAGCGGACCGATGAGCTGCTGCTTGTCGACAGGAGAAACGAGCAGCACGTCAGGGTGCATCGCGATGAACGCTTTCAGAATCGGCACCTGCTCGGTGGTGTTCCAGGCCTTCGGCACCTGGAACAGCAACTCGATGTTTTCTTCCTTGGCCGCACGTTCGGCGCCGCGATGCATCGTGAAATAGAAAGGATCCGTAACACCGGGTAGCAACGCGACGATGGGATGCGCCGCATCCGCTTGCGCCGCGCCTGGGAGCATGCAAAGGCCAACGACAGTGATCGTGGAAACAGCCATCAGACAACGGAAAACGATGCGCAACATGTTTGTCGTCCTCGTGGTGAGTCCGACGCACGGCGCCCAATCTTCCCGAGGCGACGACGCCCGGCAGCAGTGGGTCAGGATACTGACGCGCACTTTTGCCGGGCCTGGTGTTTTCCTGCACGCCTTCCGATGTTTATGCTGATCAGATGCAGACGTCCTGGCTTGTGGGACAACTGATCATTTCATTGCAGGAACAACCGATACGCCGGATTGTACGTCTCTTCCCAATGCGGATAACCGAGCGTGGCAAGGAAGCGCCGGAACTCGGTGTCCTCGGCCGCCGGCACCTGGATGCCCACGAGAATCGAGCTGTAGTCAGCGCCCTGGTTGCGGTAGTGGAAGAGGCTAATGTTCCA
>NZ_DATJWR010000166.1:0-10729 GCF_035501035.1 Paraburkholderia sp.
ACCAGCGCCTGGATGCCGCTCATGTACGCGCGGCCGCGTTCGAGGGTGTATTTATCGTCGAGCGTGACGGAAGCGAGTGCGGCTTCGAGCGAAGCGCGCTGACCTGCGTCTAGCGGGGCATTCATTATGTGTCTTCCTCCATCCAACCAATCCGTTGTGGGATCGCCAGAACTTCAGGGCCTCGGCATCTTGTGAATGCGTTGGCCGGGGACGCCATATTGGCTTCTTTTGTTCGATAGTAGCACTCGGACAAACCCGCCGCTTTTGCTCGCCGGATAAGCGGCCCGGCAATCGCACGCATGCTTCGGGCCTGGTGGCGGGCTGTCTGTCGCGAAAGCGGCTCGAGATCCTCGTGTAACAAAGGATGTATCGGAATACGGGGCGGCGTAACAACGTGTAAAACTTGCACGGGCAAGGAACCGCACTTGAATATGCTGTCTAACTCCCTCACCTGTGCAAACCGCGCAGCGCCCCTGGTTGTAAAGGGGCACTATCGCAACAGGCAGTCTGAAAAAAGGAGTACAGCATGAATAATCGACATATCCAGACCTTCCTGACGGTCTCGGCCGCGTTCTTTGCCATGAGCGCGCCGCTGCATTCGAACGCCGGCACGAGGAACGGCGAGAATGCGACGACCCGGTGCGCCCAGTACACGCTGAGCGCAAAGGCGGACACGAACGCCATGCCGGCCGCGAAGGCCGAGCGCCAATCCTGATGCCGCGCTGATCCGCGCAGCATTCCATTCATCCGAATCGGCCGCCGGGGTGTGCAGCGGCGGATTCAAAAGACAAAAGGGCGAAGATCGCGTGATCTTCGCCCTTTTTGTTTGCTGCTAGCCGTCTTTCCCGGCAGGGCGGGTGCGTCAGGCCTTGTCCTGCACCACGCCGCGGCGGATCTGGTCGAGCTCGATCGACTCGAACAGCGCCTTGAAGTTGCCTTCGCCGAATCCCTGGTTGCCCTTGCGCTGGATGATCTCGAAGAAGATCGGGCCGATCTGGTTTTCCGTGAAGATCTGTAGCAGCAGGTCTTCGGGTGCGCCATCGATCAGGATCTTGCGCTTCTTCAATTCGTCGAGCGGCTCGCCGTGGTTCGGGATGCGGCGATTCACGAGCTCGTAGTAGGTGTCGACCGTGTCGAGCAGCGCGATGTTCGAGGCACGCAGGCCATCCACGGTGCGGTAGATGTCGCTCGTGCCAAGCGCGATGTGCTGGATGCCTTCGCCGTGATAGGCGTCGAGGTATTCCTGGATCTGGCCGGCCGTCTCGCCGCCTTCCTCGTTGATCGGGATACGGATCTTGCCGCACGGCGAGGTCATCGCCTTCGACTTCACGCCGGTCACCTTGCCTTCGATGTCGAAGTACCGGATTTCGCGGAAGTTGAAGAGGCGTTCGTAGAACTCGGCCCATTCGGCCATGCGGCCGCGATGGACGTTGTGCGTGAGGTGGTCGATATAGGTGAGGCCGTGGCCTACGGGGTTCTGCTCCGCACCTGGAATCGGCTCGAAATCCACGTCGTAGATGCTGATGTCGCCAATGCTGCCCGGCGCGGCGCCGTTCTTGCCGCGCCAGCGGTCGACGAAATAGATCAGCGAGTCGCCAATGCCCTTGATCGCGGGAATGTTCAGCTCCATCGGGCCCGTTTTGTTGTCGAAGCCCCATGCGCCCAGCTCGAGCGCATGCTTGTAGGCCTTGGCGGCGTCTTGCACGCGGAACGCGATCGCGCAGATCGACGGGCCGTGCAGGCGCGCGAAGCGCTGCGCGAACGAATCGGGTTCACCGTTGACGATGAAGTTGATGTCGCCCTGGCGGTAGAGCGTGACGTCCTTGTGGCGATGGCGCGCGACGGCGGTGAAGCCCATGCTCTCGAACAGCTTGCCGAGTGCCTTCGGGTCCGGCGCGGTGTATTCGATGAACTCGAAGCCGTCGGTGCCGACGGGGTTCTCCCAGGTGGGGATGTGCATGCGTGTCTCCTGCTGATGTAGATCAGATTTCGTGCAGAAAGTGTAGTCCGCTGAATTGGGAGAAAACTTGCGAGTTAGGTCTTTATGTCATCGATTTGCGCTATAAACTGCCTCAATAAAATGAGTGGATGGCAGAAAATGGCAAGCATCGAATTGGATGCGATCGACAGGCGAATTCTGGCGATCCTTCAGGAGAATGGCCGGCTCTCGAACCAGGAGATCGCGGAGCGCGTGAACCTCTCGCCGAGCCCTTGCTTGCGGCGCATCCGGCGTCTGGAGGAAAGCGGGGTGATACGCGGCTATGTGGCGCTGCTCGATGCCCAGAAACTCGGGCTCGACTTGCTCGCCTACGTGAACGTGCGGCTCGAAAAGCGTGGCCCCACGGCGGCGGGGCGCGACGGCGTCACGCACGCGGAGCGTTTTCGCGCGGCGGTGCAGACCTGGCCGGAAGTGGTGGCTTGCCACGCCATGACGGGCGACATGGATTTTCTGCTGCGCGTGCAGGTGGAGGACATGGCGCACTTTTCGCGTTTCGTGCAGGACCAGTTGCTGCACCATCCATCGGTGATCGACGTGAAGTCGAGTTTTTCGCTCGACACGTTCAAGGAGACGACGGCCTTGCCGATCCGCTGACGCTGTGCCGCCCAGATGCGAAAAAAGCGGCCGAAGCCGCTTTTTCAGTTCATCAGCCAGCCCTGACGGGCAGGAGTCACGCCGCAACCGCTTGCGGCAGGATCGTCTCGATCAGCTTGCTGGCCTGGCGTGCCTGGCGCTTGAGCGCGTAGTCGAACACCGCAGCCTGCTCCTGGAGCATTTCCGCGATGATGCTGCTCTGGTCGGCCGGCTCGAGTGAGAGGTAGGCATCGGCTTCGCCGTAGGCGTACTCGATCTTCATGCCCGACTTCTTCGCGATGTGCATCATTGTCGAATTGCGCGAGAGGCAATGCATGTAGAGCGTCGTGACGTGGGTGTTGCGGCTGCGGATGGCTGCGCGCTCGAACAGCTTCGAGCCGACGCCCTGGCCGCGGGCGCTTTCCAGCACGGACACGCCGAATTCGGCCGTGCGGCCGTTGCCGTCCGCCGGCAGATACGCCAGATGGCCGACGCCCGTGAGTTGCAACTGGTGGTCGAACACGCCGAACACGGTGTCGCGCGTGAAGTCCATCGAGCGCACGTAGTTCTCGATGACATGATCGGGCGCGGCCTGGCCGAAGCGCAGCAGGCGGTCGTCACGGTCGAGCGCGAGAAAGTGCGTGAGCAAGCGATCGCGGTCGGCCGAAGTGAGCACTCGCACCATGACTGGCACATGACCGGACGTCAACGAGCGGACGGACGACAGGGTCTGCGCGTTGCATTGGGTCGAAAGCGGGTTCATGGTGGGTTCTCCTTAAGATGCGTGCGGCATGATGCGCCGCAAAACGCATTCTAGCGGAAACCCTGGGTATGGGCTAGGGAAAACCCGGAGTGAGAATTTGAGTGTTGTACCTAATTAATCAAAGCGCAATTTTAAGCCGTTGATTTTTAATGATTATTCTAAGTGGGTAACTTGACGCGGCAACTGTTGTCTCCATGTGTCATGCTGCATCGCGTCAATTTGACCCGAAATTTCCGCGCGCTCAGGCGCCCTTCAGACCATGATCGACCACGGCGATCACCTGCTCCGCGAAATCGCGATACCCCATGCGGCCACCAGGCTTGAGCCATGTAAACGTCCAGTTGATCATGCCGAACACCATCATCGTCAGCGCGGTCTGATTCTCGGTTGTCACCCGCCCCGGATAGGCGCGCGCGAGCTGGCGCGTGAAGGCGGCGACCACGTCGCGCTGGCGGTTCAATACGATTTCGCGCTGGGCATCCACGAGATATTTGACGTCGTTCAGCAGCGCCACGTGGCGGCTGTGCGAGGTCTCGTACTCCGCGAGAAACGCACGGATCAGCTCTGCGAAGCTCTCGCGCTCGTCGAGTCCGCGCCGCTGGCTCGCGCCTTCCACCTCCGCGATGATCAGCATGAGCCGCTTCGTGTAGCGGTCGAGCAAATCGAAGAGGATCGCTTCCTTGCTCTCGTAATAGTGATACAGCCGCGCCTTCGAGGTGCCGCTCGCGGCCGCGAGGTCCGACATCGAGGTGCTTGGGTAGCTCGTTTGCGCGAACTTGGCGGCGGCGAGTTCGAGGATCTGATCGCGTTGGGTTTCGTGGTCGGGCGCTCGGGTGCGTGCCATGGTGATTCAGCGGGGGAGGGAAAGGTGCGTGGCGGTTAGCGGGAGAGGCGGGCGCGTGGCGCGCGCGGCTGCTGCGACGGGCGCACAGGCGGCGCACATGTCGTCGCGCAGACGCAACGCGTCGGCTGCGGCCAGCTCGCGCAGTCGCCACAGCACGACCGGCTCGCCGACCGTGAATCCCGCGCCGCCGCGCGTGAGCGCCGTACCGAGCGCGTCGCTCGCGAGCCATGATGTGTCCGCCGAAGTGGTTTCGTGTGTGGCGAGCACGTCGAGAATCAGCGTGTCGAGATCGCTCCACGAGCCGCTCGTGAACGTGTTGTCGCGCCAGCGACGCGTCTCGCCGTTGGCGAACTTGGCTTCCTGCCACTCGAGCGCGAGGCGCGTGATGCGCAGCACCGAGATCGGCGCGGCGTCGGGGAGCCTGGCCGTGAGGCGGATTGCGGCGTTCGGGCCCGAAATTTCATCCGCGGCGAGGCGCACCTCGTTCAATCGCTGCGGCACGTTGCGCAACCGGTAGCAGACGCGCCGCAGTGCAAGCTGGTGCGCCGCGTCGTTGGAGTGCCAGATCACCACGTGGGCATCGACGGCCTCGAGAGCGTTCAGCTCCGCGCACTCGTCGCGTGCGAGCGTGGGCGGCACGCCGCCAAGGCGCTCCCAGAAGTTGGTGCGCTGCGCGAGGCCCGGGCCGCCGGGCTCGTCGATGTCGCGAAGCGGGCCGACCGTCAGTTCGTCGCGCAAGGCGATCACGTGGTCCGAGTGATCGTCGGCGGGGCGGCCTGCTCGTTCGAGAGCCTCGCGTAGCGCCGCCGCGGCCGGTTCGCCGTAAATGAGGTGAATCGTGGTCATCGACAACTCGTTGCGTTCACGATGAACGCCTGAAAGCCCGAAGGTGCGCAAAAAACAAAAGGAGCCGCCCGCAGGTGTTGCAGCGCTGCGCTGCAACACCTGCGGGCGGCCCCTAGTGTAAGCGGATAGCCTGTAGGCCGAAAGCGTGCTGTTGCTCTAACGCTCGTCGAAGCTCACGACCACTCGCTCGCTGACCGGATGGCATTGGCAGGTGAGGACGAAACCGTCCTTCACTTCCTGCTCCTCAAGCGTGTAGTTCTTGTCCATCTTCACTTCGCCCTCGAGCACTTTGGCGCGGCAGGTGCAGCACACGCCACCCTTGCAGGCGTACGGGAGCGCGAGACCCGCCTTCAGGCCGACGTCGAGCAGGCTCACGCCCTCGTACGGCAGACGCATCTTGCGCTTCTTGCCGTCGATCACGATCTCGAGATCGGCTGCCGGCGTGCTTTCGGTGATTTCGATCGGCGGCACGCCAGCCTGCGGCAACGGCGAGCCGAAGCGCTCGACGTGCACGTTCCGCGACGGCACGCCCGCCTCCTTGAGCGCAGCTTCGGCGGCGTCCATCATCGGGCCGGGGCCGCAGATGAAGGCTTCGTCGATTTCGTCGGCTGGCAGCAGCGTCTGGAGGAACTCGGCGCACTTGGCCTGATCGAGCACACCGTTGAAGAGTTCGACGTCCTGGAGGTCGTCGGAAAGCACGTGATAGAGGCGCAGGCGATCCATGAACCGGTTCTTCAGATCCTCCAGCTCTTCGGCGAACATGATCGCGTCGACGCTGCGGTTGCCGTAGACCAGCGTGAACGCGCTGCGCGGCTCCATTTCGAGCGTCGTCTTGATGATCGCGAGCACGGGCGTGATGCCCGAACCGCCCGAAAACGCCACGTAATGCTTGCCGTGCTCGGCGTTCAGGTGCGTGAAGAAGCGGCCGTCGGGCGTCATCACGTCGATTTCGTGGCCCGGTGCGAGCTGCTCGAACGCAAAGTTCGAAAAGCGTCCGCCGCGCACGCGCTTGATGCCGATGCGCAGTTCGCCGTCACGGTCGTAGTCGGTCACGCCGACGCAGATCGAGTAAGAACGGCGCGTTTCTTCGCCGTCGATGTGGGTCTTGAGCGTGACGAACTGCCCTTGCGTGAAGCGATACGCATCGCGGAGCTCGGGCGGGATCTCGAAGGCGACGGAGACCGCGTCGGCGGTTTCGGGCCGCACTTCGCGGATGCGCAACGAATGAAATTGCGGAGTGGCCATATCAGTACGGTTTGAAGTAGTCGAAGGGTTCGCGGCAATCGATGCAGCGGTAGAGCGCCTTGCACGCGGTCGAGCCGAACTGCGCGAGGCGCTCGGTGTGCTTCGAGCCGCAGTGCGGGCAGGCGGGCACGGGCAGCGACTTCGGCATGAAGGTGATCGGCTGTTCGCCGGCCGGCGCGTGACTTCCGCAGTTGCCTGTGGGAGGCGCGATACCGTAGGCGCGCAGCTTCTCGCGTGCCTCGTCGGTGATCCAGTCGGTGGTCCACGCGGGCGTCAGGGTTGTCGCGATGCGGTATGGCGCGAGTTCGGCGGCGTCGAGCGCGTGTGCGACGTCTTCCGCAATCTGCGACATGGCCGGACAGCCCGAGTAGGTCGGAGTGATGACCACTTCGATCTGGCCGTCGGCCGTGCGGCGCACCTCGCGCAGGATGCCGAGTTCGCGGATCGACACGACCGGAATCTCCGGATCGGGGACCGCTTCGAGCACCTCCCACGCGCGTTCGAGCGCATGATCTGCCGTTGCTTGCATCGTGACTTCCTCTATTTCCTGCCTGGGGGACCCCTTAGGGGACCACTTGGCGGACCACTGCGGGGACCAATGAGTGGGCTTACCAGCGTGCGCCCGGATGCTGGCGCGCGAGGCTCTGCATTTCGGCGAGCACGAAGCCCATGTGTTCCGAGTGTTCACCGAGCTTGCCGGTCGTGACGTGTTTCACCGGCGCGGGCAGCGTGAGCGTGGCTTCCTCGAGCGCGGCTTCCACGTCGGTGCGCCAGGCGGCTTCGAGCTGCGCGGCGAGTGGCGCAATGCCGGCTTCGGCAACGGCCGCTTCGACGGCGTCGGTGGTGAAGAATTCGCGCGTGTATGGCATCAGCCAGTCGAGCGCGGCCTGGGCGCGGCGATGCGATTCGTCCGTGCCGTCGCCGAAGCGGACCAGCCATTCGCGCGCGTGGTGCACGTGATAGCGCGTTTCCTTGATCGAACGCTCGGCGATCGCGGCCAGCTGCGGATCGGCGGAGCGCAGCAGCGCCGTCCAGAGATGCGCCATGAGCGTCGCGTAGAGGAAGTTGCGCACGATCGTCACGGCGTAGTCGTTGGACGAATGCGTCGTGCCGACGAGCGGGCCGAAGTGCGGCAGCTCGGCAAGCGTGTAATTCGCGAATTCGCGCTCGGCGCGGAAATAGGCGTAGTCGTCCTCGGTGCGTTCGCGGCCGGTCAGCGCCTTTTCGAGCGTGGCGGCGTGCGTGTAGAGCAGCCGCGCCTGACCGATCAGGTCGAGGCTCATGTTGGCGAGCGCGATGTCTTCTTCGAGGATAGGGCCGTGGCCGCACCATTCCGTATTGCGCTGACCGAGGATCAGCGCCGTATCGGCGAGGCGCAGCACGTACGCGAGATGTTCGGGCGTGGGCGTCGTCATGTTGCGCTCTTACATGTGGTTGACTTCATCGGGCAGCGTGTAGAACGTTGGATGGCGATAGATCTTGTCGCCGGCCGGTTCGAAGAGCTCGGCCTTCTCGTTCGGATCCGACGCCGTGATCGCCGACGACGGCACCACCCAGATGCTCACGCCTTCCTGACGGCGCGTATAGACGTCGCGCGCCATGCGCAGCGCCATCGTGGCGTCAGCGGCGTGCAGGCTGCCGCAATGCTTGTGGTCGAGGCCCTGTTTGCTGCGCACGAACACTTCCCAGATCGGCCATTCCTTGTTCATTCCGGATCTCCTTCCTTCCTGTGTCGACTGGAGTTAGCGCTTCGGCGCTGACTCCGGTTCCATTTGCTGTGGATTACGCGGCGTGCCTGGCGGCGCGCTGACGTTGCTTTTCGTTGTGGGCGAGGGCGGCTTCGCGCACCCACGCGCCTTCGTCGTGCGCCTTCACGCGCGTTCCGAGACGCTCGCGGTTGCACGGACCGTCGCCGTTGACGACGCGCCAGAATTCTTCCCAGTCGATCGCTCCGTAGTCGTAGTGGCCGCGGCCCTCGTTCCATTTGAGGTCCGGGTCGGGCAGCATCACGCCCAGCACCTTGGCCTGCTCGACCGTGGCATCGACGAACTTCTGGCGCAGGTCGTCGTTAGAGATGCGCTTGATCCCCCACTTTGACGACTGGTTGCTGTGGACCGAATCGGCGTCGCTCGGGCCGAACATCATCAGCACCGGCCACCACCAGCGGTCCACGGCCTGCTGGACCAGCTCGCGCTGCGCGTCGGTGCCTTGCATCATCGCGAGCAAGGCATCGAAGCCCTGACGCTGGTGGAACGACTCTTCCTTGCAGATGCGGATCATGGCGCGCGCGTACGGGCCATAGGTGCAGCGGCACAGCGGAATCTGGTTCATGATCGCGGCGCCGTCCACGAGCCAGCCGATCACGCCGACGTCCGCCCAGGTGGGCGTCGGGTAATTGAAGATGCTCGAGTACTTGGCCTTGCCGGCGTGCAGCGCGTCGATCAGCTGGTCGCGCGAGACACCGAGCGTTTCCGCTGCGCTATAGAGATAGAGGCCGTGGCCTGCTTCGTCCTGGACCTTCGCAATCAAAATCGCCTTGCGCTTGAGGCTCGGGGCGCGCGAGATCCAGTTGCCTTCGGGCAGCATGCCAACCACTTCCGAGTGCGCGTGCTGCGAAATCTGGCGTACAAGCGTCTTGCGATAGGCTTCGGGCATCCAGTCCTGCGGCTCGATCTTGCCGTCGGCTGCCATCACGGCGTCGAACTGGGCCTGCTCAGGCGAGGCGGCCTCCGCATCGAGCGGGGCAACGTTGCCGGGGATGTCGAGGGATTGCGTGTACATGAAGACGCTCTCGTCGAAGTTGGGTATGGTGCGCAGTATAAACCAACCGACCGGTCGGTAAATGAATATTTTGAGGTGACGCAAAAAGAGACAGAGTGATGGTCGAGTTTTAGTGGACCGGCGGCGGGATTGCATGGGGTTTGCCCAAGCGAAGCAAGCTGGCGACTTGTCAGGCGGATGGAAGGCTGCGCAGCGGGCCATGGGGCACAATGGCCGTTTGCCCGCGCACTGGTTTTCCGGATGAAGATTTCTTTTGCTCCTCTCGCGGCCGCGGCCGCTGTGTTCGTTTCGCTTGGCGGCGCGTCGCCGGCGTTTGCACAACAACCGTCAGGCTCCTGGGTCACGAGTTGGGCCACGGCGCTCCAGTCGATTCCCCAGCGAGACTCGCTTCCGGCGCTCTATCGTGCGCCCGAAGTTGCAGGGCGCACCGTTCGTCAGATCGTGTATCCGACGCTCGGCGGCACGCTCGCGCGCGTGCACGTCAGCAATCTCTATGGACGCACACCGCTCGTGATCGAGGCGATGGCGATCGCGCCTTCTGCCGGTGGCGCGGCGGCGAGCGAAGCGGGCATGGTGCGGGTGACCTTCGGCGGCCGCGCGCAGGTGTCGGTGCCGCCTGGCGCGGCGCTCGATAGCGACCCGGTGCACACCGATCTCAAGGCGGGTGCACCGTACGCCATCAGTTCTTATATGGGACCTGAGCAAACGATGGTGGCCTGGCATCGCGTGGCGAGTCAGGTGAACTATGTCTCGCGTCCAGGTAGTCACGTCGCGGATGCGTCGAGTGGTGCGTTTACCGAGCGCTTCACCCAGTATGCCTGGGTGACTGGACTGGCGGTCGAGGCCCCGGGAGCGTCGACGGTGGCTGCGATCGGCGACTCCATTACCGACGGCATGCGCTCCACGCTCAATCAGAACCGCCGCTGGCCGGACGCATTGGCGCGCCGTATTGCGCAGTCGCAGCGCGCGGATCTTGCCGTGATCGATCTCGGGATCAGCGGCAACCGCCTGCTCAGCGATTCGCCGTGCTACGGCGAGGCGCTCGAGCGGCGGTTCGGGCGCGACGCGCTGGGCCACGCGGGCGTGCGGACTGTGGTGCTGCTCATCGGCATCAACGACATCAATTTCCAGTCGATGCCGGCGCGCTCGGGCCTCGACTGTGACTATCCTCATACGCACGTGGACGCGAACGATCTGATCGCGGGCTACCGGCGAGTGGTCGCGCAGGCGCACGGGCGCGGCGTGCGCATCTTCGGTGCGACGCTGACGCCGGCGTCGTTACCGCCTGAACGCGAGGCGATCCGCACCGCGGTCAACCAGTGGATCCGGACGAGCGGCGTATTCGATGGCGTGGTTGACTTCGACGCGGCGCTGCGCGACCCGGCTGATCCGGTGCGCCTACGCCGTGGATACGACAGCGGCGATCACATCCACCCGAGCGATGCGGGCTACGCGGCGATGGCCGATGCGGTGCCGCTGGCGGCTATCGCCGGGAAGTAAGGAAAATTTCCGCCTGTCATCTTGCGGAGCGGCTGCTGGAGCGCTAAGATTCGCCCCCTTCGCAGTTCGATGTCAGTGATGTCCGACACGCGAAGGCCGCCGCGGAAACCGGCGGGGGCCTTGATCAGCAGCTTTTCAGCGGTGACGCAAAAAAGAGGTTGACGAAGCGAAAAAGATT
>NZ_DATJWR010000167.1:0-4598 GCF_035501035.1 Paraburkholderia sp.
ATGGCCGCGAGGACCGGCATGGCGACCACGCCCGCCCACATGCGCGGCGCGACCACGACGCGCACCGGGTCCACCGCCATCATCTCCATGGCGGTGAGCTGCTCGCCGGCCTTCATGAGGCCGATCTCAGCCGTGAGCGACGTGCCTGCGCGGCCCGCGAACAGGAGCGCCGTCACGACCGGGCCGAGCTCGCGCACGAGCGAGAGCGCGACCAGCAACCCGAGCGCCTGCTCGGAGCCGTAACGGTTGAGCGTGTAGTAGCCCTGCAGGCCGAGCACGAAGCCCACGAACAGACCCGACACCGCAATGATCAACAGCGAATAGTTACCGACAAAGTGGATCTGCTTCGTGACAAGGCGCGGGCGGCGCAGCAGCGGGAAGAATTCGAGCACGAGACGCACGAAAAAGCGCGTGGCGTGCCCCGCGCGCGCGATCGTGTCGAGCACGCCGCGCCCGAGCGAGCTGATGGCGCCAATCATGAGCGGCCTCCGCCAATGCCGAAGTCCGCTTCGAGCGGCACGTTCGACGGGTAGTGGAAGCGGAACGGGCCGTCCGGCGCGCCGTCGATGAACTGGCGCACGATCGGGTCGGTCGAGGCGCGCAGCTCGGCGGGCGTACCCTGCGCCTGCACGCGGCCGTTCGCGAGGAAGTAGACGTAGTCGGCGATCGCGAACGATTCGGGCACGTCGTGCGAGACGAGGATCGAGGTGGCGCCGAGTGCGTCGTTGAGCGTGCGAATGAGGTTCGCGGTGATGCCGAGCGAAATCGGGTCGAGACCCGCGAACGGCTCGTCGTACATCATGAGTTCGGGGTCGAGCGCGATGGCGCGGGCGAGGGCCACACGGCGCGCCATGCCGCCCGAAATCTCCGCGGGCGCGAGGTCGCGCGCGCCGCGCAGGCCCACGGCATTGAGCTTCATGAGCACGAGGTCGCGGATCAGCGGTTCCGGCAGATCGGTGTGCTCGCGCAAGGCGAAGGCGACGTTTTCGAACACCGACATGTCGGTGAACAGCGCGCCGAACTGGAACAGCATGCCCATCTTGCGGCGCAGCGCGTAGAGGCCTTCGCGCGATTGCGCGCCGACGTCACTGCCGCCGAACAGAACCTGGCCGCGCTGTGCGCGTACGAGGCCGCCGATCAGGCGCAGCACCGTCGTTTTTCCGCCACCGGAGCCGCCCATGACCGCCACTACCTGACCGCGCGCAAAGCGCATGTTCAGGCCGGACAGAACGAGCCGGTCGCCGTAGCCGAAGTCGACGTCGCGCAGCTCCAGTAAGGTCTCAGAAGATGAGGGCACGTGGCTGACAGTCCATTTACACGAAGGCGGGATTATAGGGCCATCGTGGAAAACCTGCCGTGACGCACCCCGTCCCTTTGATGTAGAGCGCATCGCCCGCTGCTGCGGGCTGCGGCCACCCGGCGAGGCGCGGCGCTTGTCGCGCAGCCCCTCGCCAGAGCGGGACCATTATCGCGTAAACGCGTTGCGCAACGCAGCAACGGCGGCAGCCGGGTCGGCCGCCTCGGTCACGGCGCGCACCACCGCTGCGCTGCCCGCGCCCGTGGCGAGCACCTCGGGCAGCACGCCGCCGTCGATGCCACCGATCGCCACCATCGGCACGACGCCGTCGAGCAGCTTCACGTAGCGGGCAAGGCGCGCCAGGCCCTGAGGCGCGGTAGGCATCGCCTTCGTCGTGGTGGCAAAGACGGCGCCGCACGCGAGGTAGCTGGGACGGAAATGCAGCGCCGTAAGCATCTCGAAATAGCCGTGCGTGGAGAGGCCCAGACGCACGCCCGCTGCCGCGATCGCGCCGAGATCGGCTTCGCGCAGGTCCTCCTGGCCGAGGTGCACGCCGTAGGCGCCGGCGGCAACCGCCTCGCGCCAGTGGTCATTGATGAAGAGCTGCGCATCGTGCTTGCGCCCAGCCGCGACGCAGCGCTCGATTTCGTGCGTGAGCGCTGGAGATTTCGGTTGCTTGCTGCGCAGCTGCACCGTCTTCACGCCATAGTCGAGCACGCGCTCGACCCAGTCGGCGGTGGGCAGTACCGGGTACAAGCCGAGCTTCGCAGGGCACGGCGCGAACGGCTGCGCGGGTGCGGCGGGCAAGCCCAGCACGCGCGGAAAGCGCTTGATGTCGACGGGCCAGGCGTCGGCCTGCCGTTCGTCACCGTCGCGCCAGGCGAGTGCGAGCACGAGCGCGTCGTGCGGGTCGAAGCCGCAGTCGAGAAACGCCGCCAGCGCGGCAATCCAGTCTTCCGCGAGTTCGCCTTCGAGCGCGTAACGCTCACCGCCCAGATGCAGCGTGGCGCGAGCGGCCTTCGGGTCGTCGCCCTTGGCTTCGATCACGCCCGCGCCATCGGTCATCCAGCGTGCGATATCGGTGAGATGCGGCGCCGCATCGGTCACGATGATGAGGTCGCCGCCGTTGGGCGCGTCGGGCGGCGTGAGGCAGATGCGCCACGGCGCATGTGTGGGGGGCCAGTCGCCGAGCCGCGCGCGAATGCGCTCGGCCGTTTCGGTGAGCTCGTCCGCGGGCGGCCAGAACAGCTCGCGGTCCTTCAGTCGCAGTGTGTCGGTCATCGCTTGCCTCCATCCTGGTGCCAGAACGGCATGCCGACCACGGGCGTGCTCGCCACCGCGGCCTCACGCTCGGCCATCGGCCCGGCGAGCCATGCGGCGCGGCCCGCCTCGACGCCCAGCGCGAACGCGCGCGCCATCGCCTCGGGGTGCATGGCCTGCGAAACGGCCGTGTTGAGCAGCACGCCATCGAAGCCCCACTCCATCACCTGGCACGCGTGCGACGGCACGCCGAGACCCGCATCGACGATGAGCGGCACATCGGGCAGGCGCTCGCGCAGCACGCGCAGGCCGTACGGATTGATCACGCCCTTGCCGGTGCCGATCGGCGCACCCCACGGCATCAGCGCCTCGCAGCCCGCGTCGAGCAGACGCCGGCCGATCACGAGATCCTCGGTGCAATACGGCAGCACCTTGAAGCCGTCCTTCACGAGGCGCGAGGCGGCCTCGATCAGGCCCACCGGGTCGGGCTGCAGCGTGTAGTCGTCGCCGATCAGCTCGAGCTTGATCCAGTCGGTTTCGAATACCTCGCGCGCCATGTGCGCGGTCGTCACCGCCTCGTTGACGGTGAGGCAGCCCGCCGTATTCGGCAGGAGCGGCACGCCCTGGCGCTTGAGCAGATCGAAGAAGCCGGCCTCGGCGGTGCCGTCGTTCATCTGGCGGCGCAGCGCGACGGTGATCATGCCGGGGCGCGCGGCGGCCATCGAGTCGGCGAGCGATTGCAGCGACGGATAGCGCGACGTGCCAAGCAGCACGCGGCTCGCGAAGGTTTCGCCGTAGAGCGTGAGTGCGTCGGCGATGGGAGGGGTAGTCATGACGTGGAATCCTTGGGCGATGTCGTGGGAGCGCAAGGCCGGTATGCGCGACAGACGCGACCGGCAGGCAGTGGCGTGCGGCTCAGCCGCCAGCCACGGGGCTCACGACGTCGAGGCGGTCGCCCGCCTGGAGCGCGCGCGCGGCATGCTGGGCGCGCGCCACGAAGTCGCCATTCACGGCGACGGCGAACGGCGGCCGCGCGCCGAAGGCGGCGAGCGCATCCGAAACGGTCGCGCCCTCGGGCAGCGTGATCGGCTTCTGGTTGATATGAATGTCCATGGCAAATGCGTTTTCAGACTGCGGTTTGTTCCTGGTGGTGTCGCGCGCCCGCGCTCGGCCCCTGCTTCAAGCGTGCATCAAGCCGGCTCTTGCGCGCGCGGCGCATGCAGCATCTCGCCCCAGCGCGACGCGCGGCGCAGCGCCTCGAACGAATCGGCGTCGGCTACACGTGCGTCGAGCAGCGCCTCGGCAACGCGCGCGGCCTCGTCAGCGACTTCCGGCGCGATCATGAAGCCGTGCCGGTATAGACCATTCACGCGCAGCGTGGTCTTGCCGTCCCAGATCAGCGCGGGACGGTGGTCGGGCAGCGTCGGGCGGCACTGCGAATTCAGTTCGAGGATGCGCGCCTCGCCGAACGCCGGATGCACGGAGAACGCGGCGCTCAGCAGTTCGAGCGCGGAGCGGACGCTGACGGGCGACATGTCCTCGCCCTCCACCTCGGTCGCACCGATCACGTACACATCGTCCTGCTTCGGCGCGATGTACAGCGGATAGCGCGGATGCAGCAGCCGCACCGGCCGCGACAGCCCGATGCCCGGCGCATGCACGCGCGCGACTTCGCCGCGAATGCCGCGCAGCGCGGGCCACGCGGGCTTGCCGCCGAGTCCGCGGCAATCGATGATCCAGCGCGCGTCCGGCATCGCATCGACGGGTGTGTTCCAGTGCGTGCGCACGCCACGCGCGGCGAGGCCGGCGGCGAGCGCGCTCAGCGCCTGACGATTGTCCAGTTGTCCTTCGTTCGGCAGCAGCCAGCCTTGCGCGAAACGCGTGCCGAGCGCCGGCTCGGCCTGCCCGACCTGCGCGCCCGCGAGCTTGACGAATCCGCCATCGAGCAGATCGGCGGGCGAATTGGCGCGCAGCCGGCGCTCGAAGAGCGGTGCTTCGGTGCGATCGGCGTGATGCCAGACCACGAGCGTGCCATTGCGCT
>NZ_DATJWR010000168.1:0-4327 GCF_035501035.1 Paraburkholderia sp.
GTTTGCGAATGCGTTCTGCAGCACGCTCATCATCACGAGGCCGGGGACCAGGAAGCTCGTGTACTCCACGCCCGGATAGACCTCGACGTGGCCGCGCAGCGCGTGGCCGAAGATCGTGAGATAGAGCAGCGCGGTGATGACCGGTGCGAGCACGGTCTGGAATGCGACCTTCCAGAAACGCAGCACTTCCTTGTAGAACAGCGTACGGAAACCGCTCATGCGAGACCCTCGACCACTTCAGGACCGTTCATCACCTGCACGAAGACATCCTCCAGATCGGCCTTGCGAACCTCGACCTCTTCGAGCTTGCAGCCGTTCGCGCGGCACATTGCGAGAATGCGCTCCACGTCGTCGTAGCTCGCGAGGCGCAAGAGGTGCTGGCGCGCGTTGACATTCGACGGATCGACCTCGAGCGCGCGCAGCTCGGTGGGCAGCACACCTTCCGAGAAGCGCAGATAGAGCTGCGTGCCCGCGAAGCGCTGCAGCAGCGTGCTCGTGCGTTCTAGCGCAACCATTTCGCCGCGCCGCAGCATCGCGATGCGATCGCACAGCTGTTCGGCTTCCTCGAGATAGTGCGTGGTGAGCACGATGGTGTGCCCTTCCCGGTTCAGGCGCGAGATGAACTTCCAGAGCGTCTGGCGCAGTTCCACGTCCACGCCGGCGGTCGGTTCGTCGAGCACGATCACGGGCGGCCGGTGCACGAGCGCCTGCGCGACCAGCACGCGGCGCTTCATGCCGCCCGAGAGCGCACGCATGTTCACGTCGGCTTTCTCGGTGAGATCGAGATTGGCCATGACCTCGTCGATCCACGCGTCGTTGTTGCGCAGACCGAAGTAGCCGGACTGGATGCGCAACGTCTCGCGCACGGTGAAAAACGGATCGAACACCAGTTCCTGCGGTACCACGCCGAGGTTGCGGCGCGCGTTGCGGTAGTCGGCGACGACATCGTGACCGCGCACGGCGATCGAGCCCTCGTCCGCGCGGGCGAGGCCGGCAAGAATGCTGATGAGCGTCGTCTTGCCCGCGCCGTTCGGACCGAGCAGCCCGAAGAACTCGCCGTCTTCGACCGTGAAGCTGACGCCCTTGAGCGCCTGAAGCGACTTGTAGCGCTTCTTGACGTTACGGATTTCTATGGCTGGCATGACTAATACGCCGCCCGTTTGGGAACGGTGCGGCTCAAGAGTGCATTAATGCTGCGGGGAAGACCGGAATTGGGGACGGCTTATGAGGCCGGCTTTGCTTGTCTCGACGCCCAGGCGGTGCATTTTGCGCCGAGGCAGCGCCCAAAAAACGGTTGATTATAGGCCAAGTCGGAAACCCCGGCCTCGCCTTGGAATGGGAAGGCACCGCCCCGGCTGCGCGGCATCATGCCGCCCGGACGCGTTCGCCCGGCGAGGCGGCGCGCGTCAATGTCGTTCGTGCAGGAGCGAATCGACGCCGTAGGCGCACGCGAGGGACGCGAGCGCGGGAGGCAAATTGAGAACGGCGAGGGAGGTGCCGCGCTCGCGCGCGGCGCGCTGCCACGCGATCAGCACGGCGAGCGCCGACGAATCGAACTGGGTGAGCGCGGCGCAGTCGACGGCGGTTGCGCCCGCCGCGATCTGCGCGAATCCGGCCGAGAGCGCGGCTTTCGCGCTCTCGTGGGTCAGCTTGTGCCCGGTGGCGAAGCGCTCGCTCACGAGGTCGCCTTGCCCGATGCGAGCTGCTGGTTGCGCTGCGTGAGGAACTGGATCAGGCCGTCCACGCCGCCTTGCTGGATCTTTTCCTGGAACTGCTGCTGGTACGCCTGGATCAGCCATGCGCCGAGCACGTTGATGTCATATACGCGCCAGCCTTGCGACGTCTTGTAGAGGCGATAGTCGAGCTCGATCGGCTGGCCGTTGTTGAGCACCGTCGAGCGGACCACGACGTCGGTGTCGTCCGGGTTCGCGCGGAACGGCTTGTACTGGATCTGCTGGTCGCGCACCTGGGCGAGCGCGCCCGAGTACGTGCGGATCAGCAGCGCCTTGAACTGCTCGATGACCTGTTGCTGCTGCTCCGGCGTGGCGGTGCGCCAATTGCGGCCCATCGCAAGCTGCGTGGTGCGGCGGAAATCGGTGTACGGCAGGATCTTTTCGTTGACGAGCTGAGTGATCTTGTTGATGTCGCCGGACTGGATCGACTTGTCGCCCTTGATCTGGTCCATGACCTGCTGCGTGACCGTCTTCACGAGCGTGTCGGGATTGCTGCTGTCGACCGTCTGCGCGAAGGCGCCACCGGCAAACGAAAGAAACATGGCGAAAATCGGGTACAGAAAGAATTTTTTCATATCGAGTCCTGCTAGTTGGGGGACATGCGCCCAGTTGGAGCCAACGATAGCACGCGAGTTCTATCTCGCTATGTCAAAAAGTGCCGCAAAGTGCGACAGGCGTTTCCGCTTGTTACGTCAGACAGATATGTCGGACACCCGATGCGGCGAGGCGACAGCGCCTCGCCGGGCACGGCGCTCAATGCAGACGCAACAGCCCCGGGTAGCCGATACGCGCCGGCGGGATCATCTGGTCGCTCGGCACGGTGGTCTCCGAGGCGCCCGCCGGCGCGGCGGCGCCGGCCGGCCCTTCCAGCGTGGCCGGCACGCCGGCCGCGCCCGGGGCAGCGGCACGCGTGGCGCCCGAAGCGGGAACGGCGGCACCGGCTGCCGCCGAAGCGGGTGCCGCTGCCCCAGCGGCAGCGCCCGTGGCGGCTGCAGCGGGCGCTGCGCCTTCCTCTTCGTCGTACTTCGGCAGCGCGGTGCCCTCGCCATAATCCGGCAGGTTGTTCGACCCGCGGCCTTCCGAAATCAGATAGCGGCGGCGCTGCAGATACGCGTTACGCACGAACGAGTACCTGTCGATCGCCGCGTTTTCGAGCAGGTCGCTCGCACCCAGCAAGTTGGCGCGCGTGCTCACCACGTTCAGGCCGTACAGCCCCCACGAAAGCGCCGCCGGATCCAAATAGGTGAGCGGATTGATGAAGTAGTTGGGCACGAGGCCCACGCCGTCGCGCACCGTGCTCGGACCGAACAGCGGTAACACGAGGTACGGCCCCGGCGGCATGCCGTAGTGGCCAAGCGTGAGACCGAAGTCCTGGTTGTGCTTGGGCAGCTTCGCGAGCGTTGCCACGTCGAAGAGCCCCCCCACGCCGAAGACCGTGTTGATCACGATCCGCATGATGTCCGAAACGCCGTCGGCGATCTTCAGTTGCAGGAAGTTGTTCGCGACGTTGTAAACATCGCCGATGTTCGAGAAGAAGTTCGTCACGCTATCGCGCACGGGCTGCGGCGTCACCTTCACGTAGCCCTGCGCCAGCGGCTTGAGCGCGTACTGGTCGACCTTGTCGTTGAACGTGTACACCGTGCGGTTGAAGCCTTCCCACGGGTCTTCCTTCGACGGCGTCTGCACCGTCGAGCACCCCGCCAGCGCAAGCGCCGCCACGCCGAGCGTAATGGCGCGCATGCGTATGGTCGTCATCGTTGATTCTCCTTATTGGGCTGCCGGGGCAGCCGAGGCGGCCGAGGCCGCAGCAGCCGGCCCGCTCGCCTGTGCGGGTGCCGGCGCAGCGTCCGCGCTCGCGCCGCCGGACGATTTCGCCGCGCCCGAATCGGCGGCCTTGCTGTAGAGGAACTGGCCGATCAGGTTTTCGAGCACGATGGCAGACTGCGTCATCGTGATGGTGTCCCCGGACTTGAGCATTTCCGAATCGCCGCCCGGCTCGAGCCCGATGTACTGCTCGCCGAGCAGGCCGGATGTCAGGATCTTCGCGGACGTGTCCTTCGGAAACTGGTACTGCTGGTCGATGTTGATCGTCACCAGCGCCTGATAGGTATTGGAGTCGAAGCCGATCGACGCCACCCGGCCCACGGTCACGCCCGCGCTCTTCACAGGCGCGCGCGGCTTGAGGCCGCCGATGTTGTCGAACTTGAGCTTCACCGCATAGGTGGGCTGGAACGACAGCGAACTCATGTTGCCGGCCTTCAGCGCGAGGAACAGCAGCGCGATAAAGCCCAGCACCACGAACAGGCCGACCCAGAAGTCGAGAGCATTCTTTTTCATCGTCATTCCAATGAGATTCCATTGCGGCGGCGCTCATGCGAGCGCCGCGAGGCCGGAGCGCCGGCCTTAGCTGAACATCAGCGCGGTGAGCAGGAAGTCGAGCCCGAGCACCGCGAGCGACGCGTACACGACCGTCTTCGTGGTCGCGCGCGACACGCCCTCGGGCGTCGGCTTCGCCTCGTAACCCTGGTAGAGCGCGGTGAAGGTCACGGCAAAGCCGAACACGATGCTCTTGATCACGCCGTTGCCCACGTCTG
>NZ_DATJWR010000169.1:0-5607 GCF_035501035.1 Paraburkholderia sp.
TGAGGAGCCCCGTTTTTGTTGCAGCATCACCGAGACTACCGGAATGTCTGCTGCAACGAACCTGCGCAATACCTGCTATCAGGCAGCGACGGCGGCCTTCACCTGCTTGACGATCGCAGCAAATGCAGCCTTGTCGAACACCGCCATGTCAGCCAGGACCTTGCGGTCGAGTTCGATCGACGCCTTCTTCAGGCCGTTGATGAACACGCTGTAGGTCATGTCGTGCTGACGCACCGCCGCGTTGATACGCGTGATCCACAGTGCGCGGAACACACGCTTCTTGTTGCGGCGATCGCGATAGGCGTACTGGCCTGCGCGCATGACCGCCTGCTTGGCGATGCGATAGACGTTATTGCGACGGCCGCGGTAACCCTTGGCCAGCTTGATGATTTTCTTGTGACGGGCCCGTGCGGTAACCCCACGTTTGACTCGAGGCATGTTTCGCTCCTATGAGTGTGAGTTGAGTTACGCGAACGGCAGCATTGCGCGCACGGAGTTCAGATCGGAATCATGAACTGCCGTTGCACCGCGCAGATGACGCTTGTTCTTGGTGGTCTTCTTGGTCAGGATGTGACGCTTGAAGGCTTGGCCGCGCTTGACGGTACCACCCGGACGCACCACGAAGCGCTTTGCAGCGCTCTTCTTGGTCTTCATCTTGGGCATGACGAACAACTCCATTATTTGATGGACATGGGTGTGCGGCTGGCTCCACGCGCGGTTTTCAAAAAACCCTGCTTCGCCCTCAGACCGCCCTTCGAAACCCACTCCACTTGTTTTGGCAGCTGGCTGGCTCATAAAAGACAAGCTCACCGCCGCTTTCAGGAAAAACGCCCGTTTGCCGCACGACTCGTGCGGCGCGCGGGCGCCGTTCCGGAACCTGCTCTCGTTTTCGCCGCCTTAAGGCGGCGAAAACGCCATTCAAACTGTTTCCCGGCGCCGCGCGGTTTGCACCGCGCGGCGCGCCGGATCACTTCTTCTTCTACGGAGAGAGCACCATGATCATCTGGCGCCCTTCCATCTTCGGCATCTGCTCGACCTGGCCGACTTCATCGAGGTCGGTGCGCAGGCGTTCGAGCATACGCATGCCGATTTCCTGGTGGGCCATTTCGCGGCCGCGGAAACGCAACGTGATCTTCGTCTTGTCGCCATCCTCGAGGAAGCGGACGAGATTGCGCAGCTTGACGTTGTAATCGCCGTCGTCGGTACCCGGGCGGAACTTGACTTCCTTGACCTGGATGACCTTCTGCTTGAGCTTGGCCTCGTGCTGCTTCTTCGCCTCCTGGTACTTGAACTTGCCGTAATCCATCAGGCGGCATACCGGCGGCACGGCCTGTGGGGCAATTTCAACCAGATCGACGTCCTGTTGTTCCGACAGTCGGAACGCTTCGGCCAGCTTTACGATGCCGAGCGGCTCGTTGTCGACTCCGACGAGACGCACCTCGGGCGCAGTGATTTCGCCGTTGATGCGATGCGACTTATCCGTAGCGATGTTACGTTTCCTCTAAAAGTTAAAAAAACGAGCCGCGCTGCCGAAGTGGCTTACCTGAACGTCTTGACGTCTTGCGCAAGATGCTCAGTAAAGGCTTCGACCGGCATGACACCCAGATCGACGCCGCCACGGGCACGCACGGCTACCGTTTGTGCTTCACGCTCCTTGTCACCAACGACAAGCAGGTACGGGACCTTCTCAAGCGTGTGCTCGCGTATTTTATAGCTAATTTTCTCGTTGCGCAAATCGGCTATCACTCTAAGCCCTTGTTTTTGCAACGATTGGACTAGATTCGCGGCATATTCGGCCTGACTTTCCGCAATATTCATCACAACGGCCTGCACCGGAGCGAGCCAGGGCGGCATCGCGCCGGCATGGTGCTCGATCAGAATGCCGAGGAAACGCTCCATCGAACCGAGGATGGCCCGGTGCAGCATGATCGGCCGGCGGCGGCTGTTATCCTCGGCCACGTACTCGGCGCCAAGGCGCTCCGGCAGCACCATGTCGAGCTGCAGCGTACCGCACTGCCACGAGCGACCAAGCGCGTCCTTGATGTGGTACTCGACCTTCGGGCCGTAGAACGCGCCCTCGCCGGGCAGCTCTTCCCATTGCAGGCCGCAGGCCGTCAGCGCCTCGCGCAGGCCCTGCTCGGCGCGATCCCACGTCTCGTCCGTTCCTGCGCGCGAATCCGGACGCAGCGACAGCTTGATGTCGATGTGATCGAACCCGAAATCCTTGTAGATGCTCATCGCGAGCGTGTTGAACGCAATCGACTCGCTGATGATCTGGTCTTCCGTACAGAAGATGTGCGCATCGTCCTGGACGAAGCCGCGCACGCGCATCAAGCCGTGCAGCGCGCCCGACGCCTCGTTGCGGTGGCACGAGCCGAATTCCGCGTAGCGCAAGGGCAGATCGCGGTACGAGCGCAGGCCGTGGTTGAACACCTGGACGTGCCCCGGGCAGTTCATCGGCTTGATTGCGTAGTCGCGCTTTTCCGACTCCGTCGTGAACATGTTTTCACGATAGTTCTGCCAGTGGCCCGACGCTTCCCAAAGCGAGCGGTCCATGATCATCGGCGTCTTGATCTCGTCGTAGCCGGCCACGCGCAGGCGAGCGCGCATATACTGCTCGACCTGCTGCCAGAGCGTCCAGCCCTTCGGGTGCCAGAACACCATGCCCGGCGACTCGTCCTGCATGTGGAACAGGTCGAGCTGCTTGCCGAGCTTGCGGTGGTCGCGCTTTTCGGCCTCTTCGAGCATGTGCAGGTACTGGTCCTGGTCTTCCTTCTTCGTCCAGGCCGTGCCGTAGATGCGCTGCAACTGCTCGTTCTTCGAGTCGCCGCGCCAATAGGCGCCCGCCACCTTCATGAGCTTGAAGACCTTCAGCTTGCCCGTGGACGGCACGTGCGGGCCGCGGCACAGGTCCGTGAAGCCGCCGTGCGAGTAGAGCTTGATTTCCTCGGCGCCGGGAATCGACTCGATGATCTCGGCCTTGTACTTCTCGCCGATGCTCTTGAAGTAATCGACAGCCTCACCGCGCGCGACGACGCGGCGCGACACCGGCTCATCCTTCTTCGCGAGTTCCTGCATGCGCTTTTCGATCTTCTCGAGATCTTCGGGCGTAAACGGACGGCTGTAGGCGAAATCGTAATAGAAGCCGTTATCGATGACCGGCCCGATCGTGACCTGTGCCTCCGGATACAGATCCTTCACCGCGTAGGCCAGCAGGTGCGCCGTGGAGTGACGGATGATGTCGAGGCCGTCGGCGTCCTTGTCCGTGACGATGGCGAGCGATGCGTCGTGATCGATCAGCGTCGACGTATCGACCAGTTCGCCGTCGAGCTTGCCGCCCAGCGCCGCCTTGGCGAGGCCGGGACCGATCGAAGCCGCCACTTCGGCGACCGTGACGGGATGATCGTACTGTCGAACCGAACCATCGGGCAGACGTATCGCAACCATTCTTTTCTCCAAAAGTGCCTTGCGGGCACGTCGAACTTCTTGTGAGGACTGACCCGCGCAAAACCCCGCGGCGAAAAAAAAGCGGCCCCGCTTTCGAGGGGCCGCATTCACTTTTCAAACCAGACTGCAGAGGCGAAAGAGGTCCTCGACTAGCGTCGCTCCGAAATAGTTTCGGTGAACGTTCGCGGTGTCATAACCGTATTCGCCCCTTGGCGTTTCCTGGCGCCTGCCGCCTTGATAGACCCAGCGCCTTACTGCCTTGAGCCCCTGGCAACGCCAAGGACCCGTTTCGTTGGTAGGCTCGATTGGACTCGAACCAACGACCCCCACCATGTCAAGGTGGTGCTCTAACCAGCTGAGCTACGAGCCTGAAGAAGGAAGATTATATGAAGTGCACGCAGACTTGGCAAGTGCTTTTTTGCGGTGCGGCATGATACCCCGGTTTGCCATCTTGCCCACCTTGCCCGCCTCAGCGCCTCAGCTCTTGCGCGAAGCCCGCAACACGCCACCCACCTCGCCGAGCAGCACGCAGGCGCGCTGGATCTGCGCGGAGTTCGACACTTCGACCGTGAACTGCATATACGCCGCGTTGCGACGCGACTGCGTCTTCACGCCGATCACGTTCATCTTTTCGCGCGCGAACACTTCGGAGATGTCGCGCAGCAAGCCCTGGCGGTCGGTGGCCTCGATCGAAATGTCGACCGGATACACCGACTGGCCGCGCCCGCCCATCACGTCGGCGGACCACGTGGTGTGCAGCACTCGCTCGGGCGCGCGAGTGGCCATGCGCAGGAAGGTGGGGCAGTCGCTGCGGTGGATCGACATGCCCTTGCCGCGCGTGACGAACCCGCAGATATCGTCGGGCGGCGCGGGGCGGCAGCAGCGCGCGAGCTGGGTGAGCAGCGCGTCCACGCCCACCACCAGCACGCCAGACGACCCGCCGTGCGCCACGTTCGCACCGCTCGCGCGCTTGGTGAGCTGCTCGGGCGTTTCCTGCCCGGGCTCGGCCGCCGGCGCGTCGTGCAACGCATGCTCGACGTTGCGCAGGCTGAACTCTTCCTTGCCGACCACGCTGAAAAGGTCGTCGGTAGACTTGAAGCCGAGCTTCGCCGCGAGCTGATC
Organism: Paraburkholderia sp.; assembly: GCF_035501035.1. Classification (GTDB taxonomy): domain Bacteria; phylum Pseudomonadota; class Gammaproteobacteria; order Burkholderiales; family Burkholderiaceae; genus Paraburkholderia. The sequence continues at coordinate 4,570 of NZ_DATJWR010000169.1, forward strand.
GAGATTGACCGACGTGCGGCCCTCGCGCTGCAGCGTCTTTTCCACCATCGCGCGGCCACTGGCGATGTTTTCCTGCGCCTCGATCGCGTTGAACCACGCGCGCACTTTCTGGCGCGCACGCGGGCTGTGCAGATAGCCGAGCTGCGGATTGAGCCAGTCGCGCGACGGCCCGCCCTCCTTCACCGCGACGACCTCGACTGTCTGGCCGTTGCGAAGCTGGGTATTGAGCGGCACCATCGCGCCGTCCACGCGCGCGCCGCGGCAGCGATGACCGAGCTCGCTGTGCAGGTGATACGCGAAGTCGAGCGGCGTCGCGCCCTGCGGCAGCGCGATGACGCGCGCCTGGGGCGTGAGCACATAGATGTGGTCGTCGTCGAGCGTCGCCTGGCGCAACTGCTCCCATGGCTGGCGCCCGTCGGCGACGTCGTCCTTCCATGCGAGCAACTGGCGCAGCCAGGCGATCTTTTCGTCGTAACTGCTGCTCGCGCTGACCTGGCCGCCGTAGCCCTTCGCGCCAGCCTCTTTGTAGCGCCAGTGCGCGGCGACGCCGTATTCCGCGAATTGATGCATCTCCTGCGTACGGATCTGCACTTCGAACGCACGGCCGTCGTCGCCGACCACGACCGTGTGCAGCGAACGGTAGCCGTTGGGCTTGGGCCGCGAGATATAGTCGTCGAATTCCCTCGGCACCGGCTGCCACAGGTTGTGCACGATGCCGAGCACCGTGTAGCAATCCTTGATGTCGGGCACGATCACGCGGAACGCGCGCACGTCGTAAAGCTCGGAGAAGTCGATCTCCTTGCCGCGCATCTTCTTCCAGATGCTGTAGATGTGCTTGGGCCGTCCGCTCACCTCGGCCGGGATGTGCGCCGCGGCGAGCTCGCGCTGCAGCCGCGCGATCGCCTCGGCCACGTAGCTCTCGCGCTCCACGCGCTTTTCGTCGAGCAGCTTCGCGATGCGCTTGTAGGTGACCGGCTCCTCGAAGCGGAACGCGAGGTCTTCGAGTTCCCACTTCAGTTGCCAGATGCCCAGCCGGTT
>NZ_DATJWR010000170.1:0-30603 GCF_035501035.1 Paraburkholderia sp.
GATCAGGTCGGCCGGCACGTCGTCCGACGACAGCGAGACCGGCTTCATCGCGGCGATGTGCATCGCCACGTCCTTGCCGACCTGCTCTTCCGCGCCGGTGTACTCGACCAGCACGCCGATGCGCGTGCCGTGCAGGTACGCAGCCAGCTTGTTCGCGGTTTCGAAGCGCGCGAAACGGCGAATCGAGAGGTTTTCGCCGATCTTGCCGACGAGCGCGAGGCGCACTGCGTCGACCGTCGAGCCGTCCAGCGCCAGCGCCGACAGGGCTTCGACGTCGGCCGGGTTTTGCGTGGCGACCAGTTCGGCCACCTTCTTCGCGAATGCGAGGAAGTCGTCGTTCTTCGCGACGAAGTCGGTTTCGCAGTTCAACTCGACCACGGCACCGGCGTTGCCAGCGATGAACGAAGCGATCACGCCTTCAGCCGTCACGCGCGACGCAGCCTTGCTCGCCTTGTTGCCGAGCTTCACGCGCAGCAGCTCTTCGGCGCGCGCCATGTCGCCGTCGGCTTCCGTCAGCGCCTTCTTGCATTCCATCATCGGCGCGTCGGTCTTCGCGCGCAGTTCTGCCACCATGCTTGCGGTAATTGCCGCCATCATTCGCTCCTTGAGTCTGTCTGGTACACGCCGCGCCGCATGCTTCGATGCGGCCGGCAGGAATTCGTTTCCGTAACCGGCGATTGTTTCTACACGATTACAGTGCCGCCGATATGACGCGGCATCGAATGTCGCGGCTTAAAAAAAAGGGGCCTATGGAAAGCCCCCTTTTCTTGCCGGACACGGGGCAGCTTACGCCTCCGAATTGACCTCGACGAACTCGTCGTCGCCGTCGTTGCCGCGCACGGCTGCAACCACGTCGTTCACCGCGTTCGCACGGCCTTCGAGGATCGCGTCGGCCACGCCTTGCGTGTAGAGCGCCACGGCCTTGCTCGCGTCGTCGTTACCGGGGATCACGTAGTCGATGCCTTCCGGCGAGTGGTTCGTATCGACCACGGCGATTACGGGGATGCCCAGCTTGTTCGCTTCCGTCACGGCAATCTTGTGATAGCCGACGTCGACCACGAAGATCGCGTCCGGAATGCCGCCCATGTCCTTCACGCCGCCGATCGACTTTTGCAGCTTGGCGATTTCGCGTTCGAACAGGAGCGCTTCCTTCTTGCTCATCTTCTCGAGCTCGCCCGCTTCCACGGCTGCTTCCATGTCCTTCAGGCGCTTGATCGAAACCTTCAGCGTCTTGAAGTTGGTCAGCATGCCGCCAAGCCAGCGCGCGTTGACAAACGGCATGCCGGCGCGCTGCGCTTCAGCCGCGATCGTGTCGCGCGACTGACGCTTCGTGCCGACGAAGAGGATCGTGCCGCGGTTCGCTGCCAGTTGACGCACGTACTTCAGCGCGTCGTTGTACATCGGCAGCGTCTTTTCGAGGTTGATGATGTGAATCTTGTTGCGATGACCGAAAATGAAGGGGGCCATCTTCGGGTTCCAGAAGCGCGTTTGGTGACCGAAGTGGACACCGGCTTCCAGCATTTGGCGCATGGTAACTGCCATGAGAAATTCTCCGCTAGGGTTTGGGTCTTAAGCCGGCTGCCGTATCGGTGCACCGCCCCATTTGAGCTGGGACTGGCACGCCCGACACCCTGGGTGCGCCGGCTCGCGAATGCGCTGCCTGAAGACTCTGAAAACTGAACTTCCCGCGCTCGCCAGAGTCCTCCCTGGCAAGACGCCCCGCGGCAACAGCGGGAGCCGCCACCCCTCCATAACCCGATAACCTCGATAAACTTCGAACCACGAAAGCAAATTCGAAAGATATGGGGAGCGACTTAGCCGAAGAGTATAGCATGCGAAGGGCATCTTGCTCAAGACAGCTATTACCCGCGGAAAGAGGCTGGAGCAAGGCGTGGATGAGGTACAAACAACGCCGGGATAGGACCTGGATAGGGCCCGGCCAAGACACAAACGGGCGCAAGCGGCCACACCCGACTTTTTCAAAAGCCAGCGATGACCAGCATTAGGTGCGATAATTTTGTATTCGACTGCATTTTCGGGCGCACACCATGGCCATTTCGATCAAGAACGAACACGACATCGCGCAAATGCGCGTCGCCTGCCGGCTGGCGAGCGAGGTGCTCGACTACATCACGCCGTTCGTCACCGCGGGTGTGACGACGGGCGAACTCGATCGCCTGTGTCACGAATACATGACCAATGTGCAGGGCACGGTGCCCGCGCCGCTGAATTATCAGCCGCCCGGCTACCCGCCCTACCCGAAGGCGATCTGCACGTCCGTCAACGACGTGATCTGTCACGGTATTCCCGGTGAGAAGGCGCTGAAGAACGGCGACGCGCTCAATATCGACATCACGGTCATCAAGGATGGCTATTTCGGCGACACAAGCCGCATGTTCATCGTCGGCGAGGGCTCGATTCTCGCGAAGCGCCTCGTGCAGACCACTTATGAATGCATGTGGCTCGGCATCGACCAGGTGCGCCCGGGCGCACATCTGGGCGACATCGGCCATGCCATCCAGCGTTATGCCGAAAGCCAGGGCTACAGCGTGGTGCGCGAATACTGCGGCCACGGCATCGGGACGGTGTTCCACGAGGATCCGCAGGTGCTGCACTACGGCCGCCCCGGCACCGGCATTGAACTCGTTCCCGGCATGATCTTCACCGTCGAGCCGATGATCAATGCCGGCCGCCGCGACATTCGCACCATGCCGGACCAATGGACCGTCAAGACGAAGGATCGCAGTCTCTCGGCGCAGTGGGAGCACACCGTGCTCGTGACCGAAACGGGCTACGAGGTGTTGACGGTCTCGGCAGGCACGCCCGCCAAGCCGGCGATCGTCGCCCAGATGGCGGGCACGGCGGCCTGACGGCCCGAACAGGCAAACCGGAAGACGCCAAGCGGCGTGATCCGGCGCAAAATGCAATGCACGGGGTGGGGAACGTGCGGCGCGCGCCAGGTGCCTGAAACCGGCCAGCAGTGAGCCGCCAACCAGCCGGGCACAGCGCGCCCGTGAGAACCAGAGTAGCCAGCACGACCGAAGCGACCGGCAGGCAAGCCGGGCGCCACCCAGATAGTTAGCCAGTCCAACACCTGAGAAGCGACCTGGCCCGCCAGCGGCGCCCGCCTGACGGGAGCCGCCGACCGGCAACGCAGGACCGGCAACGCAGGACCGGCCCCGCGCACGGCCGGCCGCTTTCCCAACCGCGCCAATCACGAACCGAGCCCATGAGCGTTCCCGCTGTCGCCGTTCCCGATACGTCGTCGCTGAAGTCCGACTACAAGGCCGCCAAGGCCCAGCTGCTCGAGCGGTTCAAGACCGCGACCAACGTCGACTCGCTGATGCGCGCCCTCGCCCGCACCACCGACGACACGCTGTGCCGCGCCTGGAATCTCTGCGAGCTGCCGGCAACGCTTGCGCTCGTGGCCGTGGGCGGCTTCGGGCGTGGGGAACTCGCGCCCTGGTCCGACGTCGACATCCTCGTGCTGCTGCCGGACGACGAACCGCTCGCGCCGCTAGAGGAGCGCATTGAACGATTCATCGGTCTCGCGTGGGACCTCGGGCTCGACATCGGCAGCAGCGTGCGCAGCGTCTCGCAATGCCTCGAAGAAGCCGCCAACGACGTCACCGTGCGCACGTCGCTGCTCGAGGCGCGCCGCATCACCGGCAGCCCGACGCTCTTCGGCGACTTCGCGCAGCGCTATCGCGACGCAATGGACCCGCGCGCCTTTTTCCAGGCAAAGGTGCTCGAGATGCGCCAGCGCCACGCGCGCTTCCAGGACACGCCCTATTCGCTCGAGCCGAACGTCAAGGAAAGCCCCGGCGGCCTGCGCGACCTGCAACTGATCCTCTGGATCACCGAGGCGGCCGCCTTCGGCAGCAGCTGGAAAGAGCTCGACCAGCGAGGCCTCATCACCGGTCGCGAGGCGCACGAGCTGCGCCGCAACGAGGCGTTCCTGAAGGCGCTGCGCGCACGCCTGCACGTGATCGCCGGACGCCGCCAGGACATCCTCGTGTTCGACCTGCAAACGGCCGTGGCCGAGAGCTTCGGCTACAAGGCGAGCGGCACGCGGCGCGCGAGCGAGCAACTCATGCGCCGGTACTACTGGGCCGCGAAGGCGGTCACGCAGCTCTCCACCATCCTGATCCAGAACATCGAGGCACAGCTCTTTCCGAGCACAAGCGGCATCACGCGCACGCTCTCGGATCACTTCGTCGAAAAGCAGGGCATGCTGGAAATCGTCAGCGACGACGTGTTCGAGCGCGAGCCGCACGCGATCCTCGAAGCCTTCCTGCTCTACGAGCAGGTGCCGGGCGTGAAAGGCCTTTCGGCGCGCACCATGCGCGCGCTCTACAACGCGCGCGAAACCATGGATCAAGTCTGGCGCCGCGACCCGGAAAACCGCCGGCTCTTCATGGAGATCCTCAAGCAGCCGGCCGGCATCACACATGCCATGCGGCTCATGAACCAGACGAGCGTGCTCGGGCGCTATCTGCTCAATTTCCGGCGCATCGTCGGGCAGATGCAGCACGATCTCTACCACGTCTATACGGTCGATCAGCACATCCTGATGGTGCTGCGCAATATCCGCCGTTTTGCCGTGGCCGAGCACGCGCACGAGTATCCGTTCTGCAGCCAGCTCATCGCCAACTTCGAGCGGCCCTGGGTGCTCTACGTCGCGGCGCTGTTCCACGACATCGCCAAGGGCCGCGGCGGCGACCACTCCCAGCTCGGCATGGCCGATGCGCGGCGCTTTTGCCGCGATCACGACATCACGGGCGACGACGCCGACCTCATCGTCTGGCTCGTCCAGCAGCATCTGATGATGAGCCAGGTCGCACAGAAACAGGACATCACCGATCCCGAAGTCGTGAAGCACTTCGCCGATCTGGTCGGCTCGGAGCGCCGCCTTTCGGCGCTCTACCTGCTGACGGTCGCCGACATCCGCGGCACGAGCCCGAAGGTCTGGAACAACTGGAAGGGCAAGCTGCTCGAAGACCTCTATCGCTCGACGCTCGCCGTGCTCGGCGGCGCCAAGCCCGACGCGCACTCGGAGCTCAAGACGCGCCAGGAACTGGCGCTCGCGCTGCTGCGCCTCGAAACGGTGCCGGAGAATGCGCATCGCGCGCTCTGGGACAAGCTCGACGTGGGCTACTTCCTGCGCCACGACGCCGCCGACATCGCCTGGCAAACTCGCGTGTTGTACCGCCACGTGGAAGCGCCGGCCGCCGTCGTGCGCGCGCGCCCGTCGCCGATTGGCGAGGCGCTGCAGGTGCTCGTCTACGCGAAGGACCGCCCCGACCTCTTTGCGACGATGTGCGCGTATTTCGACCGCAGCGGCCTGTCCGTGCTCGATGCGCGCGTGAGCACGACGCGCCACGGCTATGCCCTCGACAACTTCATCGTCGCCCACACCGAGGGCGACGTGCACTACCGCGACATCGCGAACCTCGTCGAGCAGGAGCTCGCGGAGCGTCTGAACGCCACCGGCAACGTGCTGCCCGAGCCTTCGAAAGGGCGGCTGTCGCGGCTGTCGCGCACCTTCCCGGTCACCCCGCGCGTCGACATGCGGGCCGACGAGCGCGGCCAATACTACATCCTGTCCGTGTCGGCGAACGACCGGCCAGGCCTTCTCTATTCCATCGCGCGCGTGCTCGCCGAGCACCATGTCGGCGTCCACGCGGCGCGGATCAACACGCTCGGCGAACGCGTCGAAGACGTGTTCCTGCTCGACGGTTCGGGACTCTCCGACAACCGTCTGCAGATTCGCGTCGAAACCGAATTGCTGCGCGCGATAGCAGTGTGAACGACTTGAAATACCCAGATCCATGCGAGCCAAACTGACAGCCAAACATCCGCGCCCGACCACCCCGGAACGCGCGCCCGTCCGCCGCGGCAGCACGACCGCGCGTAAGCCTGTGCGGCCGGCTGAGGTGCGGCCGGCTGTGCCCGCGAAAGCAACCTCGAAAACTGCGGCTGCGGCCAAGCCTGCGCGCGCCACGACGCGCACTGGCGATTCGCGTACGGGCGAACGTCCAGCGCGACCTGCTATGGCGCGCGAGCGCGACGCATCGAGCCGGCCGGCCCGCGCTCCTCGCGAAGGCGGATATGGCGAGGAGCGCCGCCGCAAAGACGCAGGCGAAGCACCGCGTGGCAGCAAGCCTTGGGATCGCGACGCCCGACCCGCGCGCCGCGGCGAAAGCGATGAGCGTCGAGCGCCCAGGCGCGCCGGTACCGAGGAGCGCGGCGCCCCGCGCGGCCGTGACGAAGGCGGCGAGCGACGCTTCACGCGACGCGCCGAGGGTGATGAGCGTCGGCCTCCGCGCGGGCGCGACGAAGGATCGGAGCGCCGCTTCACACGCAGTGCCGAGGGTGGCGAGCGCCGCCCGCCGCACGCACGCGACGAAGGATCGGAACGTCGCTTCACACGCCGAAGCGAAGGTGATGAGCGTCGGCCGGCACGCGGGCGCGAAGAGGGATCGGAACGTCGCTTCACACGCAGTACCGAAGGTAGCGAGCGCCGCCCCGCGCGCGCGCGCGACGAAGGAACCGAGCGCCGTTTCGCACGCCGTCCCGAAAGCGACGACCGCAGACCGCCGCGCAGCCGCGACGCCGCCGACGAAAGGGGTCCGCGCGACGCGCGTACCTTCGCACGCCCTGTGAAATCCGCCTGGAACGAAGGTCGTGAAGACGGTGCCCCGCGCGCACGACGCAGCGCCGAAACGGGCGCAGCTGCGCGCAAACCCGTCGGCCGCCCCGGCAAATCGACCGCCAGGGCCTCGCACGGCCCTGGCGCCGGGGAAGAGACCGCACCGCGCCGCGCCCCCCGCGAGGAAGTCGAAGGGGACAACGCCTTGCGCCTTTCCAAGCGCATGTCCGAGCTTGGCCTGTGCTCGCGCCGTGAAGCCGATGAGTGGATCGAAAAAGGGTGGGTCTACGTAGACGGCGAAGTCGTCGACACGCTCGGCGCCAAGGTCACGCCGGATCAGCGCATCGAGGTTGATCCGTCCGCGCTTGCGGCACAGGCCCGCCAGGTGACGATCCTGCTGCATAAGCCCGTGGGTTACGTATCGGGCCAGGCCGAGGACGGCTACGCCCCCGCTGCCACGCTCGTCACGGCCGAGAACCATTGGGACGGCGACCACTCAGGCATCCGTTTCTCGGCGAAGCATCTGCGTACGCTCGCGCCGGCGGGCCGCCTCGACATTGACTCGACGGGCCTGCTCGTGCTGACCCAGGACGGCCGGGTGGCCAAGCAGCTGATCGGCGAAAGCTCCGATATCGACAAGGAATATCTCGTACGCGTCACCTACGGCGATATCGAGACCGAAGTCGACCAGCACTTCCCGGCCGATCTGCTCGCGAAACTGCGTCACGGGCTGTCGCTCGACGACGTGCCGCTCAAGCCCGCCCAGGTGAGCTGGCAGAACGGCGAACAGTTGCGTTTCGTGCTGCGCGAAGGCAAGAAGCGCCAGATCCGCCGCATGTGCGAGCTGGTCGGGCTCAAGGTCGTGGGCCTCAAGCGCGTGCGCATGGGCCGCGTACTGCTCGGCCCGCTGCCGCAGGGCCAGTGGCGTTACCTGGCTGCCGACGAGGCGTTTTGACGCCACACTGCCGCAAAAGCGTTGCTGAAGGAAAAACGGGAGCCGTCGGCTCCCGTTTTTCCTTTTACGCCGAGGTTCAGTCGTCGCTGTTCGGATCGAGCTCCGGAAACAGCACTTCGGTAAAGCCGAACTTCGAGAAGTCAGTAATGCGCATGGGATACAGCTTGCCGATCAGGTGATCGCATTCATGCTGCACGACCCGCGCGTGAAAGCCCTCGGCCACACGTTCGATGGGCGTGCCGTACTGGTCGAAGCCGTTGTAGCGGATCATCGAGTAGCGGCTCACGGCGCCGCGCATGCCCGGCACCGAAAGGCAGCCCTCCCAGCCTTCCTCCATGTCGTGCGACAGCGGATGGATGACCGGGTTGATGAGCACCGTTTGCGGCACGGCCGGCGCCTCGGGATAGCGCTCGTTCCGCTCGAAGCCAAAGATCACGACCTGCAGGTCGACGCCGATCTGCGGTGCGGCAAGCCCCGCGCCGTTCGCTGCGTGCATCGTGTCGAACATGTCGGCAATGAGCTCGTGCAACTCCGGCGTATCGAAGTGATCGACCGGCTTTGCGATGCCGAGCAGGCGCGGATCGCCCATTCTGAGAATTTCGCGAATCATGTCGTTTGCCCCTCCAGGAGCTTGCGCATTCCTTCTTCGTCGAGCACCGGCACGCCGAGTTCCTCGGCTTTCGCGAGCTTGCTGCCCGCGTCGGCGCCCGCCACCACGTAGTCGGTCTTCTTCGACACCGAGCCGGCCACCTTCGCGCCGGCCGCCTCCAGCCTCTCCTTTGCCTCGTCGCGCGTGAGCGTGGGCAGCGTGCCGGTGAGCACCACTGTCTTGCCCGCCAGCACACCCACCGGCGCCCTGGGCGCAGGCGGACCTTCCGCCCATGTTACTTTGCCTGGCGCGCGCAGTTGCTCGATCACCGTGCGGTTATGCTCCTCCGCAAAGAACTGGTGGATGGACTCCGCCACCACCGGGCCCACGTCATTCACTTCGAGCAATTCCTCGATGGACGCATCCATGATCGGATCGAGCGAACCGAAGTGCTTTGCGAGGTCCTTGGCCGTCGATTCGCCCACGTGCCGGATGCCGAGCGCGTAAATGAAACGCGCAAGCGTCGTGGACTTGGCTTTTTCGAGCGAATCAAGCAGGTTCTGCGCCGATTTGTCAGCCATGCGCTCGAGTTCTGCGAGCGTGCCGAAGCCGAGGTTGAAAAGATCCGCGGGCGTACGCACGAGGTTCTGGTCGACCAGCTGGTCGATGATCTTCTCGCCCAAGCCGTCGATGTCGAGTGCGCGGCGCTGGGCGAAGTGCCAGAGTGCCTGCTTGCGCTGTGCCGGACAGAAGAGGCCACCGGTGCAGCGGGCGATCGCCTCGTCGGGCAAGCGCTCGATGCGCGAGCCGCACACCGGGCATTCGGTCGGCATCACAAATTCGCGGGCACCGGCGGGACGTCGGTCGATGAGCGCGCTCACGACTTCGGGGATCACATCGCCTGCGCGCCGCACGATCACGGTGTCGCCGATGCGGATGTCCTTGCGCCGCACTTCGTCTTCGTTGTGCAGCGTGGCGTTGGTCACCGTCGCGCCACCGACGAACACCGGCTCGAGCCGCGCAACCGGCGTAATGGCACCCGTGCGGCCCACCTGCACGTCGATCGCCACCAGCTTCGTGAGCGCCTCCTGGGCCGGAAACTTGTGCGCGAGCGCAAAGCGCGGCGCGCGCGAGACGAACCCGAGCGCGTCCTGCTCGTCGCGACGGTTCACCTTGTAGACGACCCCGTCGATGTCGTACGGCAGGCCATCGCGCTTCTCGCCGACGGTGCGGAAGAATTCGAGCAGTCCTTGCGCACCCGTCACGACGGCACGCTCGGAATTGACCGGCAAGCCCATTTGCGCGTACCAGTCGAGCAGCTCGCTATGGGTAGCCGGCATCGGCTCGCCCTCGAGCACGCCAATGCCATAAGCGAAAAACGACAGGGGCCGCTGCGCCGTGATCTTTGGGTCGAGCTGGCGCAGGCTGCCCGCCGCCGCGTTGCGCGGGTTCGCAAATTCCTTGTGACCGGCATCGCGCTGGCGCTGGTTCATGCGCTCGAAGTCGCGGCGGAACATCAGCACCTCGCCACGCACATCGAGCACCTTCGGCACGCGCTTGCCCTTCAGGCGCAACGGCAACGAGCGGATGGTGCGGACGTTTTCGGTGACGTTTTCGCCAGTCGTGCCGTCGCCACGCGTGGAGGCTTGCACGAACACGCCATCGATATAGCGCAGCGAGATGGCCAGGCCGTCGAACTTGAGCTCGCAGGCGTATTCGACGCCGGCGCCATCGGCCTTGCCGAGTGCGTCGGACACGCGCTTGTCGAACGCGGCGATGTCCTCGTCGGCGAAGCCGTTGTTGAGCGATAGCATCGGCACGTCGTGCACAACGGGCTCGAAGCCCCCGGCAACCTCGCCGCCCACGCGCTGGGTGGGCGAGTCGGGTGTGATGAGATCCGGATGCTCGGTTTCGATCTGCTGGAGTTCGCCAAAGAGCTTGTCGTATTCCGCGTCGGGCAGCTCCGGCTGGTCGAGCACGTAGTAGGCGTGATTCGCGCGCTCGAGTTCGGCGCGCAACCACACCGCGCGCTGCGCAGCGGTGGCTTCTTTGGGAGGATGGGCGGGAGTACGGACCATGCCTTGAGCAACTCGTCGTTGGAAGTGATTTCGGACGTCAGATTATCTCAGGAAGCGACGCGCATCGCATCGGCCGAACGGCCAAAATCGGGCCATCTTCGTGCGCCGCCGTACGGCCCACGCGAAGGTCCTGGCCGGATGGCCAACGTTGGGTGCATGCCGTTGACGCGGGTCTTTCGCGATGCGAACTTGAATGCACCGCAACACGCGTGCCGGAAAGGCAGCCCCACCGTCCATGAACATACGCTACGACCTTCGTGCGTTGCGCGCGCAAAAACGTCCGCACGTAGCGCCGCCCAGGCACAATAAAAAAGGCGCGGCGCCCAACGGCGCCGCGCCTTGCTCGCTGGCCGGTTACGGATCTTCCTTACTGGCTGAACAGCCGTCTCGTGGCTGGCGAGCCTGCCGGAATGCCGGCTTGCTCCAGCTTCGCGTAGAGCGTCATGAGCTGCTTGTCGATCGACTGCAGCACCGATTCCGGCAGCGGCCGGCGCTGGTCGTCGACCACGCGCCCGCCAATGCGCTCGGCAAGCGATTTCGCGTAATCGCACATCAGCCGGAACGGCAGGATATCTTCATCGGCCACTGGTACGTCGAGGATCAGCGTGATCAGCTCGCCGCCCTTGTACGTGAGGTCGTCGCGCAGGAAGTTGGTGTCGCCGAACTGCAGCATGAACACCGGGCTCTGCTTCACGTCGAGCTTTACGAAGCGCGTACCGTCGCGCGAGAGCAGCAGCCCATCCTGCGCCGCCACCGCCTGCACGTAGTTCGCCGACCACGGCGCACCATCCGACATCACGTTGATCGAGAGTTGCGCGTCGCATTGCGCGGCGAAGCCGTCAAGCTCGCGGGCCATCGCGACCGTCTCCATCATGTCCGGAAATTCGGGCGCTGCGTCGAGTGCATCGGCGAACTGCTGCACGCCGGTCACGAATTCCGAAAACTCGAGTTCGTTGAGCGGGCCGTTGCGGTTTGCGAGCTGGGCGGCGGCGCGCAGCTCCTCGTAGCGCACGCCATTTTGCAGCAGTTCCCAGCCGTCGCCGCACTCGGGCTTGCCTTCGATGTGAACCGGTTTGCTGCCCGCGCGGCGCAGACGCTGCGCGAACGGAATCACGCGCTCGCCCGCCACCGGCGCACCGAGCCGGATCGGCACGATGCAGTCGATGCGACGGTCGACCACGGCAGGCGGCGTCGAGGAGATCGTCGTGGCGGCCGGCAGGACCGGCTCGATACGCTCGGCTTCATCGGCTTTGTCGCTGGCGGATTCCGCAGCAGCGGCAGCGGTAGCCGCGGTCTCGGCCCCCTCCTTCTCGCTGGTCTCGCTCTGCACAAAGCCATTGGGCGTCGTGGTTTCCGCCTGGATGTCAGCGGGTGTGTCGAGCGGGGCCGCTGTCGCAAAACCCGGCTCCACGCGCTCGGCTTCCGTGCCGCCCACGAGCGAAGGCTCACGTCGCGCCTGGCTGCGCGCCGGCTCGATGAACGGGCTTGGCTCCTGGAACTCCTCGCGTTGCGCCGCCTCGACTGCGTCCTCAGGCATCGGGCGCGGCATGCGCCGGCGCACCCTCGCGCCCTGCCAGGCGTTGTAGACCACCACGCCCCCGACTACCACGGCACCCGCGCCGATCAACCCGAGAGTCAACTCGTCCATGCATGCTCCATCAGCAATTCTTATTCGACGGCGCGCGCATCGTGCGCGCCGTTTCCGTGGCGCTCGCAGCGCGCGCGGAGGCTGCCTCTTGAATGGCGCCGCCGGCTGCGCGGCGCGCGCCGTTTGTTAGACCGTATAAATCGACTAGACCGTATTCTGGGCGAAACCTGCCGCAGTTTCCATGTCGACCGCGACGATCCGCGAAACACCCTGCTCCTGCATCGTCACCCCGATGAGCTGCTGCGCCATCTCCATGGCGATCTTGTTGTGCGAGATGAACAGGAACTGCGTCTTGTCCGACATCGCGCGCACGAGGTTGGCGAAACGCTCGGTGTTCGCGTCGTCGAGCGGTGCATCCACTTCGTCGAGCAGACAGAACGGCGCGGGGTTGAGCTGGAACATCGCGAACACGAGGGCCGTGGCCGTGAGCGCCTTCTCGCCGCCGGAAAGCAGGTGAATCGTCGAGTTCTTCTTGCCTGGCGGCTGCGCCATCACCTGCACGCCGGCGTCGAGAATCTCGTCGCCGGTCATGATGAGCTTCGCCTGACCGCCACCGAAAAGGCGCGGGAACAGCTCGCCGAAATGGCGGTTCACTTCGTCGAAGGTGCCCTGCAGCAGCGTGCGCGTTTCCTGGTCGATCTTGCGGATCGCGTCCTCGAGCGTTTCGATCGCGCTCGTGAGGTCGGTCGACTGCGCGTCGAGGAAAGTCTTGCGCTCCTTCGCCGCGGCGAGCTCGTCGAGCGCCGCCATGTTCACGGGGCCGAGCGCGGCGATAGCGTTGTTGATGCGCGTGACCTCGCCTTGCAGATAGGGCGGCTTCATGTCGGCCGTGAGCTTCTCCTGGAGCGCCGCTTCGTCCACACCCGCCGCCTGCAGCTGCTCGACGTACTGCTCGCCGTTCAGGCGCGCCGCCTGCTCCTTCAACTGAAGCTCGGTGATGCGATCGCGCAACGGCTGCAACGCACGCTCCGCGTTCAGGCGCGTTTCGTCGGCCGCGCGCAGCTTCGCGCTCAGGTCCTCGAGCTCGGCACGAGCGGCGCGCAGCGCGTCTTCCTTCTGCGCGCGAATTTCCAGCGCGTCTTGCAGTCCCGTGTGTGCGGTCTGCTCGTTGATCGTTTCGAGCTCGGCGCGCGCGTCTTCGAGCGATGTCGCTATGCGCTCGCTCTGATCGTGCGCGACCTGGATGTTGCGCCTCAATTCGTCGATGCGGTTCGCCATGTTGCGCGCCGCGAAGCGCGCGTCGCCGGCGGCACGCTCGAGCTCGCGAGCTTCGTTGCGTGCCGCACCGAGTTCCTCGTCGAGCGCTTCGAAGGCGAGCTGGTTGTCCTCGAACCGGGCCTGCAATTCGGCGAGCTCGGCGTCATGGCGCTCGAAGTTCGCTTCCGATTCGGCCCGCAGCGCGCGCTGCTCTTCGATCTGCGCGCGAATCTCTTCGAGCTCTTCGCGGATCTGCGTGCTGCGCGCCGTGTAGCGCTCGTGCGCCTGCGTCAGCTTCAACGCGTCCATCTGTAGCGCGTGCACGCGCTGGGTCGCGCGCTCGGCTTGCTGGCGCACGTCCGTGAGCACCTGGGCGGCCTGCGTGTGGGCGGCCTCCGCGCGCACGACGGCGGTCCTGGCCTCGTCGGCGAGCAGCGCCTGCGCGCGCACCTGGCGCTCGAGATTCTCGATCTCCTGCTGACGCGCGAGCATGCCGGCCTGCTCCGTGTCGGCGGCGTAAAGCTGCACGCCCACGCGCGTCACCGTATGGCCGGCCTTCACGACGAATGCGCCGCCGCCCGGCAATTGCGCGCGCTGGGCGAGCGCCTCGGCAAGGTCGTTGGCGATGTACGTCGAGCCCAGCCATTCGTTGAGCACCGCGCGCAGGCCTGCGTCGTCGATGCGCACGAGCGAGAGCAGCGGCGTGAGACCCGCGGCCGCGGCGTTCGCCTGGCCGGCAACGGGCGGCGAATAGAACGCCAGCTTCGCGGGCGGCGCGTCGCTCGCGAACGCCTTCACCCAGTCGAGGTTCGACACTTCGAGTGCGGCGAGCCGCTCGCGCAGCACCGCTTCGAGCGCGGTCTCCCAGCCGGTTTCGACATGCAGCTTCTTCCACAGACGCGGCAAGGCCCCCAGCTCGTGGCGCTCGAGCCACGGCTGGATCTTGCCTTCGGTCTGCACGTTCTCCTGCAGTTGCCTGAGCGCGGCGAGCCGGGCTTCGATCTGGTGAATCTGTGCGTTTTCCGCCTGCACGCGTTCGTGCGCGGCGCGCCGCTGCGCGTCGAGGCGCGGCACGGTTTCCTGAGCTTCTGCGAGGCGCGCCTGCGCGTCGTGGAGGACTTCCTCCTGCTCGGCCAGTTGCATGCGCAGCTCTTCGAGCTGCGCCTCGTCCGGCGCGTCGAGGCCGCCTTCCTCCGCCTTCAGGCGCTCATGGCGTTGCTGAAGCTGTTGCAGCGTCTGGTCGGCGTTGCGCTGGTGCGCGGCTTCGAGCTTGATCGCCTGTTCGGTGCGTGCGATGCCCGCGCGTTCGTCGTTCAGTTGCGCCTGCGCGTCGCGCCAGCGGTTTTCGAGCGCGGGCAGCGCCTCCTGTTTGGCCGCTGCATCCTCTTCGGCGAGCGCCGCCTTTTCCTCGGCGATCGCCAGTTGCTCTTCGGCGTCTTCGATGTCGTCCTGCGCCTTTTGCGCTTGCCCCTGCCATTGCTCGCGCTGCGCAACGAGCGCGGCGATCTGCGCCTGCACGCGGTTGCGCGACTCGACGATGAACTTGATCTCGGCTTCGAGGCGGCTCACCTCGGCGTTCGCTTCGTAGAGCGCGCCCTGCGCGCCCTGCATGGCGTCGCTGGCCGAATAGTGGGCCACGCGCAACGTTTCGAGCTGCGCTTCCACTTCGCGCAGCTGCGCGGTGTGGCGCTCGAGGTCGATCTGCGCCTGTTCGATCGCGCGCTGCTGCCGCTGCTGCTCGCCCGCCGCCTCGTTCTTGCGCAGGAGCCACAGCAGGCGTTGCTTCTCCTCGCCTTCGGCCTGCAGCTCGCGGAACTTCGTCGCAACGACCGCCTGGCCCTCGAGCTTTTCGAGGTTCGTGGAGAGCTCGCGCACGATATCCTCGACGCGCGTCAGGTTCTCGCGCGTGTCGTGCAGGCGGTTCTCGGTCTCGCGGCGGCGTTCCTTGTACTTCGACACGCCCGCCGCCTCTTCCAGGAACACGCGCAGCTCTTCGGGCTTCGCCTCGATGATGCGCGCGATCATGCCCTGGCCGATGATCGCGTAGGCGCGTGGGCCGAGACCCGTGCCGAGGAAGATGTCCTGGATGTCACGCCGGCGCGCCGGCAGATTGTTGATGTAGTAGCTCGAGGTGCCGTCGCGCGTGAGCACGCGCTTGACGGCGATCTCCGCATACTGGCCCCACTGGCCGGCGGCGCGGCCATCCGCGTTGTCGAACACCAGTTCGACGCTCGCCCGGCTGCCGGGTTTGCGCGCGGTGGAGCCGTTGAAGATGACGTCCTGCATCGACTCGCCGCGCAGCTCGGACGCCCGGGATTCGCCGAGCACCCAACGCACCGCGTCGATGATGTTGGATTTCCCACAGCCGTTCGGCCCGACCACTCCGACGAGCTGGCCCGGAACCTGGAAATGCGTGGGATCGACGAATGATTTGAAGCCAGCGAGTTTAATCGAGGTCAGACGCACGGCGATATCGCTGTTTGAATAGTGGTGAACGGGACCGCCCGTGCCGCACGCCACTCGCCGCCAATCCGGTTTCGATCGCACGACGGGGGCACGCGCGCAGCGCAGCCGCCACGGCTCGCCGCGCGAACGCGCATGTGCGCGAGCGCCCGGCGGGAATCAGCGGCAATCATACCATCGCACGCAGGCCGTTCCGCGCGCGCGAAGGCGGAGCGCCGGAGCCGCCGCCTGCGTTGTCGCCGCTGTTGCCATCGCTGTTGCCGCCGCCATTGCCCTTGGGGCCGTCACGGGCGGTGGCGGCGATGTCATCCGCATCGTCCGTATCGTCCGCATCGTCGGTGCGGCTCGCGTCGGCGTGGGTCATGACGCTCGCGTCGGCACTCGCGTGCGCGGCGCGGCTGCGCGCGTCCTGCGTGCGATGCACCCAGCTCGAGAGCAGCGAGGCAAGCACGATGCACGCGCCCCCCGCCCATTCGCGCGGCCCCGGTGTCTCGCCGGCGAAGAGCCACGACGAGAGCGCCGTCACCACGATCTCGAACAGCATGATGATCGACGCGCGGTTCGCCGGCACCCGTGCAAGCCCATACTGAACAAGCATGTTGTTCGTGCTGAGCACGATGCCCAGTGCCAGCACGAGCAGCACGACGCGTGCGAGAAGGTCGCCCGCCGGGGCGGCAGGCGCCGGCTCGAAGCACGAGGCCAGCGCGCCGAATAGCGCCGCACCCGCGAAGATCACGGCGGTGCGCATCTCCGGCTTCATGTGCGGCAGCACACGGCTCGTCTTGACCACCAGCACGTTGCTCATCGCGAACCCCATGCCGCCCACGAGGCCAGCCCATTCGGCGGCATTGGCGGGCAGCGGCACGCCCAGCTTCGGCGACCAGAGCATCAGCACAGCGCCCGCCAGCGAGAGAGCGGCGAGCGCGCCGCCCGACCAGTTCAGGCGCTCGTCCAGGATGAAGTGCGCGAAGAGCGCGGTCCACGCCGGGGTCAGATAAAAGAGCAGCAGCACGCGCATGACTTCGCCGTGGATCGCGCCCCAGACGAAGCCGACGTTGGTCACGCCCGCCGCGAGCCCGAGCATCGGCAGCACCCGGTGCCAGCGCAGCGTCGCCACCGAGCGCCAGCGCAACAGCAGGACGAAGAGGCAACCGGCCGCGCTCGTCGCCGCACTCGCAGCAGTGCCCGTGAGGCCGAAGGCCGCCAGCATGCGCAACGGATACCAGACCACGCCCCAGACGGAGGCGCCAATCATGATGGCGAGCGTTGGCCAGGCGGCACGCAATCCTGGGCTCTGGCTCATTGCACTTGCCGCCTTTGGCTCGCCTGCGCAACGGCTGCGCGCATGCTGTTCGTCGAAAAGCCCATCTTCTTCCTTTGTGTTCTGGTCCGACGAGCGGCGCCGGCGCTCGTCCCGGCCCACGCCCGCAGCGGCACCGCCGCCACGCTATAATCGGCCGCTTGCAGCCGCGAGGCCGCGCTGCGCCGCCGCGCCACCCTGTTTTTCGCGCCCGGCACAGTCGGCTAGCCGGTCCGCACCGGACGCGCCCTGGCTGCGCGCCGCGCTCCCCGTCTTTCGCCCACGCCTGTCCGACGCCCAAGTGAATCCGCTACTCGACACCCTCCAGCCCTATCCATTCGAAAAGCTACGTGCGCTTTTCAAGGACGTCACGCCGAACGCCGGCCTGCGCCATATCAGCTTCGGGATCGGCGAGCCGAAACACCCGACGCCCGCGCTGATCCGCGAAGCCATCGTCGCCTCGCTCGACGGCCTCTCGTCATATCCGGCCACAGCGGGCAGCCCGGCGCTGCGCGAGTCGATCGCAAAGTGGGTGAAGGCGCGCTACGGGCTGCCGGCCATCGACGCGAACACGGAAATCCTGCCCGTTTCCGGCTCCCGCGAGGCCCTCTTCGCGCTGGCACAGGCTGTGATCGACCCAACCGCGGGCGTGAAAGACCCGGCAAAACGGGCGATCGTACTCTGCCCGAACCCGTTCTACCAGATCTATGAAGGCGCGGCGCTGCTCGGCGGCGGCGAGCCCTACTTCGTGAACAGCGATCCGGCCCGCAACTTCGCCTGCGACTATTCGCAGGTGCCCGAAGCGGTCTGGGCGCGCACGCAGCTGCTCTACGTTTGCTCGCCGGGCAATCCCACCGGCGCCGTGCTCACGCTCGACGACTGGCGCGAACTCTTCGCGCTCTCGGACCGCTACGGCTTCGTCATCGCCTCCGACGAATGCTACTCGGAGATCTATTTCGACGAAGCGAAGCCGCCGCTCGGCGGACTCGAAGCGGCGCACAGGCTGGGCCGCGGCTTCGAGCGCCTCGTCATGCTGTCGAGCCTCTCCAAGCGCTCGAACGCCCCGGGCATGCGCTCGGGCTTCGTGGCCGGGGACGCCGCCATCCTCAAGCAATTCCTGCTGTACCGCACCTATCACGGCGCGGCCCTCTCGCCGGTCTGGCAGGCCGCCAGCATCGCCGCATGGGGCGACGAAACGCACGTGCGCGAAAACCGCGCGAAATACGTGCAGAAGTTCTCGACCGTCACGCCAATGCTCGCCGAAGTGCTCGACGTGAAGCTGCCCGACGCCGCGTTCTACCTCTGGGCCAACGTCGCGCGTACCGGCCTCTCGGACACGGCGTTCGCCCAGCGCCTCTACGCCGACTATAATGTGACGGTTCTGCCCGGCTCGTTCCTCGCGCGCGAAGCGCACGGCGCGAATCCCGGCAAAGACTTCGTTCGCATGGCGCTCGTCGCCGACGTCGAGGAGTGCATCGAGGGCGCGCAGCGCATCGTCGAATTCTGCTGCTCGCTCAAACCGTAAAGCCGCTTTCGTGCGCGCCGGGTTCCGCGAACTTGCGGCGCGCCGTGTCGCTTATCCCCATCAATCTCACGAAATCATCACCATGTCGCAACAACTTCAGCAGATCATCGACACCGCCTGGGACAACCGCGCCGACTTCTCGCCGAAGTCCGCGCCGAACGACGTGCGCGAAGCCGTTGCCCACGTCGTCGCCGAGCTCGACCGCGGCGCGCTGCGCTGCGCCGAGAAGAAAGACGGCGACTGGGTCGTCAACCAGTGGGTGAAGAAGGCCGTGCTGCTGTCGTTCCGCCTGGAAGACAACGTGCCGATGCCCGCCGGCGGCTACAGCCAGTTCTACGACAAGGTGCCCTCGAAATTCGCGAACTACACGGCAGAAGACTTCGCCGCCGGTGGCTTTCGCGTCGTGCCGCCGGCCATCGCGCGCCGCGGCTCGTACATCGCGAAGAACGTCGTGCTGATGCCGTCGTACACCAACATCGGCGCCTATGTGGACGAAGGCACGATGGTCGACACGTGGGCGACCGTCGGCTCGTGCGCGCAGATCGGCAAGAACGTGCACCTTTCGGGCGGTGTGGGCATCGGCGGCGTGCTGGAGCCGCTGCAGGCCAACCCCGTCATCATTGAGGACAACTGTTTCATCGGCGCGCGCTCGGAAGTCGTGGAAGGCGTGATCGTCGAAGAGAACTCGGTCATCTCGATGGGCGTGTACCTCGGCCAGAGCACCAAGATCTACGACCGCGAAACCGGCGAAGTCTCGTACGGCCGCATTCCGGCGGGCTCGGTCGTCGTGGCGGGCAACCTGCCCTCGAAGGACGGCACGCATAGCCTCTACTGCGCCGTGATCGTCAAGAAGGTCGACGCGAAAACGCGCGCGAAGGTCGGCCTGAACGAGCTGCTGCGAGGCGACTGATGGCCAAGGCCGCGAAGACCGTCGTCTACGGCATTCCGAACTGCGACACCGTGAAGAAGGCCCGCGTGTGGCTCGAAGAACACGGCGTGGAGTTCGAGTTCCACGACTTCAAGAAGGCGGGTGTGTCGAATGCGCTGGTCCAGGACTGGTTGAAGGACGTGCCGCTGGATCAGCTCATCAACAAGCGCGGCACGACCTGGCGCGGCCTGTCCGACGTGCACAAGGCCGAAGCCGACACGACCAGCGGCGCGATCGCGCTGATGATCCACAAGCCGTCGATCATCAAGCGGCCTGTGGTCGTGGTGAATGGCCGCGTGAAGACGCTCGGTTTTTCCGCCGACCAGTATGCGGAGCTTTTCGCTTGAGCGCGACGCCCCTCGCCTGAGCGCTGCACGCGCCGGGCGCGCCCGGCATCTTGCCTGGCAAGTCGGGCGCGCAAGCTCATGACACGTTGTTGCCGGCCCCTGTTCCATCAGTGGCGCCGGCATTTTTATTGAAAGTGGTCTTTTTATGTCCGCCACCCTCGCCCTTACCGAAGCCCTGATCGCGCGCGCCTCCGTGACGCCCGACGACCAGCACTGCCAGCGCATCATGACCGAACGCCTGAACGCGCTCGGCTTCGCGTGCGAAACGATCGAATCCAACGGCGTGACGAACCTGTGGGCCGTCAAGCGCGGCACGGCAGGCACGGACGGCCCGCTGCTCGCCTTCGCGGGCCACACCGACGTCGTGCCGACCGGCCCGCTCGAGCAATGGCGCTCGCCCCCCTTCGAACCCTCGCACCGCGACGGCATTCTCTACGGGCGCGGCGCCGCCGACATGAAGACCTCGCTTGCGGCCTTCGTGGTCGCGAGCGAAGAATTCGTGGCCGCGCACGCGCAGCATCGCGGCTCGATCGCCTTTCTGATCACGAGCGACGAAGAAGGCCCAGCCACCGACGGCACCGTGAAGGTCGTCGAAGCGCTGCAGGCCCGCGGCGAGAAGATGGACTACTGCATCGTCGGCGAGCCGACTTCGACGCACACGCTCGGCGACTGCGTGAAGAACGGGCGCCGTGGCTCGATGTCGGGCAAGCTCGTCGTGAAGGGCGTGCAGGGGCATATCGCCTACCCGCATCTCGCGAAGAATCCCGTGCATCTGTTCGCGCCGGCGCTTGCCGAACTCGTCGCCGAAAAGTGGGACGACGGCAACGAATACTTCCCGCCCACCACCTGGCAGGTCTCGAACATGCACAGCGGCACCGGCGCGAGCAACGTGATTCCGGGCCACGCCGAGGTGATGTTCAATTTCCGCTTCTCGACCGCGAGCACGGTGGAGGGTCTGCAAAAGCGCGTGCACGCGATCCTCGACAAGCACGGCCTCGAGTACGACCTGCACTGGAGCGTGAGCGGCCTACCCTTCCTCACGCCGCGCGGCGCGCTCTCGAACGCGCTCGAAAAGGCCATTCACGACGAAACCGGCGTGAGCACGGAACTCTCGACCACGGGCGGCACCTCGGACGGCCGCTTCATCGCACGCATGTGCCCGCAGGTGGTGGAGTTCGGGCCGCCCAATGGCAGCATCCACAAGATCGATGAGCACATCGAAGTGAAATTCATCGATCCGCTCAAGAACGTATACCGCCGCGTGCTCGAACAGTTGATCGCCTGATCGGCCGACCTGGCACGCTCTGGAGTCCAGAACATGACGCATCCGCTAAACACCACCTTCTCCACCGTGCGCGACGTGCTGCGCTATGGCGTCTCGCGCTTTTGCGCCGCGCAGCTCGCGTTCGGCCACGGCTCGAGCAACGCCTACGACGAAGCCGCCTACCTGATCCTGCATACGCTGCATCTGCCGCTCGATCTGCTCGACCCATTTCTCGATGCGCGCCTCACGACCGAAGAAGTCGACAAGGTGCTCGGCGTGATCGAGCGCCGCGCGACCGAGCGCGTGCCCGCCGCGTACATCACGCAGGAAGCGTGGATGTACGGCCTGCGCTTCTACGTGGACGAGCGCGTGATCGTGCCGCGCTCGTTCATCGGCGAGCTGCTCGCAGACGGCCTGCAGCCCTATGTCGAGGATCCCGAGCAGGTGAACGCCGTGCTGGAACTGTGCACCGGCTCCGCGAGCCTCGCGATCCTTGCGGCGCACGCGTTCCCGAACGCCGATATCGACGCCGTCGACCTCTCCGCGCCCGCGCTCGAAGTCGCGCGGCGCAACGTGCACGAGCACGGCCTCGACGAGCGCATCGCCCTTTTCGAAGGCGACCTGTATGCGCCGCTGCCCGAGCGCCGTTACGACGTGATCATCACGAATCCGCCGTATGTCAACGCCGCTTCGATGGAGGCGCTCCCGCCCGAATACCGGCACGAGCCGGAGATGGCGCTCGCGGGCGGCGCGGATGGCATGGACATCGTGCGCCGCATCATCAAGGACGCGCGCAACTGGCTCACCGACAACGGCGTGCTCGTGATCGAAATCGGCAACGAGCGCGCGAACGTCGAAGCGGCGTTCGGCGGCCTCGATCTCGTCTGGCTCTCGACAAGCGCCGGCGACGACCAGGTGTTCCTGATCCAGGCCTGCGACCTGCCGGTCTGATGCGCTTGTGCGCGCGAGCCGCGGCGCCTGTGCGCCGTGTCTCGCCGCGTGCAGGACAGGGATGATAGCCGTCGCCGCAGCGGGTTCGGTAAGATTGACCTTTCCGGCCGTGCGCCTTCCGACGCGGGCCGGCTCTGCATCCGGCCCAAGGAGCGTCCCACGCGTCTATGCGAATCGACTGGTTACACCTCGGCACACTGCTCGCGATCATCCACATGCTCGGACTGGTCGCGGCGTGCCACGCCATCCTCAACACGCGCACCTCGCAGGGGGCGATTGCCTGGGCCGTCTCGCTCGCGACGATGCCCTATCTCACGCTCGTCCCGTACCTCTTTCTCGGTCGCAGCAAGTTCGCGGGCTATGCCGACGCACGGCGCCTGCGCAACGAAACGCTGCGCTCGCGCGCCCATGCGCCCGAATGGGACGAGCTGGTCTCGGCGGGCGCCTGGCCCTCGGACGAACTCGGCGCGCGCGCAATCCGCACGTTCGCGCGCCTGGGCGGCATGCCGCTCGTGCCCGGCAACGCCGTGCGCACGCTCGTGAATGGCGAAGCGACCTTCTCGGCCATCTTCGACGCCATTGAGCGCGCGCAGCATTACGTGATTGTGCAGTTCTTCATCGTGCATGCCGACGCGCTCGGCGACATGCTCAAGGACGTGCTGCTGGAGTGCGCGAAGCGCGGCGTGCGCGTGTACTTCCTCTACGACAGCATCGGCTCGTTCGACCTGCCCGCCAGCTACGTGCGCGCGTTGCAGGAGGGCGGCGTGGAAGTGCATCCGTTCTCGACCAAACGACACTTCGTCAACCGCTTCCAGCTCAATTTCCGCAACCACCGCAAGATCGTCGTAGTGGATGGACAGCGCGCGTTCGTGGGCGGCCACAACGTGGGCATCGAATACCTCGGCGCGAATCCGCGCCTCTCGCCCTGGCGCGACACGCATATCGAGATGCGCGGGCCGGCCGTTGCGAACGTCCAGTTCGCCTTCACCGAGGACTGGTACTGGGCCACCCAGCAGTTGCCGGGCAGCGAGCCGCCAACGGTCGTGCCGCAGGAAGGCGACGACATGTACTGCCTCGTGATACCCACCGGCCCGGCGGACCGCCAGGAGACCTGCTCGCTATTTTTCGTCGAGGCGATCAACGCGGCGAAGAAACGCGTGTGGATCACGACGCCCTACCTCGTGCCCGACGAAGCCGTATTCTCGGCGCTGCGCCTCGCGGTGCTGCGCGGCGTGGACGTGCGCATCATGATTCCGAGCCGGCGCGACCACTACGTGGTGTTCGAGGCATCCACACTGTACGCGTTCGATGCGCTGCGCGCGGGCATTCGCATTTTTCGCTACAAGCCGGGCTTCCTGCACCAGAAGGTCGTGCTGATCGACGACGTGGCCGCGGCGATCGGCAGCGCGAATCTCGACAACCGGTCGTTCCGCCTGAACTTCGAGATCATGGTGCTGACCGTGCATCGCGGCTTCGCCGCCGAAGTCGAGGCCATGCTGCTGCTCGACTTCGAACAGACGTTCGAGATCGACCGCAGCGAGTACCGCGACGCGCCCGCCTGGCGCAAGATCACCATGCACCTGGCGCGCCTTTTCGCACCGATTCTCTAGCGCTAGCGTTGCTCGCCGCCCGCGCTCAAAGCAGCTTGTCGATGTCAGCCGCAATCGCCTCGGGTTTCGTGAGCGGCGCATAGCGCTTCACCACGTTGCCCTCGCGATCGACGAGAAACTTCGTGAAATTCCATTTGATGGCCTCGAGGCCGAGCAGCCCCGGCGCTTCGCCCGTGAGCCAGCGATAGAGCGGATGCGCGTTCGCCCCGTTCACCTCGATCTTGTCGAACATGGGAAACGTGACGCCATAGTTCTTCTCGCAAAAGCTGCCGATCTGCGCGGCGTCGCCGGGTTCCTGCTTGCCGAACTGGTTGCACGGAAAACCGAGCACCGCGAGTCCGCGCGCGGCGTACTCTTCGTAGAGCTTCTGCAGGCCTGTGTACTGCGGCGTGAATCCGCATTCGCTCGCCGTATTGACGATCAGGAGCACCTTGCCGGCGTAACGATCGAGGCTGACCGGCTCACCGCCGCCAAGCGGTTCGGCTGAAAACGAATAAATCGATGTCATCTGGCTCTCCCTGGGAAAGCGCCAGTCTACGTGAGAATGCGTGCAATTCGCACCTCGGCCAGACGGCTAGCCGACCGGCTGATGCCGGCGCATGTCCGACACAGTCTAAAATGCCACTTTCTTCCGTTTCCTTCCTGCCGGCGCCGTCGTGATCCGCTTTTACCAATTCAGCCTTGCCCGCGGCACCAAGCCGCTCTTCGACCAGACCTCGTTCACGCTGAACCCCGGCGAAAAGGCCGGTCTCGTCGGCGCGAACGGCGCGGGCAAATCGACCCTGTTCGCCGTGCTGCGCGGCGAGCTGCACGCGGACGCCGGCGACTTCTCGCTGCCGCCATCATGGCGTATCGCACACGTCGCTCAGGAAACCCCGGCGGTCGATCGCAGCGCGCTCGACTACGCGCTCGACGGCGACGCCGCCTTGCGCGAGATCGAGGCGCGCATCGCCGCGGCTTCGGCGGCGCACGACGGCGCGGCCGAAGCCGAAGCCCACGCCGCCTTCGCCGACGCCGACGGCTACACCGCCCCTGCACGCGCCGAGGCGCTGCTGCTCGGCCTCGGCTTCACGCTCGAACAAACGCGCCAGCCGGTGGCGAGCTTCTCGGGTGGCTGGCGCATGCGCCTGAATCTCGCGCAGGCGCTGATGTGCCGCTCCGACCTGCTGCTACTCGACGAACCGACCAACCACCTCGACCTCGACGCGATCGTCTGGCTCGAAGAGTGGCTGCATCGCTATCCCGGCACGCTCGTCGTGATCTCGCACGACCGCGAATTCCTCGATTCGGTCTGCGACGTCACGCTGCATCTGGAGAACCAGCAGGTCAAGCGCTACGGCGGCAACTACTCGCAGTTCGAAATCCTGCGCGCGCAACAACTGGCGCTCCAGCAAAGCGCCTATGAGAAGCAGCAGAAGACGGTCGCGCACCTGCAAAGCTTCATCAACCGCTTCAAGGCCAAGGCCACCAAGGCGCGCCAGGCGCAAAGCCGCGTGAAGGCGCTCGAAAAAATGGAGCTGATCGCCCCCGCGCACGCGAGCTCGCCGTTCACGTTCGAGTTCCGCACGCCCGACTCCGCGCCGAACCCCATGCTCGTGATGGAAGACGTGCGCTGCGGCTATCGCGCCGAGGACGGGACGGAAACGCCCATCGTCGAGCGCGTCACGCTTTCGATCCAGAACGGCCAGCGCATCGGCCTGCTCGGCGCGAACGGCCAGGGCAAGTCCACGCTCATCAAGACGCTCGCGGGCACGCTCGCGCCGCTCTCGGGAGAGATGCGCACGGGCAAGGGCCTGCAGATCGGCTATTTCGCGCAGCATCAGCTCGAGACGCTGCGTCCCGAGGACTCGCCGCTGCGCCATCTCGCGCGCCTCGCGCCAGATACGCGCGAGCAGGAGTTGCGCGACTTTCTCGGCGGCTTCAACTTTCCCGGCGAGATGGCGACCGCGCCGATCGCGCCGTTCTCGGGCGGCGAGAAGGCGCGCCTCGCGCTTGCGCTCATCATCTGGCAAAAGCCCAATCTGCTGCTGCTCGACGAACCGACCAACCACCTCGACCTCGAAACCCGCCACGCGCTGACCATGGCGCTCGCGCAGTTCGAAGGCACGCTGATTCTCGTCTCGCACGACCGGCATTTGCTGCGCGCCACGACTGATCAGTTCATGCTGGTGGCGAAGCACCGCCTGCAACCGTTCGACGGCGACCTCGACGACTACCGCGACTGGCTGCTCCAGCATGCCGCCGAACAGCGCGCGGCGCTCAAGGAGGTGGCATCCGGTGCGGCAAATGGCGCAAATGGCGCAAGCGCAGGCGACGGCTTCAATCGCAAGGAACAGCGTCGCCAGGAGGCCGAACAGCGCCAGAAGCTCGCGCACCTGAAGAAGCCATTGCAGGCGAAAATCGGCAAGATCGAAAAGGAAATGGATGCGCTCAACACTGAAAAGGGCACCCTCGACGCCTTCGTCGCCGATCCGGCAAGCTACGAGCCGGAGCTCAAGAGCCGCCTGACCGAGGCAATCCGCCGCCAGGCCGAAGTGCAGTCGCGCCTCGAGGTGCTCGAGGCCGACTGGCTCGACGCGCACGAAGAACTCGAGCAGATCGGCTAGCGCGCAACCTTCGCCCCCTGGCCGCTCCCGTTCGCCCTAAACTGCCGCTAGCCGCTTTTTTCGCCACGTCTTATCGCCAGGGAGCCACGAGTGTCGTCACCCGCCGCATTGCAAGGCCTTCGCGTACTGGATCTGACCCGCCTCCTGCCCGGACCCGTGGCCACCTTGCGCCTCGCGGAAATGGGCGCCGACGTGCTGAAAATCGAGCCGCCCGGTGCCGGCGACGCGGCGCGCGTGATGATGCAAAGCGCCGTCGACGAAGTCGCGGCGCGCCCCGGCGCGTTCTACCGCCTCGTCAATCGCGGCAAGCGCGAGACGCGGCTCGATCTGAAGACCGAGAGCGGGCGCTCGGTACTGCTCGCTCTCGCGCGCGACGCCGACGTACTCGTCGAGAGCTTTCGGCCCGGTGTGATGGATCGCCTCGGAGTCGGCTACCAAGCGTTGCGCGAGGTCAACCCCAAGCTCGTCTATTGCGCGATCACCGGTTACGGCACGACCGGACCGTTCGCCGGCCATCCGGGTCACGACATCAACTACATCGCCTATGCGGGCGTGCTCGACCAGCTCGCCACGCGCGACGGCGCGCCAGTGCTGCCGAATTTCCAGATCGCCGACCTGCTCGGCGGCGCACTCAGCGCGGTCACGCAGATTCTCGCGGCGCTCTGGCATGTGGCGCGCGGCGGCGTGGGCCGTTTCGTGGACGTTTCGATGGCGCACGCGAGCTATGCGCACAACGTGGTCGCTCAGGTCGCGCTCGCCAACGACGACGCAGCAGCGCTGCAACCCGGCGGCGGCCTGCTCAACGGCGGCGTGCCCTGCTACAACCTCTACCGCACCCGCGAAGGCCGGTGGCTCGCCGTCGGCGCGCTGGAGCTGAAATTCTGGCAGACGCTTTGCCACGCGATCGGCCGTGACGACTGGGCCGAACGGCACTGGAGCCTCGGCCAGGCAATCGGCGGCGCCGACGCTGCCGCGCTCACGCGCGAGTTGGCGGCGATCATCGAGTCGGAGTCGCTGCAGACCTGGATCGACCGGCTGGAAGCGATCGACTGCTGCGTGTCGCCGGTCCTCACGCCGGGCGAGGCCTCGCGCCATCCGCTGTTCAACGCCGAAGTGCTGCAAGCGATCATGGATGAAATGGCCGCGAAGCAGGCTCAGCAGGCAAGCCCCGGCGTGCAGGCGGCGCCGGTGCAAACCAGCGCTCAACCGCAGGCCGGGCCATCCGCCGTCCAATCCAGCGCGGCCGTCGCGCCGGTCACGCCCGGCGCGACGAAACCCTTCACGTACGGACCGTGGGGTTAAGCCTCACCATGCGCTGCACATGCCGTGCGCACAATGAAAAATGGGCGCTTCGCAGCGCCCATTTTTTCGGCTAGCGCCGCGGCAGGGTTTGCCGCGGTGCGCGCTCGTCGTCGTACAGCAGGTACTTGCGGCCTTCCACATGATGCGCAATGGTGCTGCGCACCTCGGCCGCTGTTACGTCTTCTGCCACGACACGGCGCGAAATGCGCCCGTCGCCGTCGATCCATTCGACGATACGGCAACTACTGCCCCAAGGTTGCATGAGCGGCTCGGAAATCCGGCAGCCGCGCACGACGATCGAACGACCGCCGACGGACGTCTCAGTCTGTTTCAAGTCGCTATCCCTTCCGCTGGACATGGTGTGAACATCGGCCCAAGCATAGGGAAATCGGGAATTGAAATGGTTACAGCGGCAACCAGGGTTGTTACCAATGATTACGTGACAGTACAAGCATTTTGGCCGCCTGCGCCGCGCTCAATCGAGCGTGCGCACGCGGTCGATCGCCTCTTCGATACGCTCCACCGCAATCACCTGTAAACCATCGATCGGCTGCTTCGGCGCATTGGCGCGGGGAATCAGCGCACATGAAAAGCCGAGCTTGGCGGCTTCCTTCAGACGATCCTGCCCGCGCGGCGAGGGCCGGATCTCGCCCGCAAGGCCCACTTCGCCAAAAACGATCAGACCCTTGGGCAACGGCTTGTTACGCATCGACGAGTGAATGGCGAGCAGCACGGCGAGGTCTGCGGCCGGTTCGGTGATCTTCACGCCGCCCACGGCATTGAGGAACACGTCCTGGTCAAAGCACGCAATGCCCGCATGGCGATGCAGCACCGCCAGCAGCAGCGCGAGCCGGTTCTGCTCGAGGCCGACGGCGAGACGGCGCGGATTGGGCACGTGCGCCGTATCGACGAGCGCCTGCACCTCGACGAGCAGCGGGCGCGAGCCTTCCTGGGTCACGAGCACGCACGAGCCCGGCACGCTCTGCTCGTGCTGCGAGAGAAAGAGCGCGGAAGGATTCGCAACGCCGCGCAAGCCCTTCTCGGTCATGGCGAACACGCCCAGCTCGTTGACCGCGCCGAAGCGGTTCTTGAACGCGCGCACGAGACGGAACGACGAATGCGTGTCGCCTTCGAAGTACAGCACGGTGTCGACGATGTGCTCGAGCACGCGCGGGCCCGCGAGGTTGCCCTCCTTCGTCACGTGGCCGACCATGATGATCGCCGTGCCCGACTGCTTGGCGATGCGCGTGAGCTGCGCCGCGCACTCGCGCACCTGCGCAACCGAGCCGGGCGCGGAAGTCAGCGCTTCGGAATAGATCGTCTGGATGGAATCGATGACCGCGACGTCGGGCTTCTCCGCCTCGATCGTCGCCTGGATCTTTTCAAGCTGGATCTCGGCGAGCAGCTGAAGCTCGCTCGCCGCCGAGCCGGGATCGAGCAGCGCCAGCCGTTGTGCGCGCAACGCGATCTGCGCGGCCGATTCCTCGCCGCTCACGTAGAGCGCGCGACGCTGCGCCGCGATCTGCGCGAGCGACTGCAGCAGCAGCGTCGACTTGCCGATACCCGGATCGCCGCCTATCAGCACCACGCCGCCCGCCACGAGCCCGCCGCCGAGCACGCGGTCGAACTCGCCCACGCCGGTCGTGAAGCGCGGTACGTCCGACGCCTCGATGTCGGCGAGCCGCCGCACCGGCGCGCTCTTCGCGAGCGACTGGAAGCGGTGGCCGCCCGCCGGTTCGGCCACACCCTCCACAAGCGTGTTCCACGCGCCGCACGCGGGACACTGACCTTGCCACTTCGGCGCCTGGCCGCCGCATTCGGTGCAGGTGTATAGCGTCTTGACCTTAGCCATGCTCTTTGCCATGGCGTTATTCGGCGCGTACCGGCACGCGCGGCGCGACGGCGCACATCAGCTCGTAGCCGATCGTGCCGCAAGCGCGGGCGACGTCGTCGATGGGCAGATTCGCGCCCCATAGCTCGACGCGCGCGCCCACGCCCGCGCTGGGCACGGGGCTGAGGTCGACGGTGAGCATGTCCATGGAAACGCGGCCCACGACGCGCGTGAGCACGCCGTCGACGATCACGGGCGTGCCTTCGGGCGCCACGCGCGGATAGCCGTCGGCATAACCGCAAGCCACGACGCCGATGCGCATGGGCTTGCGCGCCGTGTAGATCGAGCCGTAGCCGACGGTCTGGCCTTGCGCGACGTGCTGCGTGGCGATGAGCTCGGAGGCGAGCGTCATGGCCGGCTGCAAGCCAACGCCATCGAGCGCCGAAGCGATACCCGAAGGCGACGCGCCATAAAGAATGATGCCGGGGCGCACCCAGTCGAAATGCGTCGACGGGTGCCAGAGCGTGGCGGCCGAATTGGCCAGGCTACGCGTGCCCGCAATGCCCTGCGCGCCGCGCTCGAACGTTTCCATCTGCTCACCGACGCCGCGTGGCGTATCGGCATTGGCGAAGTGCGTCATCAGCGTGATCTGGCCGATGCCGGGGCAGGCACGCGCCCGCTCCCACGCCGCGCGGTACTTCTCGGGCGTGTAGCCGAGGCGGTTCATGCCGCTGTTCATCTTGAGCTGGACGTTGACCGGCTTCGAGAGGCGCGCCATTTCGAGCATGCGCATCTGCTCGTCGCAGTGCACGGCGGTCGTGAGGCTGTAGCGGTCGATGACGTCGATGTCGGTGGGACGGAAGAAGCCCTCCAGCAGCAGGATCGGGCCGGCCCAGCCGAGCTCGCGCAGCTTCACCGCCTCTTCGAGGTCGAGAAGGCCAAAGCCGTCCGTCGCGCGCAGGCCCGGAAAGGCGCGCGCAAGCCCGTGGCCGTAGGCATTGGCCTTCACGACAGCCCAGATTTTCGACTTGGGCGCGTACTTGCGGACGACAGCGAGGTTATTGGCGAGAGCGGAAGTGTGGATCGTTGCTGAGAGGGGGCGCGGCATGGAGATTAGTTCGCAAAGACGCTTTCGAATCAGGAGCTTACAGGGTGTTTTCAGCGCCCGGCAAGCCCACCTGTTGGGCGCTCAAGGATTGTGCTAGTCCGAATGCAGCTATTTTCGTGATATAAAGCCCTGCGCACAACCCATTTCGAACGTAATAAGCCCGGATGCCTCCCACCCGTCCGGGGCGGACGGACCGCAGCGAGGAAAGCATCGCATCAGATGAAAAAAGGCTTTTACACCATCATGGCC
>NZ_DATJWR010000171.1:0-9452 GCF_035501035.1 Paraburkholderia sp.
AGGTTCGTGCCGGCGCGCACGAGATCGATATCCGACTTCGCCTGCGCGACGCGTGTACGCGCCGTCACGATCGTCGGCGATGTAGCAAGCGCGCGGGCGATGAGCGAATCGAGCTGCGGGTCGCCATACGCGCTCCACCACCTCTGCTCAGGCCAGTCGCTGCTCCTGTAATGAATGTCGTCTGCGAGCCGGATCTGTTCAGGCGCAATCGTGGTAAACGGCTTTTCATCGTGCCGGATCAGCGCACACGCCGAAAGCGCGCACACCAACGCTGCGGCAACACCGCAGCGCAGCCAGCGGCACAGAAACGGAACGGATGAGACGGTCATGCTTGCGATGCTCGTGTGATAAGGGTGGTATCGGCTGCAGCAGCGTTCCAGCCCGGCAACGTCGATACCTTGTCGAGCAAACTCCTCGCGCGCAGCAGCATCCGCTCATAGGCGCGTCGCGCCGCTTCGGGATGCAACTCCCCGTGCTCAACACCCCAGCGTGTCGCAAGCGCATCCACGGAAGCGGGAGCCGGTGCGCGCACGGCCTCCGGGCGCTCGGTCAGTTCGTGCGCGTAGCTTTCCAGCGATACGCTTGCCGTTTCCGCCAATGTCGTCGCAGCAAGTTGGACTTTAAGCTCGAGAACCGGCTGCGCCCGTCGTTCCGCGCCGAATGCGTCTGCTGCCAGCAGGATTTCGCGTGTCTGCGCGAGCATCGTCTGGACGTAAATCTGGAACTCCTCCTGCTGTCCTTCCCCCATTTGCCAGTTGGGTTCCAATGCAACGCGGGCGGCCATCGCCTCGCAATCTCCAAGTTCGGCCCATAGCGCCGCCGGAGTCGCCCTTTCGTCGTTCGGTTGCCGTAGCTGCGCCGCAAGCCGGCGCAGCAGCCGTGCGACGCGTTGACGGAGTGCCTCGCCCTCCGCCTCAGGCCACAACGATGCATGCACCACAGCCGAAATCGCCACGCCGATCAGGATACCGATCATCCGGTCCCGGATCTCAGTGAGGTTGGACGTCGGACCGAACTGCTCGAGCAGCGCAAGCGCGAACGTAAACATGAGCTGGGTGCCGACATAGCTGATCCGCTCCGATCCGGCAGTCAGCCATGAGCCGAGCGCGAGCACCGGCAACGACATCATCAGCAGACCGACAATCCCATCGATGCGCGGCACCACCCAGACCACCATGGCCAGCGCGAACATGCTGCCAAGCGCTGCGCCGCCCATGCGGAGGACCGAACGGCGACCCGTCGCACCAAGGCTCGGCTGTGCGACGATTAGTGCCGTTAGCATGATCGTATGAATGCCCTGCCAATCGGTTGCCAGATAAATAAGATACCCGAGCATCGCCGCAAACAGCGTCTTCAATGCGAATTGCCCGTATACCGGGTTCGAGAATGCGTCGGGCACGAGCAGGCGCTCCTTCTCCCGTTTCGATTCGACAGAGTCCGGCGCCGCTGACTGGTCGGCGAAGGCCTGCAGAGCGATTCGCATGTCCCGCAGCGCGCCCGGCATGCCCGCATCGGTCAGGTTCAATAGTGCATCGGGCAGGGTGAACGGCTCTCCCGTCCGGATCGCCTCGTCGAGGCGCTTGCACGCATCGCGCAGCGCCGGTGCAATGCCGGCCGGAATCGCCGCGGCGCCGCCTGGCAAATGCGCGGCTGCCGTGTACAAGCGCGAGACGGTGGCAACGCGCGCCAGATGAAACGCCTGGCGTTGCCGGTAGCCGGGGTCGCGCATCGTCGAGAAACGCAGCAGCTTTTGCAGTGTCAGCATGCCAGTCTGGACGTCGCGGGCGTTGAAGCCGCCCGCATCCGGCTCGCCGCGCTCAAGACCGCCCAGACGCGCGTCAACCGCCGCCAGTTGTCCCAGCATCGCTTTTTCGAGCTGCTGCGCCGGCTCGGCGGGCAGACACACGGTGTTGATTAGCAGGGTGACCGCGATGGCGTAACTCTCCGCGACCCAAACCCACAGCGAAACGCGAACGAGTGCTTCGGCCTGGTCGGTCATGTCGACGAACGACTGTAGATAGATGACGAAGATGCCGACCAGGAAGAATGCGGCGCCGATCTTTGTGACGCGCGTCATGTAAACGCTGATGAAAAACAGCGCCGCCGAAAGCAGGATTCTCAGCAGCGGATAATCGTACGTCAGCTTGAACACCAGAATCGCGCTGCCGATCCCCAGCGT
This sequence comes from Paraburkholderia sp., assembly GCF_035501035.1. Classification (GTDB taxonomy): domain Bacteria; phylum Pseudomonadota; class Gammaproteobacteria; order Burkholderiales; family Burkholderiaceae; genus Paraburkholderia. Next base: position 2,180 of record NZ_DATJWR010000171.1, read on the forward strand.
CCCTCCAAGCATGAACATCACGCCAACGAGCCGCGTCATCACGACGTTCGATTGCGTCACAAAGAACACGACGACTAACGACAGCGCCAGAAACGGCACCTGCAGCGCCATCGAGGCAGTAATCACGATCGCGCTCGCCAGTACGCAGCGGAGCATGACATTTGCCCGCCCCGGGTAAGCGCGGACCTCGTCGCCCAGAAAGCGGGCAAATCGCAGGAAACCGCCCGGGAGATAGTCGGTCGCGTCCATGAGTGCCTTCATCGCGCCGGTGCTGCCTCGTTGTCGCGCTCGAGTGTTGCGACCGCCGAGGTGCCGATGCGGAACAACCCGGGATCGGGATTGTTCACCGCGATCTTGACGGGGAAGCGTTGCGATACGTGGACCCAATTGATGCTGCGCTGGACCCGAGGAAGTCCCTCAAGCACCAAGCCGCCGTCGTCGGGCAACACGCCGTAGCCGACAGAATCGACAGCGCCGGTGAAGCGCTTGCCGGTATCGCTCATCAGATACACCGTTGCCGGTGTCCCTGCGCGCACGTTCTTCAACTCCGTTTCCCGGAAGTTGGCGACGACGTACCAATGCCGGGTATCGATGAACGTAAAGACGGGCTTCAACGCCGACGCGAACTGGCCCACCGTCGTGTGCAGCGAGACGACCCGACCGTCGAAGGGCGCCCGCACTTCGGTGAATTCAAGGTTCAATTCCGCAATCGCGATCTGCGCCTCGACTTCGGCGCGCTGGGCGACAAGCGCATCCACGCCGCTGATGGCCGCCCCAGCCTGCTGGGCCTGCAGCATCGCTGCATTGAGCTCTGCCTGCGCAGAGCGCTGCGCGGTACGCGCACGATCGACCTCCTCGGCCGATACGTAGCCTTGCGCCAGCAACGGCTCGGTGCGGCGCAGTGTGTCGGTGGCCTGACTGGCGACCGCGCGAGCCCGTTCGACCGCTGCTTTCACCGAGTCCGCGTTGTATTGCTGCGCGTTCACCGTACGCTGGGTCAACACGATCTGCTTGTTGAGCGTGTCGAGACGGGCTTGCGCCTGATTCAGTGCGGCCTGGTAAGGACGCGGATCGATCCGCAGCAGCAGATCGCCCTTCCTGACAGCCTGATTGTCGCGAACCGGCAACTCGACAATGCGGCCGCTGACCTCCGGCACGACGTTGATCGTATCGGCGTACACATAAGCGTCGTCGGTGCTTGGCGCGTGATCGAGCCGCCACAGGACGACGCAAAGCAATCCGATGGCGACCACGACAATCGCTGCGGCGGGAAGTCTGTTTGTGCGCCGTGACGCGCGAGCGGTGTCATTCATTTACGGTACGCGTCATTAGCGAGAAAAAAACACGAGCCACGCGGCCATGGCAATCAGTGCGCTGAGCGCTGGATAGCTAATAGCATGCGGTGCTAGCACAGACCGAGCTTCCGGCCTGCCAAGCACGAGATGGACGGCGACTGTTGACGCGACTCCTCCGACCACGCAAAACAGCCAGTCGGGAAAGGCAGCGCCGAACAGCGGGATCGACGGCGCAAATGCGCAGCCGCCGAGCACGAAACCCGCGACCGATAGCGATGCCAAACTTAAAACGTTCGATAAACTCATCTGGTTTCTGAGGCGTTGCGGCCATATTCGATGCTTGTAAGTAGGGTCGCGTCTTTTTCGGGGAGTCACGCTCAAGGCGCAGCGCTGAGCCATTCCGACCGTTTGGTGTTTTCGTTGTGAACTCGCAGGGACTTAAACCGGATAGTCGGCTGGACTCAGACGCGCCAGATCAACCGTTGCAGCGAAGCCATCAATGGCTTGGGTCAGGGTGTGTCGCGGACGTTAGGCAGTGCAGACGAGAGAATCATTGCGTCCCGGTTCAGTGGCACGGTTCGCCCGCGGGTAATTGGCTTGTAGATGGCGTCGCCCTTGCTGATATGGAGACCGGAGAGGGCGCAGCGGCCGGAGGTGCGCGCAAGTCCTGGCGACCACATCTGTTCTTCGTAGTTGCAAAGCGTCGGGTCGCGCCAGGAGAGCGCCACAAGCGAGTTGGATAACTGCTCCAGGACCGTCACGGTAAAGGTGCGAAGGTCCGCACCCCTTGACTGTCCATGGTGTGCGGGCCGGCAGGAACCGGGAGTGAGAGGATCGGGAGCGACCCAATTGGGATCTGGCGATGAGGAGGACCTGAAGAGATTCGCAACCGTCGCTGACCAGGGGTCGCGGCCCACCGGACCAGGCCACCCGTCTTTGGCAGGGCCCTGATCAGCCTGAACGGCGCGCGATGTCGCGCAATGGCGCACCGGTAACAGCACATTAGCGGAAGGGAAGGCAGCGTCATAATCTGGCGCGGGCCTGGTTGACACATCTTGTGGTTGGCGGTTCGGTCTCATCATCCTCACCTGAACGAAAAAGAATCGAAGCGGATATCGAACCTCGGGGCGCAGGCCACGTGCAAAAGCGCTGCGTCTCACTGGAGGCACACTGCGGTCAGATCCACGGTTCGCCGATATACGTTTCGTCCGAGCCAGGGAACGAATGTGTACTCCATATAGGCGTTGCTGCCGATAAATATCCAGTTGTGCAGAGTATTCGACACGGTAATTCCTTTGCGATGCACTGTAATACGGAAGAAGGTCAGGCATGACAGCGATGCGGACGACACTGGAGGCTGGCCAACATCGCGGTTCGCACTCGAAAGGGAAAGGTAGCGAACTGCTACTGACGTGTCCGTACTGCCGTCAAATGTGCGCCAATCGCGATGACTGAAGGCTAGGCCGCGCGGGGCAGAGAATCCATCCTACTGTGGGATGTGGCGATGCCTCTCCGGCGCTACTGGTTTATACGGCTGTATAACTCTTTCACGACGAGCGTTGGCCTGGACTGCGGAATCCGACGCCTACCACATTGGTGGCCGCGTCGCCTTCCCGTGCGTAACTCCGATGCCGATCTGCATTGCGTTAGCGTTCGAGGCGATCCGCGCCGCGTTGAGCGCGTCCGTGTCGAGAGGTAGACGAACGTATAGTTATCCATATTTCCGTTGCATGTCGCCGACCTCTCATCGCACCTACTCTCGTCACTACTGAAGCGGCTGTACGGGACCGGATAGCAGGCGGCTCGTTACCCGCAATCCAGGTCGACTGTAACTAGCGGCCACGCGCAACCGGATGCGAGAGTTGGACGCTCTCCCGCCGAACGGCTACCGGATTGTGAATAGTCATAGATTCGGGCTGGGCTTTCACGGGTCCCCGCCGCACGCCCGCGGAATACCTTACATGTGTGTAGAGCGGGCAGCCCGTCTCCTGATTGACCGCAGTCAGTCCTGTCGATTAAGGAATTTATGTGAAGAATCCAGAAGGTATCTTTTCAGACCTTAAAGTTCCTTAAAGTGGTCGATTTTGCCAGCTACATTGCGGGTCCCGCCGCCACGACAATTCTTTCAGATTTCGGTGCGACGATGATCAAAGTCGAGCCTCCTGGTACTGGCGACCCGTACCGCCGCCTGTTCTCAAACGACGTGGTCGCGAGGCCCGATGCCGAAGCATGAGCGCCAGATCCCACTGATTACCCAAACAGGACACAGAAATGACTGAACAACAATTGCTGGACCATGCCTATGCGATGCCGCTCGTGCGGCCGTCCTATCCAAAGCCGCCTTACTGGTTCCTGAATCGCGAGTTCGTCGTCATCACCTCCCGGACCGATCCGGCGGCGCTCGAGCGTGTCGTCCCGGCTGGATCTTGAGGAAGTCCGCCGCTCGCTGGATGCCCCCGGCTATCTTCTGAAGATGATGCCGCACGTCGACGGCTCGCTGCGCACCTGCGAACTGGTCCGCTACAAGGTGACGGACGTCGTCATGAAGGGCGCATGGTCGGGTCCCGCATCGCTGGAACTGCATCCGCATTGCTTCGCGCTGGTATCGGACTGCCAGTCCTCGAGGTGCTGTCGGCCATCCACATGGTCACCGATCTGACGCTCGGCGACGGCGAAGTCGTGCAGGACTACATGCAGCCTTACCGCACGCGCTAAGCCAGCCGGATGCGTACCCTCATTTCTGGAGAAGTGAATATGTCGAAGCAAGTCAAACGGGTCGCTATCATCGGCACCGGCGTCATCGGCGCAAGCTGGGCAGCGCTTTTCCTCGCGAAAGGGCTCGACGTGGTCGCGACGGACATCTCACCCGAAGCCGAAGGCCGGTTGCGCGCGTACATCGATGAGGTGTGGTCTGCACTCGAGACGCTCGGTCTCGCGGCGGGTGCATCGCGCTCGCGCCTCGCCTTCACGAGCGACCTGAAGGCAGCAGTGAGCGGCGCCGATCTTGTACAGGAGAACGGCCCTGAGCGCATCGACTTCAAGAAGGTGCTTTACAAGCAGCTCGACGAGATGTTGCCAGCGGAAACGCTGATTGCGTCGAGCTCGTCGGGGCTCACGATGAGCGAAATCCAGTCGGCCTGCGAGCATCACCCCGAGCGCTGCGTGATCGGGCACCCGTTCAACCCACCGCATCTGATTCCGCTGGTGAAGATCGTTGGCGGTGCGAAGACATCGCAAGACACGATCCAGCGCGTCACCGAATTCTACGCCGCGCTCGGCAAGCGCACGATCCGTCTGAACTCGCCCACGATTACACCGGAGCTGCGCGAGAAGGTCATTGCCGGCGTGCGTGAAGAAGCCGGCAGCCGGTCTACCGACGAGCTCGCGGCTCGCCGCGACGAAGTGCTGCTCGGCCTGCTCGCGTTGCGCGCCAAAGGCTGAAGCAGGGTTTCGATCTTCCTGTCATACCACCGGAAATTCCCCTCATGTCAGCGTTGCAAAATCTGTTTTACGAAAAGAAGGCGGGGATCGCCTATGGCACTCTCAACCGTCCGAATGCGCTGAGTGCGTTGAGCCGTGCGACGCTGGACGAACTGCGCTCTGTGATGGAAGACGCCCGCGACGATGCCGCCGTGCACGGTGTGATCGTCACCGGCGCAGGCGACAAGGCCTTTGTCGCGGGGGCCGACATCACCGAGATCGCCTCAGTCCCCGCGCTCGAAGCACGGGCATTCACCCGTATACAAACCCGTATCTGTCGCCTTTCGAGGAATTCCAGCGCTACAAGACGCATCCGGCGATCCGCGCGATTCTGGAAGGCGGCAAGCGCGTGTCGTACGGCGCGCGGGCGATCACGGCGGGCGGCCTGATGTCGCTGCCGAAGCCGGTGTTTCCGGGGGGCGCACTGGTGGGCGACGATGCCGGCTTTCTGAACGAATCGCGCATCAAGGGCTCGCATGCGGCGATCAAGACCGGCATGCTGGCCGCCGATGCCGCGTTCGATGCGGTGCAGGCAGGACGTCAGTCGGATGAGCTGGCTGGCGGCGGCCTCGGCAGCGGCGAGAACACACCAAGGTGCTGGCACCGCTTGCCGACAGGCTGAACGCGGCGTTGGGCGCGTCGCGGGCGGCAGTTGACGCGGGCTTCGTGCCGAATGATTATCAGGTCGGGCAGACCGGCAAGATCGTCGCGCGGCAACTGTATATCGCAGTGGGTATCTCCGGCGCGATCCAGCATCTGGCCGGCATGAAGGACTCAAAGGTGATCGTCGCGATCAACAAGGATCCGGAGGCGCCGATTTTCAGCGTAGCTGATTATGGTCCGGAGGGTGACCTGTTCGCGGTCGTGCCGGAACTGGTCGCAGCACTGGCTTAACCGCCGTCCCCGGCACACGGCATCGCTCCGGCTATGCCGTGTGCCGGGCAAACTGTCGGCGTTCACAGAGCAGACTATTTTTCTTCGTATAAAATTTAAGAATGCTAAAAATAAAAATTTGTTGATTTTCAGCCCTGGCACGCATTAGATCGATGTAGTTTTGATTAGTACTTCGAATTTGTGTTGTTGAAGAAATCGGAGCGATTTGCGGTGGTTTGACGTTTACGCGCAAAGCTCGGGTTAACCAGAATGTTAACTTCACTTCGAACTGCGTAGTTTCTCGATTTTTTGCCGGGAAGATGCGCAAGGACGAACGCAAGGCAAGCGAGCCCAAAGGGGCGTACCGCGTCAAGAACTGGCGGGAATACAACGCGGGCTTGACTGCGAGAGGCGACGTGACCATGTGGATTGATGAAATCGTACTGAGGCAGGTATCCGAGGCTGGCTTGGCCAGGCGCGGCCGACCGCGCGTCTACAGTGATGCGGCGATCCAGATGCTGCTCGGCCTCAAACAGGTTTTTCATCTGCCGCTGCGCGCTGTGCAGGGCGTCGCGTTCAGTCTGCGCAAACTCGCCTATCCGGGCTTGCCGGTGCCGAACTACACGACCTTGAGCCGTCGCGCACAGACCCTGAAGGTCGTACTGCCTACGCAGCGCCCCAATGATCCCTTGCACCTGGTGATCGACAGCACCGGACTGAAGGTCTACGGCGGAGGCGAGTGGAAGGTCCGCAAGCATGGATGGTCCAAACGTCGCACGTGGAGCAAGGCGCACCTGGCGATGGACGCGAACACGGGCCAGATCTCCGCCGCGCTGATGACCCATCAAGACGAAGGCGATGGCGAAGTTCTGCCTGATTTGCTCGACCAGATTCCCGCTGACGTGGCAATCGATACCATCGGCGGCGAGCGGTTCATCAGCTAACCGAGGCGAGCGCAGTGTATGTGGCATCGAACGAGCGGCCTCGGCGATGATTGCGGCGTCGCGGGCGTCTGTCTTCGCTTCACCGGGATGGAGGTCGGCAATGCGGCGCATCGCCAGTCCGGGCAGAGAGGCAACCAGAACGCCTTCATCGCGCGCGACGGCCACCGGCAATGCGCCAATGGTGGCGGGCTGGTCGACAACGAAGAGAAGGCGGCCATGGACCTTGAGTTCGGTGATGAGGGCGCGCAGTTTGGCCTCGTCGTTGGGGAGCGCCTTGTGTTGTATAGGCGCTTGCCATTCCGACCCAGCGCTACGGCGTGATGCTGGCCTTTACCGACGTCAACACCGATGAAGACATCGACGGCGTCATGTTGTTGGAATTCTTGCATGGAAGTTTGTGCAGATTGAACGAGTAGGCCTGCAACAACGGTGGCAAGTCTCGGCATCCACGTTACGGACGGCCTTGGAATATCCCAGCCGAGCCCCTATTAGCGACCCCACCCACCAGGCCCTGTGGGATCATGGACGACTGGGGGCAGAAATCATGCCGGGCCTGGCCGGCCAAAGCCTCGATTATCGAGGCGGGAAGATAGTAACGGGGGCTTCCATTTTGTCGGCGGCTGCCGGTGTTTTTGGCCCATTGCCGACTGGGGCAGCATAACAAAAAGCCCGCGACAGCCG
>NZ_DATJWR010000172.1:0-4694 GCF_035501035.1 Paraburkholderia sp.
GCGTCGCGCAATCTCTGCCAGCCAACCCGTGAGGCGAAGCCGCTCAATCGCGGGAAAACCTTTCAAACCATGAAAGTCATCCATTCGAAAGCCTTTACGGCCAGCCGCCCCTGGGGGGCGCTCGACATCGCCAACATGAACGGCACGACAGTGCGCCTGCACTGGACCGACCAGCCGTACAAGTGGCACGTCAACGACGGTGAGGAAGTGTTCGCCGTGCTCGACGGCATTGTCGACATGCACTACCGCGAAGGCGGCGTGGAGCAGGTCGCGACGCTCGAAGCCGGCGACGTGTTCTTCGCGGGCGTGGGCTGCGAGCATGTCGCCCACCCGCGCGGCGAGGCGCGCGTCCTCGTGGTCGAGCGCGAAGGGAGCGTGTGAGCGGCCCGGTGTGGACCGGCGTGGCCCTGTGCGGCCAAAACACGGCGCCCGCCATTTCCACTACACTTGGCACCCTGACTACGTTCCCGCCATTCGCGCCGGGCGCGGCGAGCCCTCGTGCCTGGTCCCGGGTGGCGAGCACCTCGCACCGCCGCTATCCTGGCCCCGAAGGACTTCCTGGATTTCGCATGAACAATCTTTCCGCATTCCCCATTACCCAGAAGTGGCCCGCGCAACATCCCGAGCGCATCCAGCTCTACTCGCTGCCCACGCCCAATGGCGTCAAGGCGTCGATCATGCTGGAGGAAAGCGGCCTCGCCTATGAACCGCATCTGGTGCGTTTCGACACCAACGATCAGACGACGCCCGAATTCCTCTCGCTGAACCCCAACAACAAGATTCCCGCGATCATCGATCCGGACGGCCCCGGCGGCCAGCCGCTCGCGCTCTTCGAATCGGGCGCGATCCTGATCTATCTCGCCGACAAATGCGGCCGCTTTCTCGCCCGCGAAGGCGCGGCGCGCTACGAGACGATCCAGTGGGTGATGTTGCAGATGGGCGGCATCGGCCCGATGTTCGGCCAGTTGGGCTTCTTCCACAAGTTCGCCGGCAAGGAGTACGAGGACAAGCGCCCGCGCGACCGTTACGTTGCCGAGTCGCGGCGCCTGCTCGGCGTGCTCGACCAGCGCCTCGCCAGCCGCAAGTGGATCATGGGCGACGAGTACACCATCGCCGACATCGCCACGTTCCCGTGGGTGCGCAACCTGGTGGGCTTCTACGAGGCCGGCGACCTCGTGGGCTACGCCGACTTCAAGAACGTCGCTCGCGTGCTCGAGGCCTTTCTCGCACGCCCGGCCGTCGCGCGCGGGCTCAACATTCCGCCGCGCCCCTGAGCCTCGCGCGGCGCGCGCCGCGTCACGGCGTCAGGGTGGCGCCGCTTTCACGCGCGCCGCAACGGCGTCGGCCACCTCGGCCGCTGCGCGGCTGACGCTCTTGCGGTCGTCGGCGCGCGCGAGTACGAATTTCGCCGCCGCCACATAGGGATTGAGCGCGATGGCCGCGCCCGCGCCCGGCTTCGCGCGGCTCGATTCGCTGTCGATCACCTGATAGAGCGGCTGGGGCGGCTGCGTCGCGAGATTGTCGACGGCAACCGCCAGCTCGATCTGGCTCGCGCCCGCGCCGAAACCCACCACCGCGCGGCGCAGGCTGTTCCCTTCGTCGACGCTCAGAAACACGCCGCGCACGAGCCAGCCCTGCGCAGGCAGAGGCGCGCCGCTCGCGAGCCGGCGCGCGTCGAGTCCTTTGCCGCGCAGATCCTCCGCGAGCGCATCGGCCATCTTCGTGACGATTTCCTGCGCCTGCTCCTGCGGATCCCTATGGCGCAGCAGCGGCCTCGGCAGCAATCCGCCGCCAAGCGGCCGCGCATTCTCCACAGGATTCGAATCCTGCTTGACGTTGGCCGCATCGAGCTCGAAATCCATCACATAGACGAGCGGCGCGCCCGGAGCCGGCCCAGGCCCCGCCGGCGCGCTCAACGGCTGCGAGAGCGCGTGCGGCGCGAACGCGCACATCCACACGGACACGAGCAGGCTGAAACCGCGTCGAATCTTCATCGCAAGCTCCCGTATGTTCGCAGGGATCCGGTTCATCCTGTTGCTGTGCGCCGCGGCGCTTCGCCGGTGCGGCGTCGTGCGCATTCGCGGGCCGTTGCCCGGCGAGCGCCACATGCGACAGGTGCCTTGATCCCTTCGTACAGCGCATGGAACTGTGAATGCCCTTGGCGGCGAAGTCTCGGGCAGCGCGAGCCTCAATGAGTCCGACCGTTGCTTCGATGCCGCGATCGGCTCATGGCTGGGTCCGCAGGTAAAGCCTTCCATGAGGCGTCGTCACGTCGACGATGATAGTCCCGCACCGCGAACGCCCGCGCGAGCGTGGCCGGCGTTGCGGCGCGCAACGGTGCTGCGCCTGGACGCAAGGAAATCGGGCGCCTCCCAGCCGGCTGGCTCAGCCATCGATCAAGCCGAGCCGGTGGAGGTCGTGTGCGAGTGCATCGGCATCTTTGAAGTGGCGCGCCTGCAAACCGGCGTCGAGCGCGCCCGTCACGTTGGCTTCGCTGTCGTCGATGAAAAGCGTCTCCTGCGGCAGCGCGCCGAGGTGCGCGACGCAGCCCAGATAAGTCTGCGCCGCGGGCTTGACCGCGCCGAACGCCGCCGATGAATAGATCCGCGCGCCGAACAGCCGGGCAACGGGCGGGTTCAGATAATCGAGGTGGTCGGTAACGAGCGAGCAGTTGTTGGTGAGCACGGCGATGCGGCAACGCGCGGCCACCCGCGCCGCCAGCGCGAGCGCCGCTTCGTTCGGCGCGATCGAGGCGCGCCGCGAGGCGAGCCAGAGGTCGCGGCCCACTTTGCAGCCGAGCATGCCGCCGAGCGCTCGCAAATACGCATCGGGGTCGAGTTCGCCCGCATCGGCGCGCGCTTCGAGACCCGAGCCCCAGATCGCATGGCGCACGGCCTCCGGCGGCGCGCCGGTCGCGGCCGCGAGGCTCGCCACACGCGCGTCGCGGTCGTAGTGGGACAGTACGCCTTCCATGTCGAACAGGACTACGCCGATAGCCGCCATCTGCCGCTCCCGCCGCCGAACATGCCCATAAGGTCCGCTGCAGATCATACCGCCGCCGCGTGCCAACCGGCGCAAACCGCCGCGCCGTAAGCTTGCGACGTGTTCGCGCCCCGAAACCGCCAGGCGATTCCGGTTACACTGCAACGCATGGACACCTGCCGTTATTGCGGAAAACTGCGCGACGAATGGGATTGCCACGGGCCGACGTGCCGCCAGGCGATCGCGCAGGCGCTGCGCCGCCAGCGCAAAGGGCTACCGATGGTGGCGAATGTGATCCGCAACGAAATTCCCGCCGACGCCACTACCGGCCAGATCATCACCGTGCTGTCGCGCCAGCGCATGCGCGCGCGCCGCGGCAACGAGGAACGGCGCGAGCGCAAGGCGCTCGAAAGCACGGACGGCCAGTGACGTGCTTGCTGCCTTGGGCGAGGCTCGCGATGCGTCGCTCATTGGTCACTTATCGGCTGTACATTCCGCCGCTTAATCGCTGCCTTATTCACCAACTACTCGCCAACCTCTCGCCAACCAATCGCCGCTCAATCGCTCTCGTTCGCGGACACACCGAGCCCGATTCGCGCGAACGTTTCCTCCAGATGATTCACGCACACGCGCACTTTCGCCGACTGCGCGAGCCGCGCCGGATACACGGCCCAGACGTTGGCCGGCTGCGTGACGCCGGGCAGCACGCGCTGCAGGCGCCCACTCTCCAGCAGCGGCGCGACATCCCAGATCGAGCGCAGCACGATACCGCGCCCCGCGAGCGCCCATTGCACGGCCACCTCGCCGTGATTGGTCGAGAGCGGCCCCGCCACTTTCACCGATACCGCTTCGCCGTGCGCATCGAGACGCCAGACGCCGAACGGATGATCGCGCTCCTTGATCGCAAGACACGCGTGCGAGGCAAGATCCGCGAGTTGCTGCGGCGCACCGCGCCGCGCGAGATAGGCGGGCGCGGCGCATAGCACACGATAGTTGGTGGCGAGACGCCGCGCGATCAGATGTCCGGCGATCTCGTCGCCGATGCGCACGTCGAGGTCGAAGCCCTCACCCACCACGTCGACGAGCCGGTCGAACAATTCGAGGCGCACGTTCAGTTGTGCATAGCGTTCGGAGAGGCTCGCGAGCGCGGGTGCGACGAAGTTGCGCCCGAAGCCGAAGCTGCTCGACACGCGCAGCGTGCCGCGCGGAATGCGGCGCGTCGTGGAAAGGTCTTCGACGAGTCGCTCGACGTCGTCGAGAATCTTGCCGGCCGAGGCGTAGACGCGCTCGCCCGCCTCGGTCATCGCGACGCGCCGCGTCGACCGATGCAAAAGACGCGTGCCAAGACGCGCCTCTAGCACGCCCACACGCTTGCTCACATAGGCAGGCGAAGCCGAAAGCGCCTCGGCCGCCGCACTGAAGCTCGCCTTGCGCACGACCATGCAGAACACGCGCAAATCGTCGAGCTCGGGCGAAGCCGTTGTTTTCGGCAATTTCAGCGCTTTCGGTACGCTTGCCCCTTCCGGTGTTTTCGTCACAACGCGGCCGCGACGGCTTCGCCCAGGGCCGCGGTATTCGCCGTGCCGCCCATATCCGGCGTGCGCGGGCCTTCCACCAGCACCTTCTCGATGGCCTGCATGATCGCGTCGTGCGCGGCCTTGTATTGCGCGTCGCCGTTGCCGAGGAACTCGAGCATCATCGCTCCCGACCAG
>NZ_DATJWR010000173.1:0-65355 GCF_035501035.1 Paraburkholderia sp.
CCAATGGTGCGCACCTGTGGCCGGCACGCCATCAGGTGAGCCCGCTTGAGAGCATGGTCCGGGATTCGTCGGCGACAGTGGTGAGCAGCGCGAGCTGCATCCCGTTCACGAGATCGAGTCAATATCGACGCATCCCATGGCGCTGCCGTCCACCCACGATGATGAGGCCGACGATGGCGATGCGCAAGCGCGAAGACAGTCCCGAAGTGTTTCCGAACGCGGCGGGGATCGATATTGGTGGTTCGAGTCACTGGGTCGCGGTGCCCAAGGCAGCGGACGAGGAGCCGGTGCGTGAGTTCGGCACGATGACCGACGATCTGCACGCGATGGCGGACTGGCTGCTCGCGTGCGGGGTTGATACGGTCGCCCTCGAATCGACCGGCGTATTCTGGATACCCGTACATGAGGTGCTGGAGCAGCGCGGACTGACGGTGTGGCTCGTCGACGCCCGGCAGATGAAGTACGTTCCGGGTCGCAAGAGCGATGTGCAGGACTGCCAATGGCTGCAGAAGCTGATGAGCCTGGGCCTGCTGCGGGCGGCCTGGCGCCCGGGCGACGAGGTCTGCGTGGTGCGCGCGGTGGTGCGTCAGCGCGAGGTACTGCTCACCGAGCAGGCCAGCTGGGTGCTGCGCATGCAGAAGGCGCTGGTGCAGATGAACCTGCAGCTCACCGAGGTGCTCACGGATGTGATGGGTGCGACTGGCCAGGCGATCATCCGTGCAATCGTAGCCGGCGAGCGCGACCCGAAGGCCCTGGCCAGCCATCGTCATACCCGGGTCAGGCGCAGCGAAGAAGATATCGTCCGCGCGCTGACGGGCAACTGGCGCGAGGAACACCTGTTCGTGCTGCAGCAGGCGCTGGCGATGTTTGACAGCCTCGCGCAGCGCATCCTCGAGTGCGACGCGAAGATTGAGGCGCTGCTGGTACCCCTTGGACGTCACGACATCGCCCTTGATGGACCCGGCAAGCGGCGCAGCAAGAACGCCCCGCAGTTCGATGCGCGTGCGGCGCTGGCGCGCTGGGCGGGTGTGGACCTGACGCGCATCAACGGCCTGTCGGTCACCACCGTGATGACGATCCTCTCGGAAATCGGCCCGGACCTGAGCCGCTTTGCGAACGTCAAGCACTTCTGCTCATGGCTCGGGCTGTGCCCCGGCACGAAGATCAGCGGCGGCAAGGTGCTCAGCGCGCGTACGCGGCGCTCCACCAACCGCGTGCGCCAGGCGCTCAAGATCGCGGCCATGAGCCTGTCGCGCAACGCTTCTGCGCTGGGTGCATTCTACCGGCGCCTGTGCGCGCGCATGGACAAGCCGCGCGCCAATACGGCCGTCGCCCACAAGCTCGCGCGCATGGTGTACTTCATGCTCACGCGTGGTGAGGCCTTCGTCGACCAGGGGCAGCAGCGCTACGAGGAGCAGCAACAGCAGCGCAGCATCGCCGCGCTCAGGCGCCGCGCGTCCGCGCTCGGCTTCGAGATCACCCCGACCGTCCTAACCCCCTGAAAATCCGCGGTATTTTTAATGTTTCTCACGAGACTGATCAACAGGCGCAAGCTCGAACATGAACGCCACCCCGCCCTCGCCGGCCAGCGCGCCGCTGCGGGCCTCACGTATCGTCGCGATCGGTGCCTCGGCTGGCGCGCTTCAGGCGCTTGGCCGGTTTTTCCGCGCGGCCACTGCGATACCGCCAGATATCGCTTTCGTGGTCGTTGTACATCTCGCCCCGGACGCCGATAGTCATCTGGCCGAGCTACTGGCGCGGGCCACTCCCCTCGTCGTTTCGGTCATCGACGACGGTGCGCCGATCATGGGCGGCCACGTGTATGTCATCCCGCCAAAGTTCTCCGTCAGCGTGTTCCACGGATTGTTCAGGCTGTCGCCCACCGTCGGCCGGCCGGAGATCCCCATGCCGGTCGACCGCCTCTTCAAATCACTTGCGACGGACCAGCACGAGCGCGCGATTGGCATCGTGCTCACCGGCGCCAATGCAGACGGCTCAGCGGGTCTGCGCCTGATCAAGGCCGAAGGTGGCATGGTGATGGCGCAGGACCCGGAAACGGCTGAGCACGACGCCATGCCTGTGCATGCAATCGAAACCGGTCTGGTCGATTATGTGCTGCCGGTGGAGGAAATGCCGGCGGCACTCATCGAATACATCGGACGCTCGGAAGCTGTCAGCCTGTCGACCTCCGCCGCCGAGGACGATTCCCCCGACCTCGAGCCGGTGCTAAGAGCCCTGGCAGGCGCGGGTTTTGAGTTCAGGGGCTACAAGCGCGGGACCCTGGAGCGCCGCGTGGCGCGCCGCATGAGCGTCAACCGGGTCGCCAGTCTTCAGCTCTACTGCGAGCTGCTCAGAACCCGGCCCGAGGAAGTCGAGGCACTCAGCCTGGACATGATGATTGGCGTCACAGAGTTTTTCCGGGACCCGCAGGCCTGGCAGGCACTGTCCGAGCGGGTCCTGGCGCCTCTGCTGGATGAACCGGCAGGCGATCAACCGTTGCGCGTATGGGTGCCCGCCTGTGCGACCGGCGAGGAAGCCTATTCGATGGCAATGCTGCTGACCGAGGAGATCGAAGAGCGCGGAGAATCGCGAAAATTCATGATCCTTGCGTCGGACGTGAACCGCGCGGCGCTCGCGCGTGCGCGGCTGGGCATTTATCCGCCAGGCGTTGCGTTGCCGCTCGGGGACAAGCGGCTCGAGCGCTTCTTTCACGCGCGCGCCGATGCCTATCAGGTCAAGCAGGAGATTCGCGAGACGATCCTGTTCACGCCGCAGAACCTGATTGCCGACCCGCCATTTTCCCGCGTCGATCTCATCAGCTGCCGGAACCTGCTGATCTATCTCGAGCCTGACGCCCAGCAGCGCGTGTTCGAGCTGTTTCACTTCTCGCTCAATCCGAAGCGCTTTCTGTTTCTCGGGCGCTCGGAGAGTACCGATCCCGACTCGACCCAGTTCCACGAGATATCCAAAGCCTGGCGCATTTACCAGCGCAGCCCCGCGGTGGGCCCCGGCGTTTCCGGCTATCGCTTCTCGCCACGCACCGTGCGCCGCGAGGAGTTCCCGCCCGCGAGCCGCGTGGGCGTCAGGAACAAGGGCTACGCAGAGCTGGTGAATGCCACCTTGCTGGCCGAGCACCACGCGGCGTCCATCCTGGTCAACGCCTCGCATCAGGTCCTGTATGTGAGCGGCGCGGCGGACGAATATCTAAGCCAGCCCGCGGGCGAGCCAACCGGCAACCTCCTCGACATGGCGCGCGAAGGCTTGCGCCTGAAGTTGCGGATCGCACTGCGCCGCGCACTCGACAACGACTCCGGCACACCGGTTAGCGAAGTCGTGTCGAACGGGGAGATGCCAGCGATCAAGATCACCGTGACGCGCCCGTTCGATACGGCGAATTCCGGCAAGGCCCTGCTCGTTCTGTTCGCACGTCTGCCGGTCGTCGATCGTCCCTCCTCGCCCGTTCTCTCGGGCGTTGATTCGGACCTGTGGCACCTGGAGAGCGAACTTCGCACGACCCAGGCGGCCCTTGGCAGCACGATCGAGGAGCTGGAAGAAAGCAATAGCGAGCTCAGGGTGTCGAACGAAGAAGTGCTTTCCATCAACGAGGAACTGCGCTCGGCCAACGAGGAACTCGAAACTTCGAGAGAGGAACTGCAGGCGGTCAATGAACAGATGAACCAGGTCAATGCGCAGCTCGAACAGAAGCTGCACGAGCTGGAGGCGCTCAACGCGGACGTCACGAGTGTTCTGGCGAGCACGCAAATCCCGACGGTGCTTCTCGACGAGCACTGCATAATCCGGCGATTCACGCCCAGCGCTGGCCGGCTGTTTGGCCTCGCGCCCGCAGATATGGGCCGCGCCATTGCCGAGGTGCTGGGCGCGCCCCTGGGCGATGCGCTGATGCTGGACGCGGAACGCGTACTATCAGGTCTCGTCCCCTCCGCGGAAAAGGAGGTCCAGACGGCCACCGGCCTCTGGTACATGCGCCGGATCACGCCATACGCCGCAGCTGACGGCAGGCCGCCCGCTGGCGTAGTGCTCACGTGGACGGATATCACTCCTGTGAGGCGTTCCAATGAGCGTTCGCGGCGCCTCGCCGCCGTCGTGCAGGACTCCAACGATGCAGTCACGGTATTCGACCTGCAAGGCCGCTTCCTTGCATGGAACCGGGCTGCCACCCGTATGTATGGCTACAGCGAGGACGAGGCGCTGGGCATGTCCGTCTCGGACCTGCTACCGAGCGGTGCAAGACACGATCATATTGACTTCATCCATCAGGCGTTGCATCACGAAGCGCTCCATTCGTACGAGACGCGGCGGGTCGCGAAGGACGGTCGTGTGGTCGACATCTGGCTCACGATGTCGATTCTGCTGGACGATTCGGGCAACGCCGTAGCAGTTGCCTCGACCGAGCGCGACATGACAGACCGCAGTGCGAGCAACGCGCAGCTCCGGGAGCGCGCCGAGCAACTCGCACAGGCCGACCGGCGCAAAAACGAGTTCCTGGCCATGCTTGGCCATGAGCTGCGCAATCCCCTGGCGGCGCTATATTCGGCCGGCAATCTTCTCGGCTCGGAGGCCGCCTCCGAAGCGCAGAAGACCTGGGCCGTGGGCGTCATCCAGCGGCAGGGAGCCGCCATGATGCATCTGGTGAACGATATGCTTGACCTCACACGTGTCACCAACGGCAGCATTGAACTGAACCGGCAGACTGTCGCGCTGAAAACCATCGTGCAAAGCGCCATAGAGGTGTGCCAGCCCATCGTCGACGAGCGTCAACACCGGCTGTCGGTCTCGCTGCCCGACGAACCCCTCTTTCTCTACGCGGACCCCACCCGACTCTCGCAGGTCATCGAGAACATCGTGATCAATGCGGCCAAATTCACGCCGCCCGGCGGATCCATCGAGTTGCGGGCGAGCGCCACGGCCCATCGTTTGTCGCTGAGTATCAAGGACAATGGGCGAGGCATCCCTTCGGACATGATCGGAAGCCTCTTTGACATGTTCGTTCAGGGCCCCGCATCCGACGCACCGCGACTTCGCGGGCTCGGCGTTGGCCTGTCCATCGTCAGACGCCTGGTCGAGCTGCACGGCGGTTCGGTCAGGGCGCTCAGCGACGGGCACACCGGCAGCGAATTTATCGTCGACCTGCCGCGGGATGCAACTCCGCACGCCACCGTGCCCGATGCGACGACGCCACCGGCCATCGGGCTTCCCAAACGGATTCTCATCATCGATGACAACGCCGACGCAGTCGAAGCGCTCGCGATGCTGTTGACCATCGCGGGACACGAGGTGAAGACCTGCCTCGATGGTGCTTCGGGTATCGCCATGGCTGCGAGCTTCGATCCGGAGGTCATCCTGCTCGACATTGGATTGCCCGACATGGACGGCTATGAGGTTGCGAAAAGGCTGCGCGGCGCGGAAACGGGGCGGCGCGTGACGTTGATCGCACTCACGGGGTACGGGCTGCCTGCAGAACGCAGCCGCTCAGCCGAAGCGGGATTCGATCATCACCTCACCAAGCCGGTCGACCCCGAAGACGTGAATCGACTGATAGCAGCGCGGACCTGAGCGCGCAATTGCGCCTGCCCTCTCGCTTGCCCAGGCAATGAGGCAACGCCGCTGCAAACCAGCTTCATTGTGAACGGGCCACACCGCAGACGCCCGCTTGCCGCTCCCGCGCCCTTCGCGCGAGCGCGACACAATGCCCATGGCAAGCATGGCGTATCCTGCGGGAATAATTGTTGCGCGGTGCATCAACGTGTGCGCACCGCATTGCCGCCCGTCTCCCCCCAAGATCAGGCTGAACGATTCGCTCACGCACACGCAGTCAGCGCCCATGCCCGGGCGCAGCGACAAGACGAAAGGGGGCGAACAATGGAAATGAAGAAAGGAAAATCGAAGAGCGTGGCTAGCGCCGCATATCGCCAACTCTATATGGCCGAACTCGCGCGCGGAGGTTCATACATTGCCAGCACGCTGTCCGATGCCAGCGAGCGAGCCGCCGTTCTTGACGTCGTGAAGGAATTCTGCGGACGTTACGGAAGTCGTGATCTCGCCGTATTTATGGAGTTACTGGCACAAACACTCGAAGGACGAAACCGCCCGGCCGCTGCGAGCGCCATACGCCGCTTCGTGGCCGATACGAAACTTCAATCCGGCAGCGCGAACTAGACCTGCGCTTACCTTCCCGCCAGTACAAGATTTGCCCACCGGTGAGATCGATTTCGCTGCGCCAGCCGGCTAATTGGCCGTGAGCGTCATCAGAACGTCGGCGTACCACGCCTGGTTGAGACCCAGGCTCTCGTCGACGTCTCTATCGCGTGCTCCCATGTCGACGGTTGACGAATGAATGCCCAAGAGTATCCACGGGAGCGACGAGGCCACACCGTGCGCGTGCATCGACGCGGTGCTCGCCACCACGGGCGCGCCGCTCGTGCCGCGGTGCGTTCGCGCGTCGGTGATGAAACAGCCCTTGCCGTCGAACCGCAGTCCGAACGCGGACGCAATGGCGCCCTGTCTGACGATGGGCAGATGATGCAGCGAATCATGAAAACCCAGTGGAAAGCCAACGATCAGCACGGAAGCGCCGGCGGGCATCGTGAGGCCGGGCGTAGGGAGATGTTCGGGGCCAAAGGCTTCGAAGACGGCGCCCGCGGGCAGTCTGTCTTTCCGGACTTCCAGCACGGCGACGTCGACATCGCCGCCGTCGTCCGATGCCTGACGCCAAAGACTCGTACCTCCCGAATACAGAGGCAGGGAAAACCACGTAGAAGCGCCGAGGTTGTCACGATCGACGTGGAGTTCCACCTCGATACGATCCGGAAAATGCTGGCTAGGCGAATCAATCAGAACGTGACGGCTGGTAACGAGAAAGAGGCGATCGTCACGCGTGAAGAAGAAGCCGCTCGCGTTCGTCATGTGACGCCGTTGCGCAAACGTGCGCACTCGGGCCGCGCTCAGCAGGAGCGCTTCAGCAGCGGGTTTGTGCACGATGCCAGCGGCGCTTGCAGGAGGTGAGGACGGCGCGGCATCGCGAGAGACATCACCGGACTCCGTTCGCGTGAGCAGTTCCTGCAACGCATCGTACTGCGGCCCCCTTTGCCCTGATTTTCCCGCTGCAAGAAACGCTTCGACGGCTACGTCCGTGACGCTTCCACCCGACGCGGCGTTTGGCACGTGCCGTATGAAAGCTGCCTGATAAGCGCTGTCGCAAAACAGCCATCTGTCACCGTTCGGACTGCAATAGAGTTCGATCGTGCCCATTGCGATTCTTGCCTTTCTCGTGGATTCGACATGCGTTGCGAATGTTGCCTTGAATTCCCTGATGAGTAGACAGCCCCGTCCGCTAACGAACGCAGACGTGAAATCAAGGAAAAGAGAGGACAACGAATACCGCCGTGAGCGCTCATTGATGAGCAGTAGTCAGATTCCTGAGTTCCTGGTCCAAGCTACGCACCACGTTCAATGCGGTCAAGACATTTCTGGTAACAGTGGAGCACCGGGTGCCGTAGCGCACGGGCATGCATGCGCCAGCTGCGTTTATTAGCTTTTATGGTCATGATCCTGCCCGTCCATGACTGTGCCGCTGCTTCGGGGACATCCGATGTGATGCCGTGTGGCGAGCACGGCGCGCCGGGTACGCGCCATGCGGAGTCCGGGAAGCAGGCTGCTCACTACCCTACTCGTACCGGAGGACATCATGCCTTATCTGATTGGCTGGCTTCTTGGCGTACCGCTCGTCGTACTGGTCGTCCTTTATCTGATTTTCCATTGATAGCAGGAATCGGGGCGTCGCCGCCGACACGGCAAGTGAAATAGGTCCGTTCGACTCGAGGTGATGCGAGACTCGAGGTGATGCGAGAGTACAACCACATTCGCAATGCGCACCATCTTCACGGAAGTCGTAACAGCGATGCACGCCGCTTCGAGCGACAGCGCTCCGCGCGGTCATGGGCCAGTACGTTAGCGTACCGACTCGAAGGCCTCGTGCGCGCAACGTATCGCATGGGCCGCGCCCATCGCGCTCCGGTTCCCGCAGCCCTCTTCTCCCCGCGCATAGTGCCGAAGGCGGTTGTTTAACCCCGAAAGAGCGGTGCACTCATGGCCATCAGCAAGAAAGTGACATATCTCGTCAGCATCTTCATCGCAACGCCCACCGAGCAGCACGCGAGAATCCGCGACATTGTGATGAAGGTGTCGGGCGGTGATTATGAATTCGTCCATTTACATCGAATGGGAGTCTTTCTGGTTCTCAACACGAGCCGCGACGCGAAGCAACTGGCGAGCGCATTCGCTGAAGGGATTGCATCGGATGACCGGATACTGGTCTGCGAACTCGGCGACGACTACCACACGGTGGGGCTGAGCAAGGCATCGTACTGGCTGCAGAACCATCTGGTTACGGCCACACGAACGGCCGACACGAAGAAGGGAAATCCATTCTTCGAGTTGTGAAAGCTGGAACGGCGCCTCGTGCGAGACCCTTACTCCTTCCAGTTCCGATCTCGAATCGGGAGACAATTGAGCACGGCCATTGCAAGTGCCGCTCGTGCGGCGCTGGCCGCGCCCGACATTATTGGTTGCCCGCAAGCGGCACAGCGGCGCCTCCGCAAGCCAGCGCGAACGCTTCTTGCGTGGGGGACCACGTCAGCTCTATTGCTGCGCTTTCACCGTGCCCCGCAGGGGCGTATAGCGCCATTTCGTCGCCGAAGGATCGATTTCTGTGGCGCTTTCATTGCGTTTCTTTTCGCGCGCTTCGTCGGCGCGCCCATACTCCGCGCGTCTATCCTGATCCGGCTTTCGTGCATCGGGTGGGAACGACATAATGCCTCCTTGAGTTGTCTGCGTAAGCAATCGGAGCCGGGATATCGCCGATGATACGTCTCGTTGCACGAGACGCGCTCCTTTCCGCGTGAATGCAAATCATGCCTTCAATGCGAATGCGCGTCTGTACGGTGCAGGACTTTTCATGGGCGCCGCAGTTTCAGCACACCGAGCAACAAATCGGATGACGAACTAGTGCAGCGTCGCACCTCAACGGCTCGGGACAGCGCGTAGCTCCGGGCATTCGTTACCTCGTGTCGAAACCGCTGGGCTGGCTGCGTGGCAGGCAGGCACTTGACTTCATACTCGCCCAGGCACCTCGTCTGCTCATCTGATTCGCGTCGCCCGTCTCACGCTTGCGCTGCATGCCAAAGCAGTCCGCCCACGTGGACAAGCGCGTCCCAATCATCCGCATTCATCGTTGCGTGCTCGCGCGCGAGGAATTTTGCCAGCCACTGCAGACAATCGCCGGGAGTTGGCTGAGCCGACGACGCCACGGCATCAGCGCGAAACTGCTCGATGATCGCCTCCACACTGAGATAGGGCCTGTTCAAAGCGATCTCCTTCCAAGGGTTGGAACGTGCGTTGCAATTCATCGTGAGCGTGCTTTTCCTCTGCGGACGTTGAAGCAATTAGTGCTTGTGATGCGTTCACATAATATGCGGTGAATCCATCACTGAATCGTCGACCATGCCAATTGCTTGAGCTCCCGCCCGGTCACACGACAACGTATTGCAATTGTAGGCGTCGCAGGGAGCATTTACACGATTCAAGCGTCGACTTGGTTGAACCCGGAGGGGCCGACGCCAGTGCGCAGGAATGAATAGCCCTCTCGCCACGGCGCACTGAACTTCTAGCTCATAGCGAGCGCCGACCCTCGCATGGCCGGATGCGACTAAAAGCGGCGTTTCGTGATCTTCGTTGCATCGCTGCGGTAAAAAGCGCATGCTGGATATGACCGATGTGCTACGGCCCCCGGTTCGATATCGAGGCGCCAGATTGCCTCGTCACCACCGCAGACATTCGATTAGTCGCTCATGTGAGTGCGTCCCGGAGGGTATATTGAAAAAAGGTGGTGTGATGCTCAACTTTCCCAATCCCAGTCGAATCTACGATGCTTCCAGGCGCTGCGTGTGCTTCTGGGGCTACGACAAAGCTCGTGAGATTGCATTTCTGGTCGACAATGCGATGCTCATGAAGCTGAATCCCGAAATGATTTCTGACGAGCCTTCTTTGCTCGCAACCTTCGATCACAACCGCGACAGAATTGTGGAGCTCGCCCGAACCCTCTATACCGGCGGCCCCCAGAACAGGTATACGATTTCGTGAGTGATCAGGCCCATAGGAACCGTGGACCTTCGCCTACTGCGCCCCGAAGCCACTACGCCGCCGGACTTGTTAGACGGAGGGCGGGCATGTCCCAGTCGAAGCTCGAAGAACACAGGTAGTAGGCCATCGTTGCGCGGCGCTCGGAATCTCGTCTGAGAAACGCAATTCAGGCGTGCGACTCCCGCCATTATGGGTGGCGCACTGGGCGCTGATTTTGTCATTCTGATTTGAACGGCGCAGGTCAACTCGCTCCCCCCGTTTAGCGGCGAAATCTGATTCTGACGTGAGCGGGCAGCGCTTGCGAGGCGCGATTATCGTGCCTCGCAAGCGCCGGACTTCACTCCCGGTCTTTGTCGATCCTCTCGTCGCTGGAGCGCTTGGCCGCGTCCTTCGCATCGCCCACCTTCTTCCGAAGTTCACCGGCTCCCTGCTGGACGTCACCCTTCAATTCCTGGCCCTTGTTTCCGGTGACCTTCCCTGCGACTTCATTCGCCTTTCCTTTAAGTTTCTCCGCTTCGCCTTTTACGTGGTCCTTGTTCATGATCTTTCTCCAGAGGTCTGCGCCAGTCGCGCGCACCTGGTTCCGCAACGATCGTTCCCGTTCATGGACTTTTCGTTGGCAGCGTGTTTCGCCCTCGCAAGCGGCTCACATAAGAGACCTTCAGCAACCGGCCCTGCCGTTACGTCAAAGTGTGCCCATCACAAAGCGCCGACCGCGGCGAACGGCGCAAGCGTCGTGAATGCACTGATTGACGTCGCGCCGCGCACCACACCCGTCGCATCAGCACAGCGTTGCTGTGCCTCGCCAGCGACCTGACTCGACGCATCGCTGCGCAGGGCGGCAACACGAGCTTGCGCGGCCCGTTTCAGGCGGGCCGCGCTGTCTTCAGACGTCGATCCGACCGCTGCCCGCGGTGCCGGTTTCGTCTATTCCCTCCGTTGGGCTACCCGATAACCAGTAAGGCTGTCGGTTATAGTATTCGTGAAGCTGGCTGCCCCACTGCGGATCGGCCATCGACGGCCAATGGTCCTTGTCAAAGCCCGGGTCGTCCTTGATTCGCTGCGCGGTAATGTCAACGCGAAAAACCTTCTCCGCGGTGTCCAAAGTCAGAGCGCCCCAAGGAATGGCATGCAGCGAACTCCCCATGCCAAGAAAACCACCCTCGGAAAGAACCGCATAGGCTACGCGTCCGTCGCGTACGTCGACCATGATGTCGGATATCTTCCCGATGTGTTCGCCGTCCGATGAAACGACCTTGTTTCCGTCGAGCGTTGCGGCGGCCATGACTTCCGGTCCGGGCCCTTTACCAACGCCCCCGCCAACGATTGTTGCACCGGCGCCGCCCGGTTGGGTGTCAAATGCAGTCATAGTCATCTCCTGTTTGATCATCAAAGGAGACAACGACAGCGCACGCGGCGTGCCGCGAATTCAAATTTCCGGGCAAGCCCTCGGCTAAAGCGCGCTTCAGAGAAACGGACTGTCCGACGGACATTTGTCCGGGCAATCGAAAACGCCAAGCTGTGGTTGGAGTGAGTGAGAAACGTGACAATGCGGCGTTCCGATGCCGAACTCGCTCGGGGGTCACCAATGTTGTCGCTAGCCGTTTATCTGATACGTCGCGTTTTACATCCCATCGAGCACTGGCTGACCGGTCGCTGAATATTCAAACCCACGGCACGCCCACTCCTTTGCACAGTACGCTCATTTATCGGGTGCTATTTCTCGAGTCATGTTGCGCTCAATGCCAACGCATAGCAGGAAAGAACAAACAACACCAGACTTCCCCTCGTTTCTATAGATTAGGCATCCATATCATTGGAGAGTGCGTCGGCAGCTATCGTGGCGAGAACGACCGGAAGGTCGGCAGGCTTCACGAAATGGTAATCGAATCCCGAATTCAGGGATTCCGCGTGCTCCGAAGCGGCCGTCAGCGCGGTGACCGCCACCAGCAACGGCCGGGGCACAGCCCTCAGGCGCCGAATTTCCCTGGCGACGGCGCGACCGTCGAGCATGGGCATCTGAATATCGAGGACGACGGCTTTCGGGTGCCACGCACGGTATTGCGCTAGCGCGTCTGCTCCATCCCCACTTGTTCGTATTTCGTAGCCCTGAGCGTTGAAAAACGACACGTATGCAGCCAGCACGTTCGGATCGTCGTCTGCGATCAACAGGCGCACAGCGTTTTGAGTGAACATTTGCCTCTCCGGTTGCCATATGGAGCGCAACCAGCGAGCCCGCACACGTCGGACAGGACTCGTTTCTACCAGGGATGCTGCAAAATGCCGGCCCGGGCACCGTTCCAGCCGCTAATCCGGCCGCGGACCCAGCGTCACGATCACGTTGTGGCGTGCGCCGTCGTCCACCAATGGAAACGCCACTACACCGGGTTCGCACATCCTGCCGTCCACGCTCATGCTGCCCACACCGCGGCAGACTTGGTGAGGATTGTTCACGGCGATCTCGTAGTACGACGTACCGTGGCGCAAGACCGCCGTGAAGCCAGGCCAGGCCCTCGGCACGCAAGGCTCGATCCCGAGTTCGCCGCCGCGCTTGCGCAACCCTAGCAGCCCTTCTATGCCCGCGCGATACATCCATCCTGCCGAACCCGTGTACCACGTCCATCCACCGCGTCCCACGTGTGGCGCGACCGAATGGACGTCGGCGGCGGCCACATAAGGCTCGACCTTGTAGCGGTTCACGCCGCTGCGCGTCCGGCTCCGGTTGACCGGATTGAGCATCGCGAGCAGATCGGCTGCGCGATCGCCATCGCCCAATTGTGCGAATGCCAGCACCGACCACATGGCAGCATGCGTGTATTGGCCACCGTTCTCGCGGATGCCGGGCGGATAGCCCTTGATATAGCCCGGATCGAGCGGCGTACGGTCGAACGGCGGCGTGAACAGCAAGGCGAGGCCATCTTCGCGTCGAATCAGGCGGTCATTGAGCGCGGCCATCGCAAGTGCACCGTGTTCGGCGCTGGCCGCGCCCGACAGTACGCTCCACGACTGCGCGATCGCGTCGATCGCACATTCATCGTTGACTGCGGCCCCGAGCGGCGTGCCATCGTCGTAGTACGCGCGGCGAAACCATGCGCCATCCCAACCGGCGCTTTCGAGCGCCTTCCTGAGCGCCTCCGCGCGTTCCACCCAGCAATCCGCACGCGCATCCTCATGACGCGCTCGCGCGATCGGCGCAAAAGCCACTAGCGTCGCGTAGAGGAACCAGCCGAGCCAGATGCTTTCGCCCCGCCCCGCTTCACCCACCCTGTTCATGCCGTCGTTCCAGTCGCCGGTCCCCATCAAGGGCAGCCCCCTCGTTCCGAACAATCCAAGCGTCTGCTCCAGCGCCCGCGCACAATGCTCGAACAACGTCGCGCTCGCCTGCGCGATGTCCGGCACGAACCAGGCCTCGTGCTCGTCCGCCGCCAGCGGACGGCCTTCGAGGAACGGCACCATCACGTCGAGAATCCCGTGCTCGCCGCTCACTTCGATGTAGTGGGCCACGGTATAGGCAAGCCACGTGCGGTCGTCCGAGATACGTGTACGCACCCCGCCCCCCCCCTCCGGCAGCCACCAGTGCTGCACGTCGCCTTCCGGGAACTGGCGTGCGGCTGCCCGAAGCAGATGCTCGCGGGTGAGCGCCGGGCACGGCAGCGCGAGCGCCATGCCGTCCTGCAGTTGATCGCGGAATCCAAAAGCGCCGCCCGCCTGATAGAAACCCGCGCGCGTCCAGATCCGGCAAGCGAGTGTCTGATAGAGCAGCCAACGGTTGAGCATCAGGTCCAGCGCGCGATCCGGCGTCGCGACCTGAACCGACCCGAGCATGTCGTCCCAGAAGCCGGTTGCCGCGGCCAGTACGCCTTCGAGATCGGCTTCGCGATAATGCGCGACGAGGCGCCTCGCTTCCGTGGCCGTCGCTGCGTCGCCGAGCAGGAACACGATCGTGGTCACGCCGCCAGGCGGCAGTTCGACCCGCGTTTGCAGCGCCGCGCACGGA
The DNA here is from genome assembly GCF_035501035.1 of Paraburkholderia sp. Taxonomy (GTDB): domain Bacteria; phylum Pseudomonadota; class Gammaproteobacteria; order Burkholderiales; family Burkholderiaceae; genus Paraburkholderia. The sequence continues at coordinate 14,156 of NZ_DATJWR010000173.1, forward strand.
TCGAGCCCGGCTCCGGTCTTGCCCGATAGCGGGCGCTCGTCGTCGCCTCCGGCCAGCGCGGCGGGATCGCTCAACGTCCCATTGCGGCCGATGAACTCGCGCCGGTCGGTGGTCCAGCCGCTCTGCCGGCCGCCGAGATCCGCGAACGCCACACGACCTCGATACGCCTCGCCGTAGCCGTTGCGCACGAAAATCGCGCCCGTCTGCGCGTCGATCTCGCTGACGATGTGCGGCGCCGTTACGGCCCGCTGTGCCCCGAGCACCCATTCCACGTAGGCCGTCACCGAGAGCTGCCGGCTACGGTCCGACAGGTTGCGCAACGTCAGGCGCGAGATCTTCAGCGAATCGCTCAACGGCACGAATTGCAGTAGTTCGAGCGCCACCTCGTCGGCGATATGCGTGAAGCGGCTGTAGCCCTGGCCGTGACGCGCGACGTAGGGTGCCGCGCCCGCGCCATGGTCGCGTACTGGCTGGGCCTGCGGCCCCCACAGCGCGCCCGTGGCCTCGTCACGCACGTAGAACGCCTCGCCGGCCGCATCGCCGACGGGGTCGTTCGACCACGGCGTGAGCTGCCGCTCCCGGCTGTTCGACGCCCACGTATAGCCGCCGCCTTCCGCGGAAACCATGAATCCGCAGGCCGGATTGGCGATCACGTTGACCCACGGCATCGGCGTGTATTGTCCCGGACCCAGCACGACCACGTATTCGCGGCCATTGTCTGCAAAGCCGCCGAGCCCATTGAAGCATTCGAGCCCAGAGCCTGCTGCAACACGCCCCATGCCGGGGGCCCCGTCTCCTTCAGGCGCGGGCATTCGCGCACGTTGCGGCTTCGCAGGCGGGCCGCCCGCGAGCCGCCTGAGCTGTTCCGACAAGCGCCCGTTGCGCGCTGCCAGCACTGCACGCGCCGCTATCGGGAAGAGCGCGCGCGCGTCGTTCGCCATCAGGTCCGCCCGCAACAGGAAGATTTTGCCCGGCGCCGGGCTACCGGGCTGCGGCCGCGACTGGCCAGAGCGCACGAGCGTTTCGAGTGCGGCCTGCAGATCCTGTACATATGACGACGCACGCTCGTTGACGATCACCAGATCGACCTCGAGCCGCTTCATCTGCCAGTATTCGTGCGCGTGCACCAGTTGCCGCACGAGCGCCATGTGCTCGATATCGTCGATCCGCACCAGCAGGATCGGCAGATCGCCCGAGACGCCGTGCGCCCAGAGCGGCGCGGCGCCCACGCCACCGGCTGCGGCGACCTCCGCGGCACCTCGCATCAGGGCAGCGGAGTTCGCCCGCATCGCGGGGTCGCCGTACAGCAGGTAGCCGGCCATGCGCTGGAACAGTGCCGCTTCGTCGGCGCTCACGCCGGTGTGGCGTAACTGCACCTGTGCCTGGGTCCAGGAGAGCATCGCGGCACGGCTGAACGAGGCGCCCTCACGATGCTTGTCCACGAGATCCAGCAACCGCGCGCGCGAGTGGGCGACGATCGTCCAGAACGCGACGCTTGCGGTCGCGCCGGGCGCAACGCGCATGCGCCGGCGCATCGCGAAAACCGGGTCGAGCACCACTCCGGCCGTGCCGCTCAGAACGCGCTCGCTGGAAAGCGCGCGCGGCGAGCGGACGTGGCCGCCGCGGCCAATGAAGCGCAAGCGGTCGGTTTCGACTTCGACGGCGCCGGCCTGATCGGCTTCGACCACCGACAGGTGAGCCGCCCAGACCTCGGGTTCGTCCGGGGAGCGGCGCCGGCGTGTCGCGAGTATCACACCCAGTTCGGCCTCGTACTCTGTCTGCACGAACAGTTTGCTGAATGCCGGATGGGCCTGATCGGCCGCTGGCGTAGCCAGCACGATTTCGGCATACGACGTGAATTCGATGATGCACGCACGCGAGCCGGCATTGGACACCGATACGCGCCGCACTTCCGCATCGTCTTCCGCAGAGACGATCACGTCGAGCGAGGTGGTCAGCGCTGCGTCGCGCCGGACGAACGCCGCCCGGTCCTCCGTGAAGGTCGCGGCGTAACTGTCCGGCACCACGCCAGTAGGCTGCCATGCCGCGGACCAGAAAACACCGCTCTCGACGTCGCGCAGATACAGATAGCTGCCCCAGTCGTCTCGCGTCGCATCCTCGCGCCAGCGCGTGATCGCCAGATCTCCCCAGCGGCTGTAGCCCGAGCCTGCGGCGGTGAGCATGACCGTGTAGCGACCGTTGGACAGGAGATGGGTGGCTGGCGGCGAGTCGCCAGCCGACACGAGGCGGCGCGCGACAGCGGATTCGACGCCGCGCTGCGGCCCCGCGCTCTTCTCTTCGATGCGCAGACGCGCGACTGCCACCCTGCCCGGCATGCGCTCCTGGAGCAGCAGCTCCGTCGCACGGATGGCCGGCTCCGCGTGGAAGAACGCGCGAATCCGCCCGCCTAGCAGCGCGTTGGCAATCGAGACGATCGCCATACCCTGGTGATGCGCCATGAAGGCCCGCACGATCACCCCCTGCCGCCCCGCTGGCACGCGGGAGGGCGTGTAGTCGAGCGCCTCGTAAAAGCCGAAGCGCCCGCCCGCGCCCACCATTTCGAGGCGTTCGAAATTGCGTAGTGCCGCCGTCGGGGCGACCATCGCGGCCAGCGCCGTGGCGTAGGGAGCGATGACCGCGTTGTTGCCGAGGCCGCGCTTGAGACCCAGATCGGGAATGCCGAAACTCGAATACTGGTAAGTCAGCTCGAGGTCCCGAGCGTTGTATGCGGATTCGGAGATCCCCCACGGCAGGCCGAGCGACGCCCCATACGCCATCTGCCGGCGCACCACGAGTTCGTTGGTCCGCGCGAGCAGGCTGCTGGACGGGGCGCGCATGACGAGCGACGGCATCAGATACTCGAACATCGACCCGGACCACGAGACCAGCGCCGCACCACCCGCGACCGGCGTCGCGACACGTCCCAGCCGGAACCAGTGGCGCGCCGGAATGTCGCCTTTGGCGATCGCGACGAAGCTGGCAAGCCGTGCCTCCGAGGCCAGCAAGTCATAGCTGCTCTCATCGAGCCGGCCGTCGGCGACCGAGTAGCCGATCGACAGAAGCATGCGCACCGGGTCGAGCAGGAAGCCGAACTCCATCGCATCGGCCATCTGGAGCGCGGTTTCGGTCAGCCGCTTCAGGCGCGTGGCCAGTTCGGCCGACGCGCTCGCCGAACGCATCACGTCGCGCTCGTGACTGTGAAGCGCGTCCTCCAGCGCGCGCGCCCAGAACAGTACGTCGTCGTTCAGGGCGTCGGGGCGAGCCCGAGCACCGGTCCCCTCGTCGACGAGCGCGCGCGCAATGTCTGAAACGGTAGCGCCGAGCAGCACGGCCTCCTTCCACTCGGGCGCTATTGCGGGTGTCGCGGGTGTCTCGTCGCGAGGCGGGACAGGAAGCGCAGCGTCGAGCCACGCGCGCAGCGCCGCCACCGCCTGATCGAACTCGGCATTCAACGCGACACGCGTGCGCTCGCCGCCCCACACGCGCACGGCTTCGTCCAGCAGATCGAGCGTATCGCCAACGCCCGCGCACGCAGCCCCAAAATCCATGCCGGGAAGCCGCCTGCCCCATGCGCGGCAAGCGTTGCCGAGCGCGATCAAATGGCCAGCGAGGTTACCGCTATCGACGGAGGACACGTACTTCGGTTCGAGCGGACGCAGTTCCTGCGTGGCGTACCAGTTGTAGAAATGCCCGCGATAGCGCGGCATCCGCTGCATGGTGGCCAGCGTGGTCTCGAGCCGCTCGGCGGTGTCTCCCGTACCTGCCCAGCCGAACTCGCTTGCGCTGACCGTAGCGAGCAGGTAGAGCCCGAGGTTGGTCGGCGATGTCCGATGAGCGACGACCGGTTGCGGATCTTCCTGAAAGTTGTCCGGCGGCAGCATCTGGTCGGCCGGCGTGACGAAGGTTTCGAAATAGCGCCACGTGCGGCGCGCATGATGGCGAAGCCGCCGGGCGTCGGCGTCGCTCACGGCGAGCTCTCCTGCTGCCTGCGGCGCCAGGCTCGCCCAGTACGCGAGCGCGGGCGAAGCGAGCCATGCCAGCACGAAAGGCGCCGCGACCCACGCGCCATGACGACCCGTGTACATTGCGGCCACGCCGACCGTCACGCCTGCACCCAGTGCAAGCGCCGCGCCACCGGACATATGCAGCCAGGTGTGGCCCAGCGTGAGCCGATCACGGGCTCCGGCCTCGGCGGCCGTGGTCCATTCGAGCAGGTGCCGGCGGCTGAGCGCCACACGAAACAGGGTCCGCGCAATGGCGTCGCCCATCGACCAGGTCTGTTGCGCCAGCAACACCGTGGAAAGACCGAACCGCCAGAGCGCGAGCCGCAGGTCGGCCAGCCAGACGCTGAACAGACTGCGCGCTGTCGTTTTCACGGACGCACGCCGCCAGCGCGGCATGAGCGCGCCCACTACGGGCAGCAGCACGGGCAGCGCGATCGTGGCGAGCACGAAGGCCGTCCAGCGCAGCGCCGCAGGCAAAGGCAAGAGCCAGCCCGCCAAAAGCGCGACGAACGCCGCCGGTGCGATAACCGTGCGGCGCAGGTTGTCGAGCATCTTCCAGCGGCCAGTCGCCCCCAGCGCGAGATCGGGCCGCCGATGCACGCTCAGGAGCCACGGCAACAACTGCCAGTCGCCGCGCGCCCAGCGATGCTGACGGGCTTCAGAGACGTCGTAACGCGCGGGATACTCCTCGACGACTTCGATATCGGAAGCCAGTCCTGCCCTCGCGAAAATGCCCTCGAACAGATCGTGACTGAGCATCGTGTTCTCGCTCACGCGGCCGGCCAGCGCAGCCTCGAACGCGTCGACGTCATAGATGCCCTTGCCCGTGTAGGAGCCTTCGTCGAACAGATCCTGATACACGTCGGAGACGGCCGCCGCATAGGGATCGATTCCGCTGGGGCTGGACACGATTCGCTGGAACAGCGACCCTTGCGTGCCGACCGGCAAGGAAGGTGTCACGCGCGGCTGAAGCACGCCATAGCCATCGACAATGCGCTGGCTCGTCGCATCGAATACCGGACGATTGAGCGGATGCGCCATCTTGCCGACGAGGCGGCGCACCGAGTCGCGTGGCAAACGGGTATCGGCGTCGAGCGTGATGACGTAGCGCACCTCTGGCGGAGCCGTGGGCGAGCGTCCGTCGATCTCGACGAACGTCGTATCCGGCGCGCCGCGCAGCAGCCGGTTCAGCTCGCGAAGCTTGCCGCGCTTGCGCTCCCAGCCCATCCACTGGCCCTCTTCGCCGTTCCACGTGCGCCGCCTATGCAACAGCAGGAAACGCGGCGTGTCGCCGCTGCCCGGATACTGCCGGTTCAACTGGCCGATGCCCATGGCCGCGGCGCCTAGCAGCGCTTCGTCACCTTCGACGTGCTCCGTCGGAGAGTCGGTCCAATCCGTGAGCAACGCGTAATACAGTTCGCCGTCGGGGCTCGCCAGATGATGGATTTCAAGGCGTTCGATCTGCTCAGCCAGCGCGTTGGCCGAAGTCAGCAGGACCGGCACGGCTACGACGGTGCGCAGACTCGCTGGGATGCCGTCGCGCAGCGCGAGTCCGGGCAGCACGATCGCACCGATGTCGCGCATCACGCCGCGATTGACGATCGCCACCGCGACATCGACAGCGGGCAGCAACCCGGCGAGCGCAAGGCAGATCAACCAGACCGGCGGGGTCCTGAAGCCGGTCGAGAACGTCAGCATGGCGGTCAAGATCAGCGCGGCCAGCAACAGGATCCGGAAGAGATAGCCAGTCAACCCGGCCCGCCGCGTCAAGCGAGGCAGCCAGAGCGCAATGGGCGCGCGGTAGCCGATCGCTCGCTCCAGCACGCGACGACCGTTCGCGAGCAGGTAGTAGCCGGGCTCGCATTCGCGGCGCGCGGCCGCCCCCTCCAGCCGCGCGGAGAAAAGGCCGTCCTGCCCGGCATGAGGCGCCGGTGCCGTGCCCGCTTTCCCGCTCAACGCTGCCCGCGCCATTTGTGCCGCCGCGACGGCGCGCCGCGCGACATCCGTCTCGCTTGCCGGCGAGCCGCGCGCGAGCGCCTCGATCGCGCCTCGATAGAGGTTGCGTGTCGCGAAGTCCATCTCGACGAAGCCGCTATGCGTGCGCAGCACGTCGTCTACCGGGCTGATGCGCTCGAACAACTCGGTCCAGTTCACGTCCGAGATCAGGCGCATGCTGGTAATGACGTTGCGCACCGTCACGCTCGCGGCCCCTTGCTGCTGATGCACCGTCGCGACAATCCGCTCGGCCGTCGTGTGATGGGCGCCGAGGCGCTCGTGCAACCAGAGGAGAGCTGGCGTCGTCTGCGGATCCTCATCGTGCAACCGCTGGAGCAATTGCACGCAGAACGTGTCGCGCAAAGACGATCGCTCGTAGTGCGCCGCCAGCGCGGCCAGGTCCTCGGGCGCATGCCCATCTACGCCCAGAAGACGATCGGCCATCGCATCGGCGTCGAGCCGCGCGGTACGGCCCTCGGTGATCTGATCGGCAAGGCGGCGCAGGTTCTCGATCAGCACGATGCGTAGCGTGATGGCCACGGCCCAGAGTTCACCGATCGTCAATGGCTGCACCGTCTGGTACGCCCGCATGAAATGGCACAAGAGATCGGGATCGAAGCGACTGTCCGTGTGCGCGACGAACGCCCACGCAATGCCGAACACGCGCGGATACCCGGCGAACGGACCGTTGCTGAGCTTGGGCAATTGCCGGTAGTAGCTCGCAGGCAGGTCGTCACGCACCTTGCGAACCTGTTCGTCGACGAGATAGTAATTGTCGAGCAGCCATTCGGCCGCAGGCGTGATCGCCTCGTCCATCGCCGCGGCTGCGGCGGTCGCTTCATACGCGTGCATCAGACGGCGCGCGTTGTCCTTGAGCCTCGTGGCCAGAGACGGCCCGGCGCGCGTACCGCGCAAGATGTTCTGCGCGCTCGCGAGGCTCCTCGCATGCTGCGCCAGACGCTCCTCGCCGAATAGCTCCTCGCGCACGGGCTCCCTGCTGTTCCAGGGTGAAATCAAATCATGGCGGCTGGAAACCCGCAAGAACGAAAGGAACAAATCAGACTCCCTTGATATCGCCGGGGCCAATGCCCGCGCCTGGTCAAATCGCCCATACGCCTCTCGCCGAGCGCGAATGGTTGTTCGCGCAACGGATTGGCACGGCGCAATGGCCCGTGAAATTGCCGGCGTACACAGTCGACGTGTTCACGGCGCCCGGTCGGGCCGCGCTCGGGCGGCCGCCCGATGTCCTCGCCGATACCATGCGAAGCCGAACATCCACGCCATGCCGCCGATGATTCCCCACAATGTCGCTGTCATTTCATGCCCTTCTCAGTCCACATCCATGGATGGATGCTGGACGCCTGCGCTCAGCGAGCGCTGTTGAGTCTTTGCGCCGCCGGCAATGTCAGCCGCACCCAGGTTCGCCATTTGATGCCGCTGCCTCGCCCAGTACCGCATCGCCAGATAAATCGCGACGAACATCGCCGCCATGGTGCCCACGAGGTAAGCCGTTACTGTTTGGCTCATCTTGCCCTCCCTTGAAGTCGGAATCCGATCGATAGACAATGCCACTCCCGCCCGGCCCCTCGCCGGAACGAATCAGGGAGTCTTGTTCAGAAACGCTTCAGAAACGCAGAAGCGCGCGGTCATCACCCTCGTGCGCGAGTTCATCGGCGCAGGCCTGTGCGATATAGGCCGACCTGCCCATATGATGCTGTCGCGCCGCCAGGTCGATCTCCTGCAGCAAGCTTTTGTCGAGGCTAAGCCGAATGAACACGGAGTGCGACTGGACGTCCGCCAGGTCGATATCGACAAACATCCACAAGCCTTCTCCATCGTCCAATTCGAGCGCCTGCAGCTTCGACATATCGTCGGTCGGCGCAGGGATGATGCGTTCGCTTCGGTGATACGTCCGTTGCACGAGGCGCGCAGCGTCTAGCGCCAGATCGTCGAGCGTGTCCCCTTCCATTTCGAGCCACGGAAAATCTGCGAACGTGCCGCGATAGCCTTTGCCGTCACGCCGTTGAACATAGAGGGGATAGTGCACAAGCGTCTCCTGACTGAGGCGAGAGAGGTTCCTCGCATGAACCCCGATCATGCGGCCCACACGGCCGCACGTCTGTACGGTGCAGTACCGTCCTGCATCCCGCTGCACGAATCCTGGCGCATCGAGTCGCGACACCCGCGAGACACATCGGACAACGAATTTGTACGGTGTCGTACCGCCTCGCGAAGGGATTCGGCGTAGCGTCAGCAACATCGTCGGATACCCAGGGAGAACATCATGCGTGGACGGACATCAATCTTGAGCGCGACGGGCCTCGCCCTCGCGCTCGTGCTGGCGATTCCCGCCTGCACCACAACCGGCCCATCGACCACAAGTGGTCAGCAAATGGACAAGCGTAAAACTATCGACGCAAGTGTCGACTCGACCCTTGCTCGTCTTTATGCCGACGCAAGCGGCTCGCGCGAACTGGTTTCCAAAGCCAAAGGCGTGCTGGTATTCCCGTCCGTGATCGATGCGGGCCTTGTGGTCGGAGGCCAGTACGGCGAAGGGTCACTGCGCGTGAACGGTCATACGGTCGGCTACTACAGCACGGCCACCGGATCAGTGGGCTGGCAGATCGGCGCCCAGTCACGTGCGATCGTCTTCCTGTTCATGACCGATGAATCGCTCAGGCGGTTCCGCAGCACGGATGGATGGTCCGCGGGCGGAGATGCCTCTGTCGCAGTCCTGAAGATCGGGGCAAACGGCAACGTCGACACGACCACTGCGACCGGTCAGGTCGATGCGTTCGTGCTGACGAACAACGGCCTGATGGCCGGCGCATCGCTCGAAGGCACCAAAGTCACGCGACTCAATTCACTCTGATTGATTTGGCGGCCGGCGCTTCGAATGCCATCGATGCGCCGGTCTCGACATCATGGAGGCATCATGTTGCGAAGCATAAAAGATCTGCACGGATGCAATGTCCGTGCTTCGGACGGTGAAATCGGCAGCATCAATCAGGTCTATTTCGACGACGAGGCGTGGGGCGTTCGCTACCTCGTGGTCGATACCGGAAACTGGCTCCACGACAGACAGGTGCTCATTTCTCCATACTCGCTCAAGCACGTAGACTGGTCGTCGAACGCAGTCTATGTCAAGCTGACACGCCAACAGGTGCGTGACAGCCCGACACTCGACACGCACAAGCCGGTATCGCGCCAGCACGAAATCGAGTACCTGCGTTACTACAGCTATCCGACGTATTGGGGCGGACCGAATCTGTGGGGAATGGGTGCGTGGCCGGCGTTCGATGCCGCTGCGCAGGAGCTCCCTGCACCCGCCCCGATACGCCCCACCCTGAACACCAACCGCGCGTTGCCGGACGTCCATCTACGCAGCACGGACGAGGTCAGGGGCTACCACATCGAAACGATAGACGGAACCATCGGGCACGTTTCGGGTTTCATCTTCGACGATCGCGCCTGGGTCCTGCGCTACCTGAAAGTCGATACGAGCAACTGGTGGCCCGGCGCAAAGGAAGTGCTGATCGCCACGCGCTGGATCGAACTCGTCGACTGGTTCGCTGCAACCGTGTCGACCTCGCTCACGCGCGACACGATTCTGCGTAGCCCGGGCTACGACGACTCGATACCCGTTCATCGAAGCTACGAAGTGGCGCTACACGAGTTCTACAACCGCGAAGGATATTGGTCGGAACCTGCGCCGCCGCCTCAGACGCCCAGTAGCGAAAGCGCTCAAGACGCAGATTCAGCGAACGAAGATGGCCACTCGAAGCCGCGCCAGCCACCACGTTACGAATAAGTACGCTACATGTCCGCTCGCAGGCCGGGCGGGCTGAAATTCCCATCGCCCCCATGCCCGAGGCTATCGGGCGGCGAGGGATCCGGCTTGCATACCACGATCCTGCCGCCGCCTGTCATGGTGCTTCAGGCATTCGACACCGACTCTGCATGAAAAAGCCGACGCTTCGCCGGCTCTCCCTTTTCCGTCTTTCAGGACGGACAGCCGGTCCTGATTGAGTTCCGGCATTGATCAAGAATACATCGCTTCCGTGATGGTCCGAGGTTACGCACGGCTCTTCGCTCGCTATCGCTGTTGCCTGCCGCGCGACTCCCCTCCCCGTTATGCTCGACATTCCCTGCGTCTTCAAGCATTCAATGATCCGGACAATCAGAAGCCCGGTCTGTACGGCATTGGACAATTGCGACATTTCATTTCAATGCAAACGGACAAATCCGTTGTCGCACTTGCCGAAGCCTGCCGCGGCTTCAAAAGAGCCATTCGAGCAACGTTTCTCGCTCCTCACAGCGCCTTCAGATCGGGCAGCAAGCGGTCGAATTCACGCTTCACCACGCTATAGCATTCACAGACGCGCTTTTCGAGCCCGGGCCGATCCAGCACCTCGATGTGGCCGTAGCTATAGCGGATCAACCCGGCTTCCTGCAGCTTCATCGCGGCTTCGGTGACCCCCGGTCTGCGTACGCCCAGCATGTTGGCGATCAGCTCCTGGGTCATTTTCAGTTCGTTGGATGGAAGCCGGTCGAGGCTCAACAGCAGCCAGCGGCACAGTTGCTGATCGATCGAATGATGACGGTTGCAAACGGCGGTCTGCGCCATTTGCGTGATGAGCGCCTGGGTGTACCGCAGGAGCAGCCGTTGCATCGGACCACCACGACAAAACTCCTCCTTGAGCAGGCGGGTATCGAGACGATACGCCTTGCCCGCGCTCTGCACTACCGCGCGGCTTGGCGTGGTTTCTCCGCCCATGAAAATGGCAATGCCGACAATTCCCTCGTTGCCCACGATGGCAATTTCCCCTGAAGCGCCGTCTTCCATGACGTACAGCAGCGAGATGATCGACGTCGTCGGGAAATAGACGTGGCTGAGTTTGTCGCCCGATTCGTAGACAACCTGCCCCAATGGCATGTCCACCTGCACCAGATGGGGCGAGAGACGCTCCCACTCGGCCACAGGAAGGACCGAGAGCAAGTGATTCCCGCTCAACCGCTGTTCGTCCGTCATACCCCGCTCCAGAATATCCATAGCGTAACCCTCACCCGCGAAGTGGCGTGGCCCGGTCATTATCTGTTTAAGAAAGCAGGCGCAAACTAAGAAAGCAGGCGCAAACGCCGAAGCCGAGCAGCCCATCGGCGTGTAACCTCGATGCGCAGCGCTCGGATCGTGTTCCGCCGCCCATGCCGTCTGAGCACCCCGTCTGAGCATCGAATCGGCTTTCTGAGTGCTGCCAGCACGCTATGCGCCACGAACTCCGGCGCGGCCAAAACGTCGGAGCACGGCGCGTGCCCATCGGTCTCACCGCGAACCCGGGACCCATGTGACACACGGCGGAGCAGTCCAACAGACCAATTTACCGTTCGATGCCGTACCGACTGCCGCACAGATCCCGCGCATGCTAATTCCGCCGGACCAGCCCGTCTTGCTGGGTACGATCGGTGAACACTTCAAGCCGCATCGCGTTGCAAGCAACGCGAGGTCATTATGCGCCGGATCAGGTATTCATTGTCTGCGCTGATGGTCGCAATGCCGGACAGGACCCATGACTCCACGAAGCCACTCCCCCGAGTTCCGATATGCACATGGGTGAGTAACCCGCCTTGAAGGCGAACCTGTCTTTTTTCACGGACATCGCACGATCGATTCGCGCCAGTCCAAAACGTGGCGGTTCCCATATGGGGGCAAATATGGCCAGGCAACGTGACAACAGGAACGGCGACCACTCGAGCAGCGGCACAGCTGAATCGACACTGGTGGCACTGACAACGCAGATCTGCGGATTCGTCCATGAAGGCGTGCTCGATAGCCGATGTGCCGCCAAGCTTGTCAGGCGGCTAAGAAAGGAAGCGGCAGCCATCTCGGAGGCGGGAAAGACGACGAAATCCGGTCAAAAAGAACTGGCACGTACGTTCGACGCAGTCGATTCGATTCTGCGTAACCACGATGCTGGGTTGCTGGTCGCGGCTAACGCCGCGCTGCGCGCGTCAGTTTCGCCCGGTTGAGAAGGAGAATATCGCAACCGGGTCCTCAGAGCATCGGCCTGGGCACTGGCGATCTGCGCATTATCCGGTCACATTATCCGGTGCTGGGAACGGTCCGCAGCCAACTCATTGGTACACGGCTGCGCGGCATCGCGGTGGGCCGCTAAACCGCCATGAGTACAAACATTGCCGCTACCGCAACACCCATCACGCCGGTTGCAAGCCAGCCCACAACGCGCACGCTACCCGCAATGGTGAGTTCCCCCATCACGCCCGGATGCGCCGCCATCTTCATGACGAGCACCATGATCGGAACCGACGCCACGCCGTTGATGACGGCACTCCAGAAAAGCGCCTTGATCGGGTCGATTGATGTGAAACCGAGTGCCAGGCCCACGACGGTCGCCAGCACGATGATCCCGTAGAACCGTTTCGCCAGCCGCGGGGCCAGTTCCAGACTGTTTTTCCACCGGAAGGCGCCGGCCATCGCATAGGCGGCCGAGCCGGCGAGAACCGGCAACGCAAGCAGTCCCGTGCCGATGATGCCGAGACTGAAAAGCAGGAATGCAAACTGTCCCGCGATCGGTTTGAGTGCGCTCGCGGCCTGTGCAGAGGTCTGAATATCGGTCAGGTTGTGGGCGTGGAGTGTCGCGGCGGTCGTCAGTACGATGAAGAACGCGATGAGGTTCGAGAAGCCCATGCCGATCCGGGTGTCGGATCCAATGCGCCTCAGGTTCGCCAAAACCAGCCAGGGCGCCTTCTTGAGCGCATGCTGCCCGTCCGCCGCGTGCAGTTCCTCGACCTCCTGGGAGGCCTGCCAGAAAAACAGGTACGGGCTGATGGTCGTGCCGAACACCGCGACGATGGTCGTCAGATACGCGCCACTCCATGTCGGCCGGGGAAACACGGTTCGGGCGGCCACGGTTATCCATGGAATCTTCACGGCGAACACGACGCCCACATACGCGAACAGCGCGAGCGTGAGCCATTTGAGCACCTTCACGTAGCTTTTGTACGGGACGAAAACCTGCAGGACGAGTGAAAACACAGCGAACCCGACGGTGTAAAGGCGAGTGGGTCCGCCCACGACGAGATTGACGGCCGCGCCCATGGCGGTCAGGTCGGCCGCAATGTTGATCGTATTGGCGACGAGCAGAAGCACCACCGCGCCATAGAGCAGCGACACGGGATAGTGACGCCGGATATTGGTTGCCAGCCCGTGGCCGCTGACCCGCCCGATCCGTGCACTGATGATCTGGATGGCTACCATCAGCGGATACGTGAGCGGGATCGTCCACAGGATGTTGTAGCCGAATGCCGCGCCGGCTTGCGAGTAGGTGGCAATACCGCTCGGGTCATCGTCGGCTGCGCCGGTAATCACCCCGGGGCCGAGTTTCTCGTGCCATGCACCGGCCGGGCGCTCGTTGGCTGTAGTGGACGTGAGGTTGGTCGTCATGCGAACTCCGCTACCCGGGCCGGCCGGCAATGCACATTGATCGGTGTGCCGCCTGCACCGTAGCGGGTGCGGGTGGATTGTCGCGACATGGACCCGCACTGACGGCGTCCGTGCTGCCAATGGCATTGCGCAATATGCATGCCCCACCCCGGACGACGTGATCTTCGAGGCGAACACGCCGACGCTCGAGCCCGGACAAGCTCTATATACGGGCCAGATGCTCGTGATTGCGCCACTGCAGGAGCACGCAGGGAGCCCGCAAACGAAGCGGGCCTTGCGGATTGATCCGCAAGGCCCTGCTTTTGGCGCGATGCTCGCCCGCGAGCAACTGCGCCTTGTTTCAATACGTATCGAATGCGCGCTGTAACGCCGCCTTGTGAGTCTCACCCGCCGCGAGTGCGAGCAGCAACAGCACGCGCGCCTTGTACGGACTGAGCGTGCCGGCCGAGACGAAGCCAAGCGCATCGTCCTGCGCAGCGCCATTGTGCATGACGTGACCGGAGCCTACGCGCGAAGCCCGAACGACGGCCACGCCCTTCCCGGCCGCCTCCGCGAGCGCCTGCTGCAACGCGCCGTGAATCGAGCCGTTGCCGGTGCCCGCCACGACGAGGCCGTCCACACCCGCGGCAACGAGTGCTTCGACCGCCGCGCGCGATACACCCGCGTAGCTCGTCACGATCTCCACCTGCGGCCACTGCGAGGGCGTCGTGAACGGCGCATCGACCGTATGCGGACGCAGCGCGCGACGCTGGAATTCCACGCGAGCGTCCTGCACCCAGCCCAGCGCGCCGATTTCGGGCGACTGGAACGCATCCACCGCGTAGGTGCTGAACTTCGCGACATCGCGCGCGCAATGAATGCGGTTGTTGAACGCCACGAGCACGCCTTGCCCCGCCGCCGCTTCGCTGGCTGCGAGCGTGACGGCGTTGAGCAGATTGAGCGGACCGTCGGCCGAGAGCGCCGTGGCCGGCCGCATGGCCGCCGTCAGCACGCACGGTTTCGCGCTCTTCACCGTGAGGTGCAGCAGGTATGCGGTTTCTTCGAGGGTATCGGTGCCATGCGTGATCACCACGCCATCGATCTCGTCGCTCGCCAGCAACTCGTTCACGCGCTGCGCGAGCGTGCTCCACAACGCGAGCGACATGTCCTTGCTGTCGATGCTCGCGACCTGCTCGGCATGGATCTGCGCGATGGCGTCGAGGCCCGGCACGGCGGACAGCAGTTGCCCGACGCCGATCACGCCGGCCTGATAGCCGGCTGTGTTCGCCGCGTCGGCCGCGGAGCCCGCAATGGTGCCGCCGGTAGCGAGCACGGCGATGCGCGGCAGGGGCCTGGCCGCTGCCGCGCGAGAGGAAGTCGAAACGGGAGTATTCATGGCGGCGATTTTAAGCGATCCGCCGGCCGCCGCAATAATCAGGCCGTCTCGTCAAGCCGCCTCGTCAGCCCACCTCGCGCAGTTGGCTCGCGATCTGCTGCTCGGTGAGCTGCGGCGCGAACATCTCGATGAGCCGGTACGCGTACTGGCGCAGGAAAGCGCCCTTGCGCAGACCCACGCGAGTCGTGCTCGCCTCGAACAGATGCTGCGTGTCGAGCGCGACGAGCTCGCTGTCGCGCTTCGGGTCGTAGGCCATCGCCGCCACCACGCCCACGCCCATGCCGAGTTCGACATAGGTCTTGATCACGTCGGCGTCGATGGCGGTCAGCACCACGTCGGGCACCACGCCCACCTTCGCGAATGCCTGGTCGATATGCGAGCGGCCCGTAAAGTCCTGATCGTAGGTAATGATCGGATACTCGGCGACGTCCTCTAGCGTGAGCTTCTCGCGGCCCACGAGCGGATGCGTCTTCGGCACCACCACGACGTGATGCCACGAATAGCACGGAAACGTCACGATGTCCGGGAAACGGTCGAGCGCTTCGGTCGAAATGCCGATGTCGGCCTCGCCGTTGATGATCATCTGCGCGATCTGCTGCGGGTTGCCCTGGCGCAGCGCGAGATGGACCTTCGGAAACACCTCGCGGAACTGGTGCACGACCTTCGGCAGCGCGTAACGCGCCTGCGTGTGCGTCGTCGCGACCACGAGGTGGCCGCTGTCCTGGTCCGCGAACTGGCGCGCCACGCGGCGCAGGTTCTCGGCGTCGAGCAGCATGCGCTCGATCAGCTGGTGCACGGCCTTGCCCGGTTCCGTGAGGCCGGTCAGACGCTTGCCGCGACGAATGAAGATGTCCACGCCGAGCTCGTCTTCGAGATCCTTGATCTGCTTGGAAACGCCCGACTGCGACGTATAAAGCGCGTTCGCCACTTCGGTCAGGTTCATGTTCTGCCGCACGGCTTCGCGCACGAAACGCAACTGCTGAAAATTCATGGTCTTCTCTCCGAAACTGCCGACCGTTTATTCGTTTTAGTCAATGTGAGCGCGCTTGCGCGGATTACGCGTTCGCTTCGCGCTTGTTTCTCGCTTATTTTTCGCTTGTTACGCGCTTCGTCGCGCGCCTCATTGCGCAGGAAACACGCGCAGCCCGCGCGGCACCGCCGTCACGCCCTCGCCTACCGTGAGCCCCAGCGCGCGCCACGACTCGCGGTCGAGCTCGGCTTCGAGCGCGCCGCCCGCGCGGCTTTCGAGCTCCACGCGCACCGAGCCGCCGAGCGTCACCACGCGGCGCACGTCGACGACGATGCCCTCGCGATGCTCTCCCGCCTCGCGATGCAGCACGAGATCGTGGGGCCGCACGTAGGCAAGCGCCGGGCCTTCGAAGCTCGCGTGCACTGGCACCGCCTGCGCCGCGCCGTCGGCTACGAAGCCGCGCCCGTCCACGCGCCCGCGCAGACGGTTCGCCGCGCCGAGGAATTCGTAGACGAATGCGGTCTGCGGATGATCGTAGACGTCCTGCGGGCTGCCCACCTGCTCCACGCGTCCGTGGTTCATCACGACGATGCGATCGGCGACTTCGAGCGCCTCTTCCTGGTCGTGCGTGACGAAGATCGTCGAGATATGCAGATCGTCATGCAGACGACGCAGCCATGATCGCAGTTCTTTGCGCACCTTGGCGTCGAGCGCGCCGAACGGCTCGTCGAGCAGCAGCACCTTCGGCTCCACGGCAAGCGCCCGCGCGAGCGCGATGCGCTGGCGCTGGCCGCCCGAGAGCTCGGACGGATAGCGCTGCGCGAGCCAGTCGAGCTGCACGAGCTTCAGCAGTTCGTGCACCTTCTCACGAATCACGGCTTCCGAGGGCCGCTCGTGGCGCGGCTTCACGCGCAGGCCGAACGCCACGTTCTCGAACACCGTCATGTGGCGAAACAGCGCGTAGTGCTGAAACACGAAGCCCACCTGGCGCTCGCGCGCGCCCACCTCGCCCACGTCCTGACCTTGCAGCACGACCTGGCCCGCGTCGGCGAATTCGAGACCCGCGATCACGCGCAAAAGCGTGGTCTTGCCACAACCGGAAGGTCCGAGCAGCGCGACGAGTTCGCCCGCAGGGAAATCGAGCGACACGTTGTCGAGGGCGGTGAAGTCGCCGAAGCGCTTTTGCAGATTGCTAACGGTGATACCCATTTTTACTGCTCTCCTGTCGGCCACAGTCGGCGCTTTGGCGCGTTGCCGTGGCCCCGCGAAATGCTACTGTTGAACCGGTTGACTCACGACGCGAGGCGCCCCCGCGTGCTGCACGGCATGTTGCAGCGGGCCCGCATGCGCGGGAATCTCATCTGCGCCGCGCAGTTCGGCCGAAACGCGCCGCTCGGCGAGCAGCTTCAGGCCGAGCGTCACGAGCGCGAGCAAGGCGAGCAGCGAAGCCACGGCGAACGCCGCCGCGAAGTTGTATTCGTTGTAGAGGATCTCGACATGCAGCGGCATCGTGTCGGTCTGCCCGCGAATATGGCCCGACACCACCGACACCGCGCCGAACTCACCCATCGCGCGCGCATTGCAGAGGATCACGCCGTAGAGCAGACCCCAGCGGATATTGGGCAGCGTCACGCGGCGGAACATCTGCCAGCCCGAGGCGCCGAGCACGTGGGCGGCCTCTTCCTCGTCGTTGCCTTGCGCCTGCATCAGCGGAATCAGTTCGCGCGCGACGAACGGGAAGGTCACGAAGATCGTCGCGAGCACGATGCCGGGCACCGCGAAGATGATCTGCACGTCGTGAGCTTCGAGCCACGGCCCGAGCCACCCCTGCGCGCCGAACAGCAGCACGTAGATGAGACCCGATATCACGGGAGAGACCGAAAACGGCAGGTCGATCAGCGTGGTGAGCAGCGCCTTGCCGCGAAACTCGAACTTCGCGATCGCCCAGGAAGCCGCGAGGCCGAAGGCCAGATTGAGCGGCACCGCGATCGCGGCCGTGATGAGCGTGAGCTTGATCGCGGAAAGCGCGTCGGGATCGACGAGCGATTCGAAATAAAAGCCGATGCCCTTGGAGAGCGCCTGCCAGAACACGGCGACGAGCGGCACCACCAGAAAGAGCGCCAGAAACGCAAGCGCAATGCCGGTCAAAAGCCAACGCACCCAGCGCGCTTCGGTCACGGGGTCGGGTCGGCCCGCGCCCGGTCGGCGCATGCCTCGTTGTTGCGACGGCGTGCTCATTGCGCACCTCCTGCAGCGCCCACAGCGCCCACATTGCCCGTCACACCTGCGCCCGCATGCGGCGCGCTGCCCGCCGACGCGCCGCGGCTCGTGCGGCGTTGCAGATACCACTGCAGCGAATTGATGAGGAGCAGCATGACGAACGAGACGCAGAGCATGACCACGGCAAGCGCGGTCGCTCCCGCGTAGTCGTATTGTTCGAGCTTCGTGATGATGAGGAGCGAGGTGATTTCCGACTTCATCGGCACGTTGCCCGCGATGAAGATGACCGAGCCGTATTCGCCCAGCGCCCGCGCGAACGCGAGCGCGAAGCCGGTGAGCAGCGCAGGGAGCACCGACGGCAGCACGACGCGGCGAAACGTGAGCCAGCGTGTTGCGCCGAGGCACGCGGCGGCTTCCTCCTGCTCGCGCTCGAAGTCCTCCAGCACCGGCTGCACCGTGCGAACCACGAACGGCAGGCCGATGAAGGTCAGCGCCACGAGCACGCCGAGCGGCGTGAACGCGACCTTCAGACCGAGCGGCTGCAGGAACTGGCCAATCCAGCCGTTGCCCGCGTAGACGGCGGCCAGCGAGATGCCCGCCACCGATGTCGGCAGCGCGAACGGCAGATCGACGAGCGCATCGACGACGCGTTTGAACGGGAACGGATAGCGCACGAGCACCCACGCGAGCAAAAAGCCAAACACGGCATTGATGACTGCCCCGCCGAACGCGGCGAGGAACGTGAGCCGGTACGAGGCGATCACGCGCGGCGACCACACGGCGCGCACAAACTGGTCCCAATCGAGCGTCGCGGTCTTGAGGAAGGTGGCGGCAAGCGGAATGAGCACCACGAGGCTCAGGTAAGCCACCGTGATGCCAAGCGTCATGCCGAATCCCGGCAGCGCACTGGGCTTGCGTAACTGAAACGTCGTCATGCTCATCGTCCAGACATGGGTTGCGCGCTTTCCGGGTTCACGTCCGGTTCAAAAGCGGCGCCGAAAAGCGCGCCCGTGGGCGCGCTTCCTTGTTATGCGGTCGCGCTCTCGTCGAACGCTGACCGGTTACTGCGTTGCTGATTCAATGCTTGCCTCACTGCGGCTGGTAGATCGAATCGAACACGCCGCCGTCCGCGAAATGCGTCTTCTGCGCGTTGGCCCAGCCGCCGAACGTGTCGTCGACCGTATAGAGCTTGAGCTTCGGGAACTTCGCCGTGAGCGCCGCGGGCACCTTGTTCGAGCGAGGACGGTAGAAGTTCTTCGCGGCGATCTCCTGGCCCTGCTCGCTGTAGAGGAACTGCAGGTACGCCTCGGCTTGCTTGCGCGTGCCGCGCTTGTCGACGACCTTGTCGACCACGGCGACCGGCGGCTCGGCGAGGATGCTAACCGAAGGCACGACGATCTCGAACTTGTCCGGGCCGAACTCCTTGAGCGAGAGGAAGGCTTCGTTTTCCCAGGCGATCAGCACGTCGCCGATATCGCGCTGCACGAAGCTCGTCGTCGCGCCACGCGCGCCCGAATCGAGCACGCCCGCATTCTTGTAGAGCTTCGTCACGAACTCCTTCGCCTTCTGCTCGTTGCCGCCCGGCTGGTGCAGCGCGTACGCCCACGCCGCGAGGTAGTTCCAGCGCGCGCCGCCCGAGGTCTTGGGGTTCGGCGTGACGATCGAGACGCCGGGCCTCGTCAGATCGTCCCAGTCCTTGATGTGCTTCGGATTGCCCTTCCTCACGAGGAACACGATGGTCGACGTGTACGGCGAGGCGTTGTCGGGCAGACGCTTTTGCCAGTCCTTCGCGACGATCCCCTTGTTGGCGAGCGCGTCGATGTCCCAGGCGAGCGCGAGCGTCACGACGTCGGCCTGCAGGCCGTCGAGCACCGAGCGCGCCTGCGCGCCCGAGCCGCCATGCGACTGCTTGATGGTGAGCGTCTCGCCCGTCTTCGCCTTCCACTCTTTGATGAACGCGTCGTTGATGTCCTGATACAGCTCCCGCGTCGGATCGTAGGACACATTGAGCAGCGCCGTATCCGCGTGAGCCGTGCCGGCCAAGCCCGCGAAGCCGACGAGCGGCGCCATGCCGATGACCAGTCTTGCCGCCAGCGTTTTCAACCAGCCTGCGCGCCCCGTGTTGCTCGTGCCCATCTATCTGTTCTCCGTTCTCGTGGGTGGTTCTCAGCTAACGATGGAGGCCAGTCTAGCGATCTGCTTACATCATTAAAAATAATGTTTCTTCATTTTTTAATACGCAAAAGTGGTAAGGGCAGAGGAAGTCACTGCCACAGCGTGTTTTCGTCTGCCTGAACGCTGGTGAGCGATGCTATGGCGGCGGCCGGATGACGAACTTCAAGTAACACTTGAAAAGCGGCGAGTACTGTATAAAAATACAGTCACCTGTTTAAACATACAGTGGCGCCATGACCAAACTCACCGCACGACAGCAGCAGGTTTTCGATCTGATCCGCCGGGCGATCGAGCGCACGGGGTTCCCGCCCACGCGCGCGGAAATCGCGGCGGAGCTCGGTTTCAGCTCGGCCAACTCCGCTGAGGAGCATCTGCGCGCGCTGGCCCGCAAGGGCGTGATCGAGCTGGCTGCGGGCGCCTCGCGTGGCATCCGCCTGATGCCTGGGCCCGACGACCTGCCGCACCAGTTCACGCTGCCGCACCCGAGCATCATGCAGCTCTCGCTGCCGCTCGTCGGCCGTGTCGCGGCGGGCAGCCCGATCCTCGCGCAGGAGCACATCTCGCAGAACTACATGTGCGACCCGGCGCTCTTCTCGAGCCGCCCCGACTACCTGCTGAAGGTCCGCGGGCTCTCGATGCGTGACGCGGGCATTCTCGACGGCGACCTGCTTGCCGTGCAGAAGAAGAGCGAGGCGAAAGACGGCCAGATCATCGTGGCGCGCCTTGGCGACGACGTCACCGTGAAGCGCCTGAAGCGCCGCCCGAACGGCGTCGAGCTGATCGCCGAAAACCCCGACTACGAGAACATTTTCGTCGAGGCCGGCAGCGCGGATTTCGCGCTCGAAGGCATTGCAGTCGGCCTGATTCGCCCCACCGAATTCTGACGAATTCCGACGAATTTCGAATGCCCCCCGTCTTCTGGAGAGAGAGCCATGGAACGCCTTGCCCGCTTGCTGCCCTTCCGTCAATTCGGCCGTCTGCGCCATCTTCGTGGGCTCGCCTCGTGCGCGGTACGCGAAGTGCGTGCATCGGCAGCCGCGCTGAACGGCTCGCTCTTCGAAGACACGCCCGAAATGGTGGCGGCGAGCGCGGCCGACCTGCCCGTGCTGCCCTCGGCCCAGCCGGCGTTCGCACGCGTCTCGCTCAACAGCACGCTGAACACCGATCACCCCATGCGCCGCGCACCCGTGCGCGTCTATCAGGGTCCGTCGCGGCTCATCCTGGTCGGCACGATGGACGCGGTGTGCCGTGCAATCGACCGCTGCATCGCCGAACAGCAAAGCGACCTGCCTGCGGCGCTCGCGGAGTAAATGCGCGAGACAAGTTTTGAAGCAAAAGAGCGATGCTGGGGATCGTTTTCGCCGGGTTGCGGTCAACACCGTGTTTGAACGATTTGCCCGAACCCTGCCCCGATGACGGAATCCCTCGCGAACTCTCGTAAGACCCAAGGCTGGAAGAAAACCGTTGCAATCACGGTCGCTGCGGCCATGATCGTGGCCGCGTTCGGCTATGCGTACGCATCGCCCTATATCGCGGTGAAACGCATGAAGGCTGCTGCCGACGCGCGCGACGCAGCCACGCTAAACGAGTACGTCGATTACCCTGCGCTGCGCGTGAGCTTGAAGCAACAGGTTGGCGACATGCTGCACCGGCGTATCGAAGCGCAGCACAGCAGCAATCCGCTCCTGATCCTGGGCGCGGTAATCGGTGCGGCTCTGATCGGGCCGCTCGTCGATGCTTACGCAACCCCGGAGGGCGTCGCTGCGTTGCTCGACGGCATGCCGCCCACGGGCAAGCCCGGCGAACACCCTCAAACGCCGCCGCAAGATTCGAGCGCGCAGCCCGCGCCGGCAGCGCCTCAGGCCGCGCCGCCGACCCCGGCGGCATCCGGTAATGCCGCGCCCGAACCGCGGCCGGTCACCACGGCCGGCTATCGCGGCCTCAACGAATTCGCGCTGACGTGGGAGCGCAGTGACACGGGTGAGCACTACGCCGCAATCCTGCAGCGCCATGGGCTCTTCTCGTGGAAGCTCGCAGCGGTCGAACTAAACGAAGGCGGCGCCTCGAACTGAAGCGGATATGAAGCGCAAGCGCACCGGTTCGGGGCGAAGCGGTGCGCGAGGCTCGCGCGCCGCGCATACGCGGCGCATGCCGCGCGCCCCCCTATGCGGCAGCTTGCTGCTGCTTCTCCTCGGCTGCCGAAGAGCACGCCACCAGAATGCTGCACGACACGCGGTCGAGCAGCGGCGTGTTGCCCGCGCCCATCCACCAGCGCGAGAGCCCCGTGCGGCAGCGATGGCCCACCACCACGAGGTCGACGTGGAGTTCATTGGCCAGATTCGCGATTTCATCGATCGGGTGCCCGAACGCGAAGTGCCCCTGTGCGCGCACGCCGCGCTCGGTCAGCCAGTCCACGCCCTCCTGGAGGATTTCGCGAGCCGTTTCCTCGAAGCGGCCACAAGCCACATCGGTGAGCAGGCCGGCGCTCTGGGCGATCGTCGAACGCATGTCAACGACCGAAAGCAAGTGCGTTTCCGCCTGTAAATCCAGCGCCAGATCGGCGCCGCAGCGCAGCGCCTTGCGGCCTTCGCGCGAGCCGTCGTAACAGAGCAGAATTTTTTTGTAGCTCGCCATGATCACATCTCCCTGCCCGCATGACTTGCAGGCTGTGCGATTCTCATGATGGTGCGCCGCAATTGCGCACGCAAGGGCTGGAAAACGCCAGGTCACCATCGGTAAACGCCAGATTCCGCCGCCCTCGCGCACGCGGCCTGCACGACGCCACAATGCTTGCCGTGACAGGCATTCACGCGAGCGGCCCGGAACGCCCCGAAGCGGCCGCCCACTCGCCGCGCGGCAATGCACTAGAATAGGCCGCCTTGTTTTGTGCGTTTTTGTGCGTCGTGCGCTTCGCGCACCGCCCGTTCGACTCACGCTCAACTGGTCCATGCCCGCACCCGCAATCGAATTCGAGCAGGTCATCAAACACTATGGAGACAGGACGGTCGTCAACGGCCTGTCGTTTGACGTCGTCCCCGGCGAATGCTTCGGGTTGCTCGGCCCGAACGGCGCGGGCAAGACCACGACGTTGCGCATGCTGCTAGGCATCGTGACGCCGGATGCGGGACGCATCAGCCTGTGCGGCGAACCCGTGCCGGCGCGCGCGCGCCACGCCCGCCAGCGCGTGGGCGTCGTGCCGCAGTTCGACAATCTCGACCCCGACTTCACCGTGCGCGAGAACCTGCTCGTGTTCGGCCGCTACTTTGGCTTGTCCGCGCGCGAAACGAAGGCGCTCGTCGCGCCGCTGCTCGAATTCGCGCGCCTCGAAAGCAAGGCCGACGCACGCGTGGGTGAACTCTCGGGCGGCATGCGCCGCCGTCTCACGCTCGCACGCGCGCTCGTCAACGACCCCGACGTGCTCGTGATGGACGAGCCCACCACCGGTCTCGATCCGCAGGCGCGCCATCTGATCTGGGAACGGCTGCGCTCACTGCTCGCGCGCGGCAAGACGATTCTGCTCACCACGCATTTCATGGAGGAGGCCGAACGACTTTGCAATCGCGTCTGCGTGATCGAGGAAGGTCGCAAGATCGCCGAGGGTGCGCCCAAGGCGCTGATCGAATCGGAGATCGGCTGCGACGTGATCGAAGTCTACGGCCCGAACCCCGCCTCGCTGCGCGACGAGCTCGCGGGCGATGCAAAGCGCACCGAGATCAGCGGCGAGACGCTGTTCTGCTACGTCGACGACCCTGCGCCCGTGCATGCGAAGCTGCGCCATCGCTCGGACCTGCGCTACCTGCACCGGCCCGCGAATCTCGAAGACGTGTTCCTGCGGCTCACCGGCCGCGAGATGCAGGATTGACAGCGGCAGCGCCAACAAGGACACCATGCAGACACGCACCAACCACCCCGCGCCCGTTCGCCCTGCCCCCGCGGCCCTGCGCGAATCGCGCGCCGCGCTGCCTTCGAATGCCACGCACTGGATGGCCGTGTGGCGGCGCAACTATCTGGTCTGGCGCAAGCTCGCCATCGCGTCGATGTTCGGCAACCTCGCCGATCCGATGATTTATCTGTTCGGCCTGGGTTTCGGCCTCGGGCTGATGGTCGGGCACGTCGAGGGCGTGTCGTACATCGCGTTTCTCGCGGCGGGCACGGTGTCGTCGTCGGTGATGATGTCGGCGAGCTTCGAGTCGATGTATTCGGGCTTTTCGCGCATGCACGTGCAGCGCACGTGGGAGGCGATCATGCACACGCCGCTCTCGCTCGGCGACATCGTGCTCGGCGAGGTCATGTGGGCCGCGAGCAAGTCGATGCTCTCGGGCGCGGCGATCATGCTGGTGGCGGGCTTGCTCGGCTACGCGAGCTTCCCTTCGATGCTGCTCGCGCTACCCGTGATCGCGCTCGCGGGCCTCGCGTTCGCGAGCTGCGCGATGATCGTCACCGCGCTCGCGCCGTCCTACGACTTCTTCATGTTCTATCAGACGCTCGTGCTCACGCCGATGCTGCTGCTCTCCGGCGTGTTCTTTCCGATCACGCAGTTGCCTGCCGCCGCGCAGCACATCACGCTGATGCTGCCGCTCGCGCACGCCGTGGCGCTGATTCGCCCCGCGATGCTCGACCGGCCCGTCGAACAGGCCGGCCTGCATCTGCTCGTGCTCGCGCTCTACGTGGTGGTGCCGTTCGCGGTCGCTTCGGTGCTGTTTCGCCGGCGCATGATGCGCTGAGCGTGAAGCTCAATCCTCGTCGTCCCCCCAGGGAATATCGACGTCCGAAATAAACGCGACCGTCGCGAACGGGCCGCCTTCCTGACGGCCGACCTTGCCGTCGGCGCGGTGCCATTCCACGCGAAACATCGTCGACTGGGTCTGCGCGAGCAGACGCACCGTGCGGATTTCTTCGGGGTCCGAATCCTCCACCGGGCCGTCGAGCGAGATCAGCAGCGCCTGCGGCCAGAGGCCTTCGGCCGGGTCGTAGATGCGATCGCCATCGGGAATCGAAGTATGGGCCTCGACGCCGATGGTGGCCGACGCCTCGACGATCATCTTGCCGAGCGCGCGCAGCACCGCCGTCGCGCGGGCCGAATTGGCCTGCCGGATGGCTAGATCGCCGCGTGTGAGCGCCTGCTCGAGTTTCGGATTGGTTTTTTGCTGTGCCATGCTGGTTTTCGGGCCGTGGCCCGCTCCTTGGCGGACGGCGAGCCGTCCGCGTGTTACGTGAATGCCAACGCAGCGCACACGCGCCTGCCCGGCCGCGCCGGCGTCAGAATCCCAACGCGAGCGTCGCTAGCCCCCCGACGATGCCGAACAGCACCACCGTCGTGCCGACGAGCGCGAGCACGCGCGGCCGGAACGAGCCCGCGAGCATCGCGAACGACGGCACGCTCACGGGTGGCAGCGTCATGAGGAGCGCGCCGGCCGGCCCCACGCCCATGCCGAGCGCGAGCATCGCCTGGATGATGGGCACCTCGCCGGCCGTGGGGATCACGAACAGCATTCCGGCAACGGCGAACGCGACGATCCAGCCGAGGCTGCTCGTCACTTCCGGTCCGATATGCGGGAAGAGCCACGCGCGCGCGGCGCCGAGCAGCAGCACAAGCACGATGTACTCGGGGATGAGGCGCACGGCCATGCGCGCGAAAATGCGCAGCCAGCGCACGAAGACGTTGCCGCCTTCTGCCTGCTGCTGCGTGAGCTGCGCGAGACGGTCGTCGGCGGCGCGCGTTTCCTCGGGCGTAACGAGGCGGTTGCAGAGCCAGCCGAGGCCGAACACCATCAGCACGCCCAGCACGAGACGCAGCGCGCTCCACTGCCAGCCGATCACGAAGCCCATGAACACGAGCGTGGCGGGATTGAGCACCGAGTTGCCAAGCCAGAACGCAATCGCGCCGCCCGCCGAAGCATTGCGCGCACGCAGGCCCACGACCACGGGTGCAGCGCAACAGGTGCACATCATGCCAGGCACGGCGAGCAGCCCGCCCGCCGCGACGCTGCCAAAGCCGCGCCGGCCCAGCACGCGCGCGACCCACTGCACGGGCAGGAGGGCCTGCACGGCCGAGCCGAGCAACAGGCCGAGCACCATGGCTTGCCAGATCGCCTTGCCGTAGGCGAACGCGTAGTCGAGCGCGGCGCGCAACGAAGGCGCGGGGGCGCTGTCCGCGCCTCCCATCAGGATCGATTTGCCGATGGAGTGCGTCTCCTCGGCCGTGAACGCGCGGTGATAGTAGGGAAACCACTTCACGTAGAAGAGGCCAGCCACGGCCAGCAAAATGAAGATGGGCCAGCCGTACGACGGGGGCGATTGCGCCGGACGTGCGCTCGTCATTGTGATTTTCTCCGGGATTGGGCGTGTGGGGCGGCGGGTTTAGGCCTTTGTCGCGCGAAGGCACGCTCGCACGAAGTGCGTCGTCCACGCGCGATAAGGGTCCCAACAGGCGCATGCTGGATCGTAGTGTATGCCTTGCGAATCGCCAACGACTTTGGCGCAGCGCCGGCGGCGCGATGCCGGTGACGAACGGCCCCGGCAAACCTCGCCGTGCGGCCCGAGCAAGCGCCGCGCGGGCCCGCTTACGGAGCGGGATTCGGCTGCTGCTCGTGCAGCGCGTCGATCTGCGCGAGCACCTCGGGCGAGAGCTTCACGTCGACGCTGGCGATATTTTCCTTCAGCTGGTCGAGCGAGGTCGCGCCGATCAGATTGCTCGTGACAAACGGCCGGCTGTTCACGAACGCGAGCGCGAACTGCGCCGGCGTATAGCCGTGAGCTTTCGCGAGCGCGACGTAGCGCGAAGTCGCGGCCAGCGCCTCGGGCTTGCTGTAGCGCTTGAAGCGCTCGAACAACGTGATGCGCGCGCCTTCCGGCCGCGCCCCGCCCTCGTACTTGCCCGTGAGCCAGCCGAACGCGAGCGGCGAATAGGCGAGCAGCCCCACGCCATCGCGGTGCGTGAATTCGGACAAACCGCTCTCGAACGTGCGGTTGAGCAGGCTATACGGATTCTGGATGCTCACGATGCGCGGCAGCCCGAGCTTTTCCGCGGCGCGCAGGAATTGCGCGACACCCCAGGGCGTTTCGTTCGATACGCCGATGTGGCGGATCTTGCCGGCCTTGACGAACCCGGCGAGCACGTCGAGCGTTTCCTCGATGGGAACCGTATAAGCGTCGTCGATATACGGGTAGGCGATCCGGCCGAACGTCATCGTGCTGCGATCAGGCCAATGCAGCTGGTACAGGTCGACGTAATCGGTCTGTAGACGCTTGAGGCTGCCGTCGAGCGCTTCGGTCAGATTCTTGCGATCGAACTGGTTTTGCGCACCGCGAATGTGCTGCGGATTATGCGGCTGGCGCGCCGGCCCCGTAATCTTGGTGGTGAGCACGATGCGCTCGCGCGCCGCGCGATGCTGCGCGAGCCACGTCCCGATATAGCGCTCGGTGAGCCCCTGGGTTTCGGGGCGCGGCGGCACGGGGTACATCTCAGCGGCGTCGATCAGCGTGACGCCATGATCGAGCGCGTAATCGATCTGTTCGTGCGCCTCGCGCTCCGTGTTCTGCTCGCCCCATGTCATCGTACCGAGCCCGATCAGGCTCACCTTGACGCCAGTGTCGCCGAGTGTGCGGTATTCCATCGAAACGTCATCCATCAGTGCGGTTGGGGAAACGGGAAACTGCCGCGGCGCCCAAACATGTTTAAGGATGCTCGCGAAGCGCCGCGGGCGGTCGACTGGAAACCGGACACCGCTGGGCCGGTCCTGCCTTGCGCGGTTCGCCGGGCTGCGCGACAGCGCACGCCTGCGGGCCGACGCGCTCGACCACCCGGTTCGAATCGCTCACCAGATAGTGCTGGCCGCCTACGCCCACCCAGTGATAGCTGTGCGGCGGCAGTTTGAGATTGTACTGGCACCAATCGTCGGCCGGCTATTCGCGCTCGCGGTACTCGGGCGACGCGATCGCCGTGGCCCAGGTGGGGCAGCGGCGCGTCGGACGGCCGATGATTGGCGGGCCGCCACGATATCCGTTCGGCCCCGGACGGGGCGGCGGTTGCGCGAACGACCAGACGACGGCACGCCGCGACGCCGTTCGCCACAGACGTGCCAGAATCCGCGAAAGCGGCCACGAGGAGACATCGCCATGGAAAACCGACGCAGCTACGAGTACATGGGATTCAACATGACGGCTGGTGTGGACGGCGACCACGAAGCGGGCTTTTTCGTCTCGATGCAGACGATCCACAGCCTCACGGCGAACGAAAGCGCCAACGTGCCGGTGGATGGCATCGCAGCCGGCCGCTTCCCCACCCAGAACAACGCGTTTGATGCAGCCTTCGACCGCATGCGCGAAGCGATCGACCAGCGCGTGCGCGCCGCGTCCTGAACGGCAGCGCCAGAAAACAGAAAGCCGGATGTCGAAACGACATCCGGCTTTCCCGCCGCCTCTTTGACGGGCGGCACGGTAACTTCAGCGCGGCTTACTGACCGAAGTAGACCGATTGCGGGCCTGCGGCCTTCACGTGGCTGCCCGACTGCGAAGTCGAGCCGGCAACGCCGCCGAAAGCCGTTTGGGCGCCTTGTTCCTGGGCGCGCTCGCTGGCGACGGTCTGGGCGCTCTGGCCGCGTTGCGAAGCCGGTGCGCCGACGTCCGGGCGATAGAACGGTGCCGGACCGTAGCCGCTGGCGAACGCCGGAGCGGCAACAGAAGCGGTAGCTGCGACCAGCAGCGCTGCGATGAGTTTGGTCTTCATGGTGGACTCCAATATCAGGTTCAGTTGCGGATCGGGATGGCGCCGCGCCTGGGAGGTCTTTGCCCATGAGCTGCGTCAACGAGACCTAGTGTATACACCTACTATCAGAAAATAATCGCGATAATCCGAATTTACTATTCTGCATTCGGAAACAATCTCGTCAGGCAATCCTGGCGGGGCTGAGCGACGTACAGACCCTAAAAAAGCACCCGAAAAAATTTGCGCATCGCACAAAATCCATCGTGGATCACATAATGCCGGGAGGGTCTTTGGCGCGCAAAAGGTTCTCTGGAAGCGCTTCCCGCGGTGCAACCGGCAAATTGGCGCAGCGCGCAAAGGGCAGGAGCGGCTAGGCCCGTATGCGCTAGAATGCAAGGTTGATCCACGTCAGCCGCCTCCTATTGCCATGTCTGCCAACCGTCAAGCCAGCCCTCGACGCGTTTCCGTCGCGCCGATGATGGACTGGACCGATCGCCACTGCCGCTCGCTGCATCGATTCATCTCCCGGCACACGTGGCTGTATACGGAGATGGTGACGACGGGCGCCCTGCTCCACGGCGACGTTCCGCGCCACCTCGCCTTTACGCCAGCCGAGGCGCCGGTGGCGCTGCAGCTCGGCGGCAGCGAGCCCGAAGACCTCGCGCGCGCGGCGAAGCTTGGCGAGCAATGGGGCTACGACGAAATCAACCTCAACTGCGGGTGCCCCTCCGAGCGCGTGCAGCGCGGCGCTTTCGGCGCGTGCCTGATGAAGGAGCCGCAACTCGTGGCGGACTGCGTGAAGGCGATGCGCGACGTCGTTTCGGTGCCGGTCACGGTGAAGCACCGCATTGGCGTCGACGCGGTGGAGGACTATGCGTTCGTGCGCGATTTCGTCGGCACGATTGCCGAAGCGGGCTGCGACGTCTTCATCGTCCATGCGCGCAATGCCATCCTGAAGGGGTTGAGCCCGAAGGAAAACCGCGAGATCCCCCCGCTGAAGCACGACTACGCGTACCAGCTCAAGCGCGACTTCCCGCAGCTCGAGATCATCATCAACGGCGGCATCAAGACGCTCGATGAAGTCGAACAGCATTTGCAGCACGTCGATGGCGTGATGCTCGGCCGCGAGGCCTATCACAACCCCTACGTGCTCGCCGACGTCGACGCGCGCTTCTACGGTGCAACCGATGCGCCGCTCATCCGCGACGAGGTAGAAGCCCGGCTCCTGGCGTACTGCGCGAGTGAGATCGCGCGCGGCACGTACCTGGGTGCGATCACACGGCATGCGTTGGGCCTGTACCGCGGCGTGGCCGGCGCGCGTGGCTGGCGCCGCGTGCTCTCGGACAGCCGCAAGCTCGCGAAAGCCGATCTGGCCATCTTCGAAGAAGCCCGCGAACATCTGCGTGTTCCGGATGAAATTCTTGGATAAAGGGCTAGGCAAGTCTGCTTTGGTATGTATATAATCTTGCTTCTTGATTGACGCCGCCTTCAAAGCAGCGCTGATCGGGAAAACAGCGGTGGCTGTAGCTCAGTTGGTAGAGTCCAGGATTGTGATTCCTGTTGTCGTGGGTTCGAGTCCCATCAGCCACCCCAAAGAATTCAGCAGTCGAAAAATGAGCCCGCACTGGTTGCGGGCTTTTTTGCGTCTGCATGCGGCCGTTCGGAACGGAGCCGAAACGCGGAACGCGTCGCTGTGCGCGCTGCACGTCACTGCCAGAAACACCAGGAAACGCGCTTGAGCTTCGAGGAATACTACAAACGGCTGAAGCTGCCGGGCACGGCGTCGCCAGCGGAAATCAAGCGCGCCTACCGGCGATTGCGCGCGAAGTACCACCCCGATCGCAACAAGGGGCGCGAAGCGGCGGTCGAGCCGGTCTTCAAGCTCATTCAGGAAGCGTTCGAGATTCTGACCGGCAAGCGCGCAGCGCCGTCAGCCAACCCTGCCGCGCCGGCGAACAAGAGCCCCTCCGAGGAACCCTCGCCGCGCGAACGCCGCACGTCTTTCCCCTTGCGCGGCGCGAACTGCCTGGTCGAACTCTTCGTGCCGCTCGAACTGGCCATCAATGGCGGCGGCGTCGAGGCCCACTACCCAGTGAAAGGTCCGTGCCATGCCTGCCAGCAGGAAGGCGGCGCAGTGCATTGCGAGACGTGTCTCGGCAGCGGCGTGAGGACCTGGCGAAAGTCACAAATCGTTGAGATTCCCTGCGGCGCCTGGGACGGCCAGCGCCTCGCCGTCCCAGGCGGCGGCCATCCCGGCGTGAACGGCGGCCCGCCAGGCGACGCGATTTTCTCTGTCTCGATCGTCTGCGGCTCGGCCTTCACGCGCAACGGGCTCGATCTCGCCTGTGAGCTTCCAGTCGACTTCGTGACGGCCATGCTGGGCGGCAACGTCGAAGCGAACGTCCTGGGCCGCACACTCGAAGTGAAGATTCCAGCAAACGCGAATTCCGGTACGCCAATCCGCTTGCCTGGGCTTGGGCTCTCGGACCGTAACGGCGCACGCGGGAACCTGACACTGCAACTGGTGCTCACGATGCCGGCAGCAGCCGCGCACCTGACCAGCGCCGAGCGGCAACAACTGCGCGAAATATTCGCCGATGCACAGCGCCGATCCAGACTGTCGCCCTCCGCGAACGTGCAAGGAGGCAAACGCTAGCGCGTTTGCGCTCCCCGCGAATCAACCCACGCACGCGCCGCTTCGAAGCCCGCTTCGGCGGCGGCGTGCTCGGTGCACCAAAGGCGCGTGATATGCACGAGCTGCCAGTCCGCCACAACGGCTTCGCCCTGCCGCACACGATAGTGCGCCTTCACGCCCGTGAGCACCTGCTCGACCGCGACTTCGATGTCGTAGTCCTTGTAGCGCTCCTGGTAGTCGCCCATGTCGATGCCCTTCGGCTCCATGATCGCCTCTCCGTCGTCTTACGACGGTCCATCGTAGCACTTCCCTCTTGCACGATGCGCGAGCGACTCCGGCGCGCGGGATCCCGTCACAAACGCGCGATCGACACCTCGGTCGACTTCACGAGTGCAACCACTTCCGAGCCCACCTTGAGCTCCAGCTCGTCGACCGAGCGCGTGGTAATCACCGAGGTGACGATGCCGAACGACGTATCGACGTCGACCTCGGAAACGACGGGTCCGCGAATGATCTCCTTGATCTTGCCGCGAAACTGGTTGCGCACGTTGATGGCGGTAATGGTCATGACTTCGGCTCCGCGAATTCAGGCAGGAAATAGAGGATTACTGATGAATAACTCAGGCTATCGCAGCCACGGGCCGCTCGCCGGCGTGCTGCGCGCCACTGCCGAGCACGCGCTGAAGCACGCGTTCTTCGAGCGCGGCGAAACGCGCATCCACGCGCGCACGCGGGCGCTCGAGCGGCACCGGCTGGTCGAGCGCGATGTGCCCCGCCTCGACGAGCAGAATGCGGTCGGCGAGCGCAACGGCTTCGTGCACGTCGTGCGTGACAAGCAGCGCCGTGAAGCGATGTTCGCGCCACAGACGCTCGATCAGCGCGTGCATTTCAATGCGCGTGAGCGCATCGAGTGCCCCAAGCGGTTCGTCGAGCAGCAACAGGCTTGGCCGGTGCACGAGCGCACGCGCCAGCGCCACGCGCTGCCGCTGGCCGCCCGAGAGGCGCGCGGGCCATTCGTCGGCGCGCGCGAGCAGGCCCACCTCATCGAGCACCGCACGCGCGTCCTCGCGTGCGCCGCGCCCAAGGCCGAGCATCACGTTCTGCAGCACGGTCTTCCAGGGCAGGAGCCGCGCATCCTGAAACATGATGCGTGTATCGAGCGCCGTCCCGCCCGCGCCGCGCCATTCGACGGCGCCCTCGTCCGGCGTTTCGAGGCCCGCGATCAGGCGCAGCAACGTGGACTTGCCGCAACCGCTGCGCCCGACGATCGAGACGAAACTGCCGCGCTCGATCGCGAGGTCGAAGCCGCTCAACACGGTGCGTTCGCCGTAGCGCTTGCCCACGCCGCGCAGCTCGACTGCCGCGTCCCTTGCGCGCGGGTCCGTGCGTAGCGCCGCGCCATCGTGCGCAGCATGAACCTTTTCGCTGCGTTCTCGCACACGCGTGGACGCGAAACCGTCCCGTCCCGTGCGGTAATTCGGTGCCAGTTGGCTCGTGCTCATGCGTCGCCCTCCCGTTGATATGCGGGGTGCCAGCGCAGCGCGACGCGTTCGAGCCACTTCGCGAGCCAGTCGGCGAGCTTGCCGAGCGCCGCATAGAGCAGAATGCCAACGACCACCACATCGGTTTGCAGGAACTCGCGCGCATTCATCGTCATGTAGCCGATGCCCGACTGCGCCGAGATCGTTTCGGCGACGATCAGCGTCACCCACATCAAGCCGAGTGCGAAGCGCACGCCGACGAGAATCGACGGCAACGCCCCCGGCAAAATCACTTCGCGATAAAGGGCGAAGCCCTTTAGTCCATAGCTGCGCGCCATTTCGACGAGACTGGCGTCGACCGAGCGTATGCCGTGGAACGTGTTCACGTACATCGGGAAGAACACGCCGAGCGCAACGAGAAACACTTTCGCCTCCTCGCCGATGCCGAACCAGAGGATCACGAGCGGAATCATCGCGAGCGCCGGAATGTTGCGCACCATCTGCACCGTCGAATCGAGCGCGGTTTCGATGGGCTTGAAAAGCCCCGTGGCAAGCCCCAGGACGAGCCCGATGCCGCCGCCGATCGCGAACCCCGAGAGCGCGCGCCAGGTGCTCACACGCACGTCCTGCCACATTTCACCCGATTCGATCAGCGACCATGCGGCTCGCAGCACGGCGAGCGGCTCGGGCATCACGCGGGTCGAAAGCACGCCGCTCTTCGCCGCAACTTCCCAGATCAAGAGAATCGCCAACGGCACGAGCCAGGGCACGAGGCGCCGCCAGCTCGCGCGTGTGAACGCCTGCGCGGCGCGTACGGAGCGCGGTGCGTCGCCGGCGCTGGCTGCGCCGCGCGCGGGCGCAGCCGTTACTGCAGATTGCGTCATCGTTGCATCCTCCATGATTCGTGCTTCGTTCGCGCGCGCCGCATCAGCTCTGGCTCACCTTCGGCAGATAGTGATTGCCGACCACCTCGCCAAACGGACCCGAAAGCGGGCCGCCCACGCCCTTCGCGGCTCGGCCCGGCAGCAGCGGAAACACGAGTTCCGCAAATCGATAGGATTCCTCCAGATTCGGATAGCCGGAAAGAATGAACGTCTCGATGCCGAGCTCCGCATACTCCTTCATGCGCGCAGCCACTTGCTCCGGACTGCCGACGAGTGCCGTGCCCGCCCCCCCGCGCACGAGGCCCACGCCCGCCCACAGGTTCGGATACACCTCGAGGTCCTTGCGCGTGCCACGCTTGCCGCCGTGCAGCGCCGCCATGCGTCGCTGCCCTTCCGAATCCATCTTGCCGAATGCGGCCTGGGCGCGAGCGACCGTGTCGTCGTCGAGATGGCTGATGAGCTGGTCGGCGGCGGCCCACGCCTCTTCTTCGGTCTCACGCACGATTACATGCAGGCGAATGCCAAAGCGGATCGTGCGGCCATGCTCCGCTGCACGCGCGCGTATGTCGGCGATCTTTCGCGCAACGGCTTCGGGCGGCTCGCCCCAGGTCAGATAGGTGTCGATGTGCTCGCCCGCCATCGCATGCGCAGCCGGCGACGAACCGCCGAACCACAGCGGCGGATGCGGGCGCTGCACCGGCGGATAGAGCGCCTTGCCGCCGACCGAGCGCAGATGCTGACCTTCGAAGTCGATCGCCTCGTTCGTATGCGAAGCGGCAAGCAGCTTGCGCCAGATGTGCAGGAACTCGTCGGTGATCTCGTAGCGCGTGTCGTGATCGACGAAGAGACCATCGCCTTCGAGCTCTGCCGCGTCGCCGCCCGTCACGACGTTGATGAGCAGGCGCCCGTTGGAAAGCCGGTCGAAAGTCGCGGCCATGCGCGCGGAAAGTCCCGGCGAAGAAAGCCCCGGGCGGACCGCCACGAGAAATTTCAGGCGCCGCGTGGCGGCAATCAGGCTCGAGGCCACGACCCAGGCGTCCTCGCACGAGCGGCCCGTGGGCAGCAGAACGCCCTCGTAGCCGAGCGTATCGGCGGCGACGGCGATCTGCTGGAAGTACGCGAGGTCCGCGGCGCGCGCGCCCTGCGTTGTGCCCAGATACCGGCTGTCGCCGTGAGTCGGGATGAACCAGAACACATTCATGCGTTGCTCCTGCCTGCTATTCGTAAATCTGGAAGAGGGGATGCCGCCATGCTGCGCGCGCAAAGGCGCACGAGCGGGCCGCGCAAGCGAGCGCGCCGCTCATGGCAGGGTTCAAAGAAATTCGTCGATTGACGGCATGCGCCCGCGCGTTCCCCGTGCACGTCGCGCGGCGGCCGGCGACGGCGGCGCCGTCTC
Organism: Paraburkholderia sp.; assembly: GCF_035501035.1. Lineage (GTDB taxonomy): Bacteria > Pseudomonadota > Gammaproteobacteria > Burkholderiales > Burkholderiaceae > Paraburkholderia. The sequence continues at coordinate 49,460 of NZ_DATJWR010000173.1, forward strand.
CATGGGGAACCAGTCTAGGGATGGGCCTCGCCCTTTAAAACGATTTTTTTGAGCTTAGGTTTTCCACTTTCGTGCTTTGCCCGACGCTTTAGCATACGGTGCGCCTTGCCGCACCGCGCGCCGATATAATGGCGCACGCACCCACAAAAACACCGGCGCGCCCGCGCGCGAAGCGCGCCCAAGCCACGCAATCCCTCGCACGATTACATGCAAAAACTGATTCTGCCGTTCGTTTCCGGCTTTCTCGCGTCACTCTTCTTTCGCGAAGCGACGCTCGCGCTCCTGCACGCCGCGCAGGTCATCGACGTGACCGGCTTTTCGACGGAGCCGTTCCTGCCGCTCGGGCTGCCCGAGTTCCTCGTGAACGCAATCTGGAGCGCCATCTGGGCCGTGCTGATGGCGTGGCTGCTGCGCGTGTCGCCTTCGCGGCCCGCGCCGTGGGTTCAGGCATTCGTGTTCGGCGGCCTCGTCCTGACCGCCGCGATGGTATTCGTGGTCGATCCGCTGCGCGGCATCTGGCCGAGCGGCAACATGCTGCCGCGGCTCGCAACGGCCTTCGCCTCGAATGCGATGTGGGGCTGGGGCGCGCTCGTCTTCATGCGCGCATTCATGAGCGAGACGCCAGAAGACTGACGTAGCCCTTGCGCCGCGCGCGATGCGCGGCGCGCGTTATCCCGCTGCGTTTTCCCCCTGCGTTTTCCCGCCTTTCGTTCCTCCCCCTCCCTCGCCGGCTCAGCCAACCAGCTCGCGCAGCGGATGCTGCGCCGGGCTCCAGGGGCTCGCGAACATTCGCTCGACCTCTTCCGGGCGCACGTCCTCGACACGCACGAAGCGCCAGTGCGGATGATTGTCCTTGTCGATGATGCGCGCGCGGATGCCTTCCATCACGTCGCCGATTGCGAAACTCGAGCGCGTGAGGTCGAGGTCGCGGCGCAGACACTCGGCCATCGTCCCCTCGGCACGCGACACCACTTCGAGCGACACCGCCATCGAGAGCGGCGAGCGCTCGCGCAACACGCCCACGGTCTGCTCGGCCCAATCGGCTTCGGCGTCCTCGCCCGCGCGCTGGGTGGCTTCGAGCGATGCCAGTATGGCCGGCACGTCAGCGAGCGAGAAATGCCGGTCGATCCAGACGCGAGTGGCCGCCAGTGAAGAGGCTTCGGCAAGACGCCGAGACTCGTGCGCGCTCAACGCCGCGCGCCGGATGCGCGCGACCACCTCTGCCCCCGAGGCGAACGGCTCGGTCTCGAGCGCATCGAGCAGCTCGGGCCAGGCGGCCTCGTCGAGCGACACATCGGCGAGCCCGGCATAGAGCGCGCTCGCCGCGTCGAGGGTCTCGCCCGTCACCGCAAGATAGCGGCCGATCGCACCTGGCGTGCGCGCGAGAAACCAGCCCATGCCCACATCCGGAAAGAGGCCGATGCGCGTTTCGGGCATCGCCATGCGCGTGCTCGCGCAGACGAGCCGCAGCCCGCCCGTGCGATGCGCGCCCTGCGAAATGCCCATGCCGCCGCCCATGACCACACCATTCAGCAACGCGATATACGGCTTCGGGTACGCGAAGATCGTGTGATTGAGGCGATATTCGTCGGTGAAGAAGGTATCGAGCGCGGCCTGCTCGCCCGTGCGATACGACTCGTAGAGAAAGCGGATGTCTCCACCCGCGCAGAACGCGCGAGCGTGGCGCGTGCCCACGATCACCGCGAGCACGCCGCGCTCGTCGCGCCAGCGATCGAGCGCCGCCTGCATCGTGCGGACCATGGCAGTGGTGAGCGCATTGAGCGCCTGCGGGCGCTCGAGTTCGATATAGCCGATGCCGTTCGCTACCCGTGTGAGTACGTGCGGGTCGGCTTCGGAACTGGCTGGGCTTGCGGTAGCTTCGTGTGACATGGCGATTGGCAAGACTTAACGATGGGAAACGCGGCTTTGCACGGGACCATGCGAGGCTTTCACGGTGTCGCGTCGGGTGTTTTCGCCGCCCGCGGCGCGCCCGGAGCGGCACGCGTACCGAACCAGGCATCGAGCGCGGCGTCGATCACCGGACCGGGCGCGGCAGTGGCGAAGTCGGCACGCGCGAGCGTAAGCATCACTGCGCCGTGCAGCGTTGCGAGCAGCGCCTGTGCAAGCAGCGCGCAGTCGGCGCGCGCGCCGCTCGCCAGTGTCAGCTCTGACAGCGTGGCCGCGAAGAGTTGTACGCCGCAGGCATCGTCGGCGTGCTCGTGCGGCGCATCCGGCACGCCAGCGGTGCCGCGCGCACGGCGCTCAGGCGGCCCCACCTGCCCCGAGCGGCCCTTGCGAGCCATGAAAATCAGCTCGTAAGTCTGCGGATGCCCACAACCGAACGCCACGTACGCGTGTGCTAGCGCGTGAAGTCGCTCGCGCGCATCGGCTTCCTGCGCGTATGGCTCGAGATGCGCGAGCAGTTGCATATAGCCTTCGCGGCCGAGCGCCTCGGCAATTTCGTCACGGCCTTCGAAGTACAGGTAGAGCGAAGCGGGCGAATAGCCGATCGCATCGGCGAGCTTGCGCATCGAAAGCGCGGCGAAGCCTTCGCGGACGACGATGCGGCTTGCAGCATCGAGAATGCGCTCGCGCTGGCTAAGCGTGCGCGCCTGTGTTTCGCGGATTTTGCGTTCGGTTGTGGCCATGGCGGCGATTGTCGGTTGCGTCGTCGGAGGCGGCAACCGAAAAATCCGATGACGCCGGGACCGGCGCGCCTGCGCGCTACGAGGAGAGACGCCCCGGCGGGAAATGGCCGCTCTTGAGCAGCACCGGCGAGCCATTGCTGAGCTCGAGATGCGCGCGGGCCACGGCCTCGATGCGCGGACGGCCCGCGTCGAACGCCTGCATCCACGCATCGCGATTCGCGGGCAGAGCGCCAAAATGATCTTCGAGCGCCTCGACGGAAATCGCGCACGGAACGCGCGTGCCGTCGACGAGTGCGGGAAACACCACGGTCAGATTGGAGTCGTGGTAGTGCGCCGCATCGGCGGGAAAGCGGATAATCATGTCCTGCCCCATTGGCGATATTCAGCGGATAGGCACTGCCACCGGCGGACGACGCGGCACACGGCGGTAGCCGGGTATCTTACGCGCGATGCGCGAGAGTCGGCGCCAACGTGGCCGGCGCGGCCAGCGTGGCACCACGCAAGGATGACGATGCGGATGCACGAAAGCGGCTCGCGCCGTCCACCGCCCATTCACTCACTCAATAGATCGATGACCCCGACACTGAACGGCCGATACTTCGCAGGCGAGCACGAGATTTCCGAACAACAGGCGGCGAGCCGCTGGTTCCGCTACGCGCAGGAGCACGACATCGACGTTGCGCGTGCGATCAGCCTGTGGGAGGACGCGGCCACGGTCCAGGGCGAGCGCAGCCGCGAGGCCGTGGCGGCCGCAGGCATCCGCATCGTGGCGCCCGAGTGCTGAACGCGAGGCTGCCCGGCCTCATTTCAATGCGCCTGCATCTTCGAGAACAGATTGAGCACGACCACTCCGCTCACGATGAGGCCGAGCCCAAGCACAGCCGGAAGATCGGGCACCTGGCGATAAAGCGCCATCGCGACGAGCGTGATGAGCACGATACCGGCGCCGGACCACACCGCATAGACAACGCCCACCGGCAAGCTGCGCAACGTAAGTGAGAGGCCATAGAACGCGACCCCATAACCCGCGACGACGATCGCCGAGGGCGCGAGCCGAGTGAAGCCGTCTGACGCGCGCAGCGCAGAGGTGGCGATGACTTCCGCGACGATCGAGATGGCGAGCCAGGTCCAGGGAGAGAACCGCATCGCGTCAGGCCCTGGCGAGCGCGAGCTGGGCGTAGTCGGCGCCGAGTTGCGCGCACAGCGCTTCGACGACCAGCTCGTGATCGTTGCGCTGCGGCAGGCCCGAGACCGTGACGGAGCCGATCACGCCCGCCCCCGCCACGGTGAGCGGAAACGAGCCGCCGTGCGGCGCGAAGTCGGCGACGGATAGTCCATGCTTTTCGGCGAGCGTCGTGCCTGTCTGCTGGATGCGCAGGCCGATCGCATAGGAGCTGCGGCGAAAGTGCTCGACCACGCGTGCCTTGCGGCGCACCCAGTCGGCGTTGTCGGGCGTGGTGCCGTCGAGCGCGCAGTAGAAGAGCGGCTGGCCGAAGGTACGCACGTCGATGGCGATCGCGAGCGAGCGGGAGCGCGCAAGTTCATACAGGTGCGAGCCGAGTTGCCAGGCGCGATCGGCGTCGAAACGGGGAAACACCAGCGCATGTTCCTGCGCGGCTATCGATTGCAGATCGAGGGCGATGTCCATGAACGAGGCATGAGAAATGAAGCTGAGAAGCGCGTTGCGCACGAGAAAGGCGAGATGCGCCGGCGCGCACGTTACCCCCGGCGCCGACCGAGCCCCGATTCTATCCTGGCGTCTGCAGAGTCCGTCTTACCCGCGTCCTGCAATCGTTCTGCAAACGCGCGGAAAGGCGGCCGTTATTTATTGTTGCGCCGCGGCGCAAACTGTCATATAATCTTTTCTTCGACGGACGCGGGGTGGAGCAGTCTGGCAGCTCGTCGGGCTCATAACCCGAAGGTCGTAGGTTCAAATCCTACCCCCGCAACCAGCAGAATTCGAAAGGGTTACAGGTCATCGGCCTGTAACCCTTTTTCCGTTTACCGCCTTGCTCATTTCGGGCACCGGGAAAACGGCGAACTCCGGCGAACGCAGGCAGGCAGAACACAGATAAAAACAAGCGATCCGGCAAACAATTCGGCGAGCAAAGCGCCCGCCCTCGCGTTCCCCCGCGCCCACCTCACGGCTGCACCCCGGCAGCCCCCGCAGCGGTGATAAACTCGCATCACCCATCCCCCTATCGTGCCCATGAAATTCTGTTCGACTTGCGGTCAGGCGGTCAGCCTGCTCATTCCGCCCGGCGACAATCGCGAACGCTACGTCTGCTCGCACTGCGGCACCATCCACTACCAGAATCCGCGCAACGTGGTCGGCACGGTTCCTGTCTGGGAAGACAAGGTGCTGCTGTGCCGCCGCGCAATCGAGCCGCGCTACGGCTACTGGACGCTGCCCGCCGGCTTCATGGAAATGGGCGAGACGACCGCCGAAGCCGCGGCGCGAGAAACGCTTGAAGAGGCCGGCGCGCGCGTCGAGGTGCAGAACCTTTTTTCGCTCCTGAACGTGCCGCGCGTGCACCAGGTGCATTTGTTCTATCTCGCGCGCCTGCTCGACATCGAAATCGAAGCCGGCGAGGAGAGCCTCGAAGTGCGGCTCTTCGAAGAGCACGAGATCCCGTGGGACGACATTGCGTTCCCCACGGTCGGCCAGACCCTGCGCTTCTTCTTCGCCGATCGCCAGTCGGGCAGCTACGGGCTGCACACCGGCGACGTCCTGCGCTCGCTGCGCGACGGCTGACAGTACCTGCACGATGGTCCCCTGGCTTTCGCCCGACGACCCGTTTCCCACCGTCGAGCGCGCGCTCGGCGCGTCGAGCGGCGCGCCGGGCCTGCTCGCCGCCAGCGCGGACCTGCTGCCCTCGCGCCTGCTCGACGCCTACCGCCGCGGCATCTTCCCGTGGTACTCCGACGGCCAGCCGGTGCTCTGGTGGAGCCCCGATCCGCGCATGATCCTGCGCCCCGATGAGTTCAAGGTGTCGCCCTCCCTGAAGAAAACGCTCAAGCGCGTACTGCGCGAGGATGCGTGGGAGATTCGCGTCGACGACAATTTCGCCGCCGTCATGCGCGCGTGCGCAAGCGCGCCGCGCCGTGGCCAGCGCGGCACCTGGATCACCGCCGACGTGATCGACGCCTACTCCACGCTGCACCGCGTGGGCGACGCGCACAGCATCGAAGCCTGGCTCGACGGCGAACGCGTGGGCGGGCTCTACGGCGTTTCGCTCGGCACGATGTTCTTCGGCGAATCGATGTTCGCCTCCGTCACCGACGCCTCGAAGATCGCACTCGCGGCGCTTGTGGCGCATCTGCGCCGCCACGGCGTCGAGCTGATCGACTGCCAGCAGAACACCACGCATCTGGCCTCGCTCGGCGGGCGCGAAATCTCGCGCAAGTCGTTCATCACACATGTGCGCACGCACGTGAACGCGGCGCCCATTCCCTGGCAGTTCGACAAGGCGGTGCTCGCCGAGCTGCTCGGCGGCCGGGATACGCGCAGCGAAGTGCTACCAGCTGCTTGAACGCTACGAACAAGCGGCACGAAAAACTGACACGAACAGCGGGCGCGAAGCCCGCGAGGAGGCCGCTTACGGCACACATCCAGCACGCATCCGGCATGCACCCGTGTGCGCCGGCGACAGCCTGCGCAATTCGATGGAAACATGCCTGGCGTCGATGTTAGACTGAAGACAGAACCCGTCGCCGCCCCCACGCCGTACGCGGCACGCCGCGCAAGCCTGGCGAGACACGCGCGCCAGGCCCGGGTACGCCATGCGAACGGCACGCGACGATCCGAACTGCTACGAGAGCTGCCAACGTGACGCATCCAAACGAGCTGCCGCTTTCACCGCTTTCCGCGCTGCAATTCTATGCAACGGCGCCCTATCCCTGCAGCTACCTTGAGGGGCGCATCGCGCGCTCGCAGGTGGCGACGCCCAGCCATCTCATCAATTCCGACGTCTATACCGATCTCGTGAAGGCCGGCTTCCGGCGCTCCGGCGTGTTCACCTATCGCCCCTACTGCGACGGCTGCCGCGCCTGTGTGCCGGTGCGCGTGCCGGTCGAGCGCTTCGCGCCGAACCGCACGCAGCGTCGCGCATGGAAGCGCCATGGCGAGCTCGTCGCGACGGTCGCTCCGCTGCATTACGACGAAGCGCACTACGCGCTTTACATGCGCTACCAGTCCGCGCGCCACGCGGGCGGCGGCATGGACCGCGACAGCCGCGACCAGTACGAGCAGTTCCTGCTGCAAAGCCGGATCAATTCGCGCCTCGTCGAATTCCGCGAACCCGATCCCGCGCATCCCGACGAGCCCGGCACGCTTTGCATGGTGAGCATGATCGACATCCTCGGCGACGGACTCTCCTCGGTCTATACGTTCTTCGACCCCGAAACGCCGCACACGAGCTACGGCACCTACAACATCCTCTGGCAGATCGAGCAGGCACGCAGCCTTCACCTGCCTTACGTCTATCTCGGCTACTGGATCCGCGAGAGCCCGAAGATGGCGTACAAGGCGCGTTTCCAGCCGCTCGAGGGCCTCTTCGACGGCGCATGGTCAACCCTCACGCCCGAAGCCTGAACGTGTGGCGCGTCGCCCAGGGCCCGCGTTACCGCTAAAATAGCGGGTTCCCATTTTCTGGCGCACGCGCCTTTTCCCCGTGTTCAGCACCCTTTATCCGTTCGTCCGCGACGTGCTTTTCCGCATGGACGCCGAAGACGTCCATCACCTCACCCTGCGCGCCATCGGCGCAGCAGGCCGCACCGGCATGGCGGGCCTGCTCGCGCCGCGCGTGCCCGATTCGCCGCGCACCGTCATGGGGCTCACCTTCCGCAATCCCGTGGGCCTCGCCGCCGGGCTCGACAAGGAAGGCGCCGCGATCGACGGGTTCGCCGCGCTCGGCTTCGGCTTCATCGAAGTGGGCACCGTGACGCCGCGCCCGCAGTCGGGCAATCCGCGCCCGCGCATCTTCCGTCTGCCGCAGGCGGGCGGCATCATCAACCGGATGGGGTTCAACAATCACGGCGTCGAGCAGTTCGTGAAGAACGTGCAGGCCGCGCGCTATCGCGGCATTCTCGGCCTGAACATCGGCAAGAACGCCGACACGCCCATCGAGCGCGCCGCCGAGGACTATCTCTTCTGCCTCGAGCGCGTGTATCCGTTCGCGAGCTATGTGACGATCAACATCTCGTCGCCGAATACGAAAAACCTGCGCCAGTTGCAGGGCGCGGGCGAACTCGACGCCCTGCTCGCCGCGCTCAAGGACAAGCAGCAGCGTCTCGCCGACCTGCACGGCAAGCTCGTGCCGCTCGCGCTGAAGATCGCACCGGACCTCGACGACGAGCAAATCAAGGAGATCGCCGACACGCTGCTGCGCCACAAGATCGAAGGCGTGATCGCGACCAACACCACGCTCTCGCGCGCCGCCGTGGAAGGCCTGCCCAACGCGAACGAAGCAGGCGGCCTTTCGGGGCGCCCCGTGTTCGACGCTTCGAATAACGTGATCCGCAAGCTGCGCGCCGAGCTGGGCGACCAGGTGCCGATCATCGGCGTGGGCGGCATTTTCTCGGGCGACGACGCGCGCGAAAAGATCGCCGCGGGCGCCTCGCTCGTGCAGCTCTATACGGGATTCATCTACCGCGGCCCGGCGCTGGTCGCCGAATGCGCGCGGGCGCTGGCCTCGGGCCGCGCCTGAAGCTATAGTGGCAGGCTAGTCGCGGCGCGTCGGAGGAAACGCCGTGCACTAGCACGGGAATTGACGCAACATCGCACAGCAACAACGCAGAACATCGCTGTAGAACAAGAGGAAAACATGAAATCCGGCTTGCTGAAAAAACTCTTCGCGCTCGCGCTCGTCGGCGCATCGTTCGTCACGGCCAGCGCCCACGCCGATGACCTGCTTGACCAGGTGAAGGCACGCGGCACGCTGCGCATCGGTCTCGAAGGCACGTTCCCGCCGTTCAACTCGAAGGCGCCCAACGGCGAGCTGGTCGGCTACGACGTCGACATCGCCAAGGCAGTCGCCGTGAAGCTCGGCGTGAGGCCCGAGTTCGTCACAACCGAGTGGAGCGGCATCATCGCGGGCCTCCAGGCCGGCAAGTTCGACGTGATCGTGAACCAGGTCGGCGTGACCGACCAGCGCAAGGCGGTGCTCGACTTCTCGCCCGCGTACACGTACTCGGCCGCGCAACTCATCCAGCGCAAGGACGACACGCGCGAGTTCAAGACGCTCGAAGACCTGAAGGGCAAGAAGCTCGGCGTCGGGCTCGGCACCAACTACATGGACATGGCCAAGTCGGTCCCGGGCATCGACGTGAAGACGTATCCGGGCGCGCCCGAGTATCTGCGCGACCTCGCCGCGGGCCGGCTCGACGCGGCGCTCAACGACCGCCTGATGCTCGCCTACCTGCTGAAGAACTCGCAACTGCCGCTGCGCACCGGCGCGACCGTCGGCAACGGCAACCCGTCGGCCATCCCGTTCAGGAAGGGCAATCCGAAGTTCGCCAAGGCCATCGACGACGCCATGACCCAGCTGGAGGCCGACGGCACCTTCACGAAGATCTCGGAAAAATGGTTCGGCATCGACGTGACCAAGCCGATCACGCAATGATCCTGATCACCGCGCAGCCCGGTTAAGGCGTGGGGCGGCATCGCACGATGCCGCCCTTCGCATATGTGTGCCCGCGCTGCCTCGCGACACTTCACCTCGTTACCCAAGCCCATGCCCATCTATACGCTCATCATCCAGTCGCTACCGGTGCTCGCACAGGGCGCGGTGCTGACGGTCAAGTTCGCCGTCCTTTCGATGATCTTCGGGCTCATCGGCGGCGCCGTGCTCGCGCTCATGGGCATCAGCTCGAATCGCGCGCTCGTGTTCATCGCGCGCGTGTACGTGAGCCTGATGCGCGGCACGCCGCTGCTCGTGCAGATCTTCGTGGTTTATTACGGATTGCCGAGCATCGGCATCTCGCTCGATCCGACGCCTGCCGGCGTGATCGCGCTTTCCGCGAACGTCGCCGCCTACCTTTCGGAGAGCATGCGCGGCGCGATTCTCGGCATCCATCGCGGCCAGTGGCTCGCGGCGTATAGCCTTGGCCTCTCGAGGCGCCAGACGCTGCGCTACGTGATCGCGCCGCAGGCGCTGCGCATCGCCGTGCCGAGCCTCTCGAACAGCCTCATCAGCCTCATCAAGGACACGTCGCTCGTCTCGGTCATCACCGTGACGGAGCTCCTGCGCAGTGCGCAGGAAATTATCGCTTCGACGTATCAGCCGCTGCCGCTTTACCTCGCGGCGGCCGCCATCTACTGGGTGCTCTGCCAGGTCCTCGAGTGGGTGCAGCGCTGGTACGAAAAGCGCCTCGCGCTGCCCACGCGTCACTGAAACGCCGAGCCTGCGCACACGGCCCGCACGCGCGGGTCATGCTGCGCTCACTCACTCGCAGGGAAAGCGCAGTCCGAGCGCCGCGCGTGCGGCGTCGGCCATCTTCAGCATGTAACGCGACGTGTCGTGCGCCATCACCGGGCTCTCCAGTGCGCCCGCGCGCAGCAGCTCGCAAAAGTGCGCAGTCTCGTAGTTCAGGCCGCCGCCCTCGAACGGCTCGTCGAGTTCGACGACGCGGCCGTCGACATAGCGCACCGTCGCGCGCGCCGGATTCCACCAGTTCGCATGAATCGTCACGTGGCCCAGCGGCCCCGCCAGCAGCGCGTCGCCATGGCCATGCAGATCGAGCCCGCAGAACAGCTGGGCGATGCCGCGCTCATGCTGGCAGTTCAGGCTTGCGAACGTATCCACGCCGCTCGCGCCGAGGCGCCCGAACGTCTGCACCTCGCGTGGCGCGCCGAGCCAGTCGACGGCGAGAAACATTTCGTAGACGCCGATGTCGAGCAGCGCCCCGCCCGCGTGCTCGAACGAGAACGACGGATGGTCGGGCGGCACGTTCGCCACCGAGCAGCCGGCGCGCACGAGCCCGACCGGCCCGATCGGATCGGCGGCCAGATGCGCACGCAACTTGCGATAGAGGGGATAGAACGGCGGCTTCATCGCCTCCATGAAGAGGCGCCGGGCGCGCCGCGCTGCGTCGAGCACGCGTTCGAGCTGCGCGCCGTTCACCGTGGCGGGCTTCTCGCACAGCACGGGCAGACCTGCCTCGAGTGCCGCGATGGCGTAATGGGCGTGACTGTCCTGCATCGTGGCGATATAGACGGCGTCGATACCGCTTGCGAAGAGCGCATCCAGGCTCTCGCATGGTCTCGCGCCGCAGGTGTCGGCGAGCGCTTGCGCCGGCGCCTCGCGCCGCGACCAGACCGCTTCGATGCGCGCGTCCGGCACGAGCGCGACACCCTGCGCGAAGCGGCGCGCAATGCGGCCCGCGCCGACGATGCCCCAACGTATCGTTTTTGTTTCGCTCATGTGCTGCGTGCTCCGGCTGTGAGGTCCGAGGCCGCCGCGCCACGCGCGGCGAGCCCAAAGACACGCACGATACCGGCACACTCGCCGCACGGCAATGCGCGCCTGAAAACCGGGCGCGGCAGCGCGAGCCTGCGAAAGGCGTGGCCGAAACGCGTTAGCGTTGCTCCAGCGCCTCGGGCGCGAGAGCGCGAGTGAGTTCGTCGGCCGTGTACTCGATCATCGCTAGCGCGGCCGCTTCCGCTTCTTTCGGCGCCCGGCGCTCGATCGCTTCGACAACGCGCTCGTGCGCGGCCACGACATTCTGCCAGCCGCCATCGCGCGCATTGAGGATCGGATTGACGAGCGAGAGCGCGCCGCGAATGATCGCCGCCATCTGCTGATAGAACTGATTCCCGCTCGCGGCAAGAATGCGCGTGTGCAGGAGCGCGTCGGCGGACTGGAAGTCCGGGTCGTCGGTGCTCGTATGGCGCAGCGCCTCGAATGCCTCGCGAATGCCGGCAATGTCGGCCGCGCAAGCGCGCGTGGCCGCGAGCGCGCAAGCGGCCGGCTCGATCAGGCCGCGAAATTCGATCACATCGCGCAGGAACGTCTTGTCGGGCTTCGCGCGAAAGCGCCAGCTCACGACGTCCTCGTCGATCATGCGCCAGTCGCGCATGGGCCGGATGCGCGTGCCGATCTTCGGCCGCACATCGAGCATGTGACGCGCGAGCAGCATGGAGAGCGCCTCGCGCATCACCGTGCGGCTCACGTCGAACTCCTTTGACAGGACGTCCTGCGGCGGCAGCACGGCGCCATACCGCTCCTCGACGATGCCCGAAATCAACCCGTCCATCACCTTGCTGACGAGCGAGCGTTCCTTGTTCCCCAGTTCCATGACCCTACCCCCCCCCGATGCGGCGTTATCGCCCCTGTTTGCCGGTTACTGCGTGGGCCCTCGTGCGTCGTCGAACTTATGTGGTACGTTGCCATGCAGTTTGCATAATTCGCCAGCCAGGATATCTCCTGACGTGATGCTTGCGTCGCAAACGTCTCGTACGCGTTGACTCTTGCTGCTGCGGCCCTTGTGCTTTGCAAACGCGCTGCGTTGCGCCGTTTTTGTAAGGCGAGTGTATGCATCGCCTGCTTACTTCAATCGAACTCCCCGCGTCATTCGGCAGTCCCTGGCTGTGCATATGCAGGGATGCCGGCGCGTGTGTTTCTCGCGCGTACGGTTTCCAGCGCGCTGCCCAATGGGTTGTTCAGTACGCCTTTCAACGTTGCACGCGGCCATATTGATCGTCGAAGCGTACGATGTCGTCCTCGCCGAGATAGCCGCCCGACTGCACCTCGATGATCTCGAGCGGCGTCTTGCCCGGATTCTCCAGCCGGTGCTTCACGCCAAGCGGAATGTAGGTCGACTCGTTTTCCGAAAGCAGGAAGACGTCTTCGCCGCGCGTGACGCGAGCCGTGCCGCGCACTACGGTCCAATGCTCGGCGCGGTGATGATGCATCTGCAGCGACAAACGCCCACCCGGCTTCACGACGATGCGCTTGACCTGGAAGCGCTCGCCCTGATCGATCGAGTCGTAGCAGCCCCACGGCCGCTCCACGCGCCGGTGATGCTGCGCGACTGCGCTGTGCTGCGCCTTGAGCTTGCTTACGACCGCTTTGACGTCCTGCACGCGATCCTTGGCCGCGACCAGCACGGCGTCGGCCGTCTCCACGACCACTACGCCGTGCACGCCCACGCACGCGACGAGGCGTCCGTCCGAATGCGCGAACGTGTCGGTCGCGTCTTCGAAAATCACGCGGCCGCGCGCGACGTTGCCGCTCGCATCCTTGCTGGACACCTGCCATACCGCGTCCCATGCGCCCACGTCGGACCACCCCGCCATCAGCGGCACGACTACGCCGGCAAGCCGTGCGTCCGAGCCCACCGACTCCATCACGGCATAGTCGATCGAATCCGACGGGCACGCGGCAAGCGCCGCCGCATCGAGATGCACGGTGCCGTCGGCGTCGACGACGGCCGCCTCGAACGCCGCTGCGCACTGGGCTGCAATGGCCGGCCGGCAATGCGCGATCGCGGCGAGCCATACCGATGCGCGCGCCACGAAAATGCCGCTATTCCAGAGGTAATCGCCGGAGGCCACGTAGCGCGCGGCAAGTTCGGCGTTGGGCTTTTCGACGAAGCGCTCGATGCTGCGCGCTCCGCTTGCGCCGAGCGCCGCGCCCGCACCGATGTAGCCGTAGCCGGTTTCCGCTCGCTGCGGCGGCACGCCCAGTGTGACGATCGCGCCGCGCACCGCGTAACTCACGGCTTCTTCGAGCGCGGCGGCAAACGCGGCGCGGTCGGCGATCAGATGGTCGGCCGGCATGGCGACGAGCACCGGATCGCTATCGCACGCGACGCCGGCGCCATCGCGAGAAAGCGCCGCCCCGTGCTCGGCGCGCGCGGCGAGTGCCGCCACGGTCAGCGCGGGCGCCGTGTTGCGTGCGACCGGTTCGAGCACGACGCGTGCGGGCTTGCCGCTGCGGCCGAGCCGGTCGACGGTCATGAGGCGCAACTCCTCGCTGCTCACCACGATAGGGGCGGCCTTGCGCACCGCGGCCCCCCCCTGCGCGTACACGCCGTCGAGCCGCCGCACGGTGGCTTCGAGCAGCGACTCTCCGTCGAGCAGATCAATCAGCTGTTTCGGGCAATGCTCGCGCGAAAGCGGCCAGAGCCGCGTGCCCGAACCGCCGGCCAGCACAACGGGCTGAACGACGAGCGCGACTTCGCATTCATTGGCAGCGGCGGTCAAGCCGGCAGGCGTCACGACCTGGTTCATGCAGGCAACTCCCCGTTGAAATATTTATGGGCACGTTCGCGGACGTTGCGCCCGATCCCGGCAGGTTCGCGCGAAACTTCACGCGCGCCTTTCGGACCTTTTACGAACCTAATTGGAGCAAAGCTCGCCAAGCCATTCTGTACGCGTACCCACACTGCTTGACGGCATATGGCAGAGCCAGCGCAACGCGATGTTTCACCGTCGAACGCTTTCTGGCTGGCAACGGCTGCGGTGCAACAGAACTGAATCAAAATCACTTCGTTTTGCCGGCGCCTTCCTCGCCTGCCAAGGCCGCCCCGAGGGGGATGTTTCAGCGAGGAGTCATTTCTGAATCCCGCATTTCTCCGAAAAATAAGCCCATAAAATCAATGCGTTGCACCATTAAAAAAACACCAGGCGATGCTGCGGTGCGCAAGATCGGCGTACAAAACTGAAACAAAAAATGCATCGCTACGCCGCGCTGCGACATGAGCACGTCGCGTGGAGCCGCACGCACACGTAATCTAGCTTCGACTGGCACACACTCTGCTAAAGGAAGATCGCCACACGGGCGCACACGCGAACAACCGATATGGCGGACGCAAGCGGGACTATGGGACCGGCACGACGAACGCATAAGCCGTACGGGAAACGGCAGATAACAACGAGTTCGGCGCACGGAATCAAAAACAGGAGGCGGCTCGCGCTGCCTCGCACGAGGACCAGTCATGTTAACCCTTCAATCCGACCTACACGGCAACCATCTGCTGGGCGCGCTGCCGTCGCACGAATGGCAAGCGATGGCACCACACCTCGAACTCGTTCATCTGCGTACCGAACAACTTCTTTACGATTCCGGCCAGCGCATTCATCACGTGTATTTCCCGACGACGGCCATCATCTCGATGCTCTCGACCATGGAGGACGGCAGTTCGGTCGAGATCGCTGCGGTAGGCCGCGAAGGCATGACGGGGGTGCCCGTGCTCACGGGCGGCGAAACGATGCCCAACCGCGTGCAGGTCCAGTGCGCCGGCTTCGCTTATCGCGTGAGCGCGCAAAGCCTCAGGCAGCAGTTCGCGCATTCGGACTTCCTGCGCCGGCTCATGCTGCTCTATATGCACGCGCTGCTCACACAGGTCGCGCAGACGGCTGCGTGCAACCGCCACCACTCGCTGAGCAAGCAGCTGTGCCGCTGGCTCCTGATCGAAGTGGACCGCGTCGCGTCGAACGACCTCACCGTCACGCAGCAACTGATCGCCGATATGCTCGGCGTGCGCCGCGAAGGCATTACCGAAGCCGCCGGCAAGCTGCACGACGAAGGTCTGATTCATCACAGCCGCGGCCATATTCGCGTGCTCGACCGCAAGGGCCTCGAAGCGCGCGCCTGCGAATGCTACGGCCTCGTGCGCCGCGAGTTCGACCGGTTGCTGCCGCGTCTGCGCCAGGCGGAAACGGTTGAGTAAGCGTGCGGTTGCGGTTCACGCCGTCGAAGCTCGCCTCTTATGCATCACCTGCTGAAAAAGCGTGCCCGTAGCGGCACGCTTTGCCTTTTGGCTGAGCAGCAAGCGGGATTCGTTATGTTCGAATGGCGTGAATAAATAGGCAGGATAACGAAACGACTGCGAAACGACTGTGAATCGACGCATCGTCAGGAGAGAACACGGGCCGCGCTTCTGCCTCCTGTCGACAGGAGTTGGCGCTTGAGCGCTTGCTGCGGCCGCATACAAAGTTGTCGGCCAGCGCTTTAACGACCGGTCATGGAACTTCGTACCGCGGCCATAGAGGGCCGCCCAGAAAAAGAGCGGCAGCGAACGCGCAAAACGCGCTGCGACTGCCGCTCGCGCAAAGCCGGTCAGACCTTGCGGTATTCGATGCGCTCGACGCCGGTTTCGCCACCCAGCAGACACAGGTCCGCGCCGCGCGCGGCGAACAGACCCACCGTCACCACACCCGGCCACGCATTCACATGCGCTTCGAGCGTGCGCGGATCGCTGATGCGCAGCCCCTTCACGTCGAGAACCTCGTTACCGTTGTCG
>NZ_DATJWR010000174.1:0-5743 GCF_035501035.1 Paraburkholderia sp.
TGCCCAGTAATCAGGTTCCCGGCAAGCTTGTCCCACGGGATGGAAACGCCCGTGGTTTTGACGACAAGTCTCTGGATTACGACGCGTCATCGGAAGGTTCACTTTCGTTCGTCTCTCTGATCCATACCTGCCCGAGGTATATCCTCGGCGCTTTTACCCCAACGCTCACCACCACGGCTCTTTACCGCAGCAGCTTGAGGTGGTTTGACGCCCGCTCCTGAAAGCCGACGCCGGAGGGCCTACCTCCATCTCTCACGCAGCTTGTACACAGTCCGTCAGTTCATTCGAACCTCCTTTCCGTGTGCCTGCAGCACACTCTCAATTCCCCCGCGCGACAACGAGTTCCAAGAATTGCCGTCTGCGCGCTTTACGGTCGCGCTTGGGAACCCCACACTGACGTTGCACCACATCAAAGGAAATGCGATGGACACTCGCGAGCTTTGCGTTGACGACCTCGAACTCATCTGTAGGCACCGTGAAGAGATGTTTCGTGAAGCTGGGCGCAGTGACGCCATTCTGGCAACGATGACCGAGCAGTTCAGGCCTTGGCTTGAGCCCCGACTTCGGGATGGAACCTATTACGGATTTCTGTTGCGGGACGATGGAAAACCTGCCGCAGGAATCGGCCTGATGACGATTGAATGGCCCCCGCATCCCTCGCATCCGATGCAGGACAAAAGAGGGTATGTCCTGAACGTATATGTCGAAAAGCCTTACCGGAGCCGTGGGCTTGGGCGCGCGCTCATGAAACTCGCGGAGGAAGAGTTTGCGAAGCGCAACCTCCAGTTCGCGGTCTTGCATGCAACAGAGTTGGGTCAACCGCTATACGCGAAACTGGGCTGGAATCCCACGACGGAAATGTCTAAACCTCTCGCCGCATAACAAGAAGTTCTAATGGAACGGCACGACTCGGAATCGAACGAATGCAGTTGAAGCTGCGACAAGAGGGGCAAGAATGTTGGTCGGTTATGCACGTGTTTCAACACAGGACCAAAATCTCGCACTACAGGTGGCAGCACTGAAAAAGTCGGGCTGCAAGAAGATTTATGACGATCAGATCAGCGGGGTGCGAGCCGTCCGTCCCGGCCTACAAACTGCCTTGGAGGTGGTGCGTGAGGGTGACACGCTTGTTGTTTGGAAGCTGGATCGGCTCGGCCGCAGCGTAAAGGGTTTGGTCGATCTGGTGGGTGATCTTGACCGACGAGGTGTTCATTTTAAAAGCGTGACGGACAGTATCGACACCAGTACACCTGCTGGCAGATTTTTCTTCCATGTAATGGCTAGCCTTGCACAGATGGAGCGCGAGTTGACCGTCGAACGAACCCTTGCGGGGCTCACAGCGGCGAAGGCCGCCGGCCGTACTGGCGGCCGGAAACGCCGAATGACGGATAGCAAGATCGCCTCAGCGAAGCGGCTGCTGGCCGGTGGTGTCCCACCCCGCGAGGTTGCCAAAAACCTCGGGGTTTCTATTCCAACGTTGTACCGATGGGTGCCGGCGTCAACCCTCCCTTAACGTACGAAAAAGTCCGTTTCTTGAGGGCACCCCATATCGATCTGATAAAGATTCTGGGAGTTTCGGAGTGGTCGCCAATGAGCACGCCTGATTTCTTTCGTAGCCGTCTGGACGCGATGATCGATTTGCGTCACCCGCTGGCCGTGCTGGCTAAGGCGCGGTAACCATACGAGTTCGGCGTCAAGGTAAGCCTCGCGATCACCGAGAAACATGGGCTGATCGTCGGTGCGCGGGCATTCCCGGGCAACCCCTATGATGGCCATACGCTGGCGGAGCAACTCGAACAGAGTTCCATTCTGTTGCAGGATCTGCCCGGTACGCGCCAACCGAAGACCGTGTTGGTCGATCTCGGGTTTCGTGGCGTCGATGCCGACGTGTCATCAGTACAACTTATTCATCGCGGCAAACACAAGACCCTGACCAGCACCCAGCGACGTTGGCTCAAGCGACGGCAGGCGATCGAACCGATCATCGGCCACGTGAAGCACGACCATAGCATGCGGCGTTGCTGGCTCTTAAGAAACACACCCCAAGTGTCTGATTGGGAATGAGTTTTTCAGACGGGTTGCGGTTGTTCTGTGGCGACGAGCTTCATGCCGAGCTTCTGGGCGCGCTGGGATAACTGCCGAAGAACACGTTCGCGGTAGCGCTCTTCGTAGTAGTCCTGCCCTTGATCGGTGTACTCCTCACCCTTGGTAAGCATCGTGTAGATGAGTCGCGCGAGCTTGTGGGCGACAGCGGTAATGGCCTTCGGTTTGTCCATACGCGAACACATCCGCCTGAAGTACGCGCCCAGTGCCGACTGGCTGGTGCGCAACGCCGTAGCGGCCAGACGCAGGGCCTGGGCCGCGCGGTTAGCGCAGCGCATGGTCTTGCCACTCATCACTTTGCCTCCGGTTATCCGGGTTCCTGGGCACAGACCCAGCCAGCTCGCGAAGTGTGCCGCCGAGGGAAAGCGTGACATGTCGGCGCCAATCTCCGAGATGACAGCCAGCGCCGTCGTGACGTCGATGCCGTCAATGCGCGTGAGGTCCACACCGCACATCCTGAACAACTGCGTGCGCAGGTCAAACTTCGGCGCGTTGCGTGTCCGGCCGCGCTGCTTGCCCCTGGCAGGTTCACCCTCACGGGTTTGCAGGCGTTGCAACTGTTGCTCGATCTCGCGGTCGCACTCGGCCAGTTGCGTACCGATGAAGTCGAACGCGTCCACCGCCTGCCTGAGCGCGAACAGGTGCTCGGCACGCCAGTTGCCTTGCAGGCTCTTCGCTATCTCGTCGACGCTGGCACGGATACGCGCATCCTTCATGCCCGCGAGCGCATGGCCATCCCGCTCGCCGGCCACAATGGCGCGCAGGATCTTCTGGCCCGTCACACCGACTACGTCGGAGATGACGTTAGCGAGCTGGACGTTCATCTGGGTCAGCGCCTTCTGCATATGCTGGACGTGGCGCGACTGGCTGCGCAACAGCATCCCGCGTTGGCGCCACAGCGAGCGCAGCACACACACCTGGTCGGCCGGGCGAAATGCCCCGCGCAGCAAACCGTACGTCATGAGCTGCTGGATCCATTGGCAATCCAGCACATCGGACTTGCGCCCCGAGACGTTCCTGACGTGACGCGCATTGATCAGCATGACCGTGAAACCACGCGACTCCAGCAATTCGAACACGGGGATCCAGTACACGCCGGTCGATTCCATCGCGATGGTGTCGATTCGGCAGGCCTTGAGCCAGTCGGCCATGGCGTTGAGGTCTGCCGTGAAACTGGCAAATTCGCGCACCGTCTCATCGTCCCGATCCGCCGGGACAGCCACAAAGTGAGACGCGCTGCCAATGTCGATGCCGGCGGCATTGGGATGGGTGATCGACAGTGCTGCCGCCCGGGACTTGCCCGGCTTAAGGCTGACTGCAGGATTGCGTTGGGCCAAGGCTTGCTCCATCTTCAGTTGCGGGAATGGCGCTGCATCGGGTACGTCGTTAGCTCACTCTCTTAAACGGGATATCAGCACAGCAGCTTACGCCGTCACGCCGATTCACCAATATCGATGACGTCACCCAGGACCACGCTCAAAGACGGGCATTACGCACCATTGCCTCACCGGTCTTCCGCAGCGCCGCATTCCACTTTGCCACACCGAAGCCACCCTTTGTTTCTTCGGCGCGATTTGCGGCAGCGGGCCGATTATTTCGCTCAAAGGGCAAACCGGCGATGCGCTACACGCGGTACTGCGTGCTGCCGGCTACAACCTGCGCTGGTTGCTGCGCGCCATCGTCCGCCTGGGCATGAGGCCCGTATTTTTATCCTCGCGTTGCTGCATTGGCTCGCCAATGTCACGCTGAAGCCAGCGCTTGCTCGCTACAACCGCCTTCGATGGGCTGATTCCCGTTCGCCGACAGGCCACACCCTCGGCTTAGCTCGCTACGCAAATTGAATTTTGCAGGTCCGACTCCTTACCATTTTCGTAGCTTCGCGTGTTCCGCAGGGTGGCAGATTGAGCTGCCTCTCATGGCTGAAATCTCAGCCTACGCAGATCCGCAGTTTCTGAGTTTTGCGAACGCGGTTGTCAGGCGTGACGTCTCACCCGGGGAAAATTATTTTAAATCAGTGACTTATAAATTTCCGACGTGGTCACGCACTGGCACGAGCCTTGCGTTATATCCGTCTACCGGCCGTCAGGCCGTCAAAGCGGTCTTGAGGCCGCCATTACGGAGACGACACCATGTTTTTTCCCATTCCGCCTCGTACTAGCGGGCGACGCCAGTCCCCCCAACCTTTGGTCATTCAGATCCGTCGTTGACCGCCTCACGCGGTCGGGGACCGGTACGCCCGTCGATTGACTTATCACGGCGTGCGCCCGCGCGCGGGCGATGCCAACCCGCAGGCCGTTCAGGAAACAACTCGCAAGGAGACGATATGCAAGTCACCGGTATGTTGCATGGCTCCCAGCTGCTGCAGTTCGGCGGCTTCCCAACCTCAGAGGTGCTCGGACCCGACGCCAGCGAAGAGCAGATCAAGGCGTTGATCGATCGACACGGGTCGGTGTTCGTCAAGCCGATGTTCAAGGGCGGAATAGGCAAGAAGGGCAAGGCCGGTCTCGTCGGACGCGCCAGTGACCTGAGAACGGCACTGAAAGAGAAGGAGCGGCTTTATTTTGCGGAACACCGCCATGGAAACCAGACCGCTAAGGCAAACGGCGTGACGTTCGAAGGGGCCGTGCCGGCGGAGCACGAAGTGTATTTCTCGATCACCGACTCGACGCATTTCCGGGCGCCGACGATGACGCTCACGCATCACGGTGGCGTTGATATCGAAGAACTCGAGCCGGGCATGATCGTGCAAGTGCCGTTCGATCCGCTGACCGGTCTGAAGGCATTTGTTGTTGCCAATGCGCTGTCGCGCCTGAACGCTCCCAAGGAAATCATTTCGCCTCTGGTCCAGCACCTGCCGAAGCTGTGGGAGCTTTATCACAACTTCGGCATGACCACGCTCGAACTCAATCCGATCCGCATGCAGCCCAGCCGCGACGGCCGTCTGACGCCAGTCGCCTGCGACTTTAAATGCGGCTTCGACCGTGACGACCTCCGCTGGCAGCGGCTGAACATACCCGCGCATCTGTTCTCGGTGGACTATTCGGACTTCGAATCGGAGATCAACCAGCTGCGGACCTACCAGGGCCAAAGCGACGTCTATGTGATCAACGAGCGCGGCACCATCCTTGCGCCGACCTTCGGCGGCGGAGCCAATTCGCTGGTATCGGAAATGCTCGGCGACGACGCGATCATTTCGTCGGACTTCGGTGGCAACCCGCCCTACGAAAAGATGAAAGAAGTGGCCCGGATCTGCTTCAAGCACTGGCTGAAGCAGACCAATGTCCTGTTCATTATCGGCGGCAAGTCAAACAACACCGACATCTTCGAGACTTTGCGCGCGATGGCCGATGCCTTGCGGGAGCACTTTAGCCAGAACGGTCCGACGCCGCTCTACGTCGTAATCGGCCGCGGCGGACCGAACCTCGTGCGCGGCATGGGCGCAATGCGCGACACCTGCGATGCCCTCGGGCTGCCGTACAGCATTTTCGGGTTCGATTCTGACATCAGCGAAGTCATCCAGTACGCCAGGGCGGCGGACGCGTGGATGAGGGCAGGCGGGCGCGAGCAGGTCGCCGCGACGCTCAACGCCGTACACGACGAGCCGGCGCAGGCGTGAGGCCGTCGGCGCAACGCATCGCGA
>NZ_DATJWR010000175.1:0-8734 GCF_035501035.1 Paraburkholderia sp.
AGTTTGGCCCGGTTCCGGGGACGATTTCGCCAAGCAGAATCGCCGCCGTTCGGTGCAACAGGTTCCTGTGGATGAAGTGCGGGCAGGCGTCGTCGTCGAAGCGGCCCCGGTCGTGTACGCGGCGCCTCCGGGTGTGTATGAAGGGCCTCCGCTTGTGTACGCACAAGCGCCCGTTGCCTACGGCCGCGGATATGAGGGTGAGTACTGGGACCGTCGGCAATGGCACGACAACGGCCGGCACAAGGGCTGGAAACATCGCCAGCATGATGATGCCGACGACGAATAGTGCCTGACACACGGCACACCGCCTGCGCATTCGCTAGCTACTACCTTTGGTGTCCAGGAAATCTTTTCGCGTTGCCATGGGGCAATGCGACGACCGGTTCTGGAGTCAACCAGGCAATTGAATGACAATTCCGCGAAAGGCGCAGTAGTCTACCGGCGCCACGTCTTTCATCGCCATAACCGCCATTCTGGACTCTAACCCTTTTATCGAGGGTTCTTACAGCGATGGGCAATCCGTGTCAGCAGCAAATTTTAGCGTTTTATTAGTGCGCGCTTCGGCTGCGATCTACCATTGCAATGCGGGTAGACCAGGCATTTTGCTGATGGGGGAGAGCATGAGTGAAGCCAACAACCACTCCATCGCCAAAGCGTTCTTCGCCTAGCGGACTCGAGGTTGTCATGGCTTACGCTCCAACCCTCACCGAATCTCAACTCGAACGCGTGCGCGTGCTTGCGAAGCCACGACAGGTGGCTGCAGGCGACGTGCTCTATAACCCAAACGATGACACGCCTCCCGTATATGTCGTGATCGAGGGCAAGATCAGGATCGTCTCGATGGCTGGCGGCGTCGAAGATACTGTAGCGCTTTATGACCCCGGTCAGTTTTCGGGCGAGTTGCTGATGATCGCAGGCAGGCGTTCCATCTACCGGTGTCAGGCCGTCGAGGCATCACGCCTGCTGGAGTTGAGCGCGGAAAACCTGCGAACGTTGATCAGCAAAGACGCGGAGTTGAGCGAAATCTTCATGAGGACGTTTCTGGCGCGGCGCCTTTCCATGTCCAGCCACGGTCGCACCAATGTGCTCATGCTTGGCTCGCGCTATTCGGCACGGACGCTTGCACTACGAGAATTTCTGACCCGTGACGGACACCCGTTCGCTTATGTGGATCTCGACACCGACCATGGTTCGCAGGAACTGCTCGATCGTTTCCAGGTATCCAGCGATGACGTCCCTATCGTCATTTGCAACGGGGAACAGATACTCAGAAGCCCATCAACACGGGAACTTGCACACGCGCTGGGCTTCAACTCGAATATCGACACGTCGCAGGTGCGTGACATCGTAGTTGTCGGCGCGGGTCCAGCAGGGCTGGCCGCGGCGGTGTATGCGGCATCAGAAGGCCTCGATGTGCTGGTCATCGAACGCACAGCGCCCGGCGGACAGGCCGGTTCCAGTTCTCGCATCGAAAACTACCTCGGTTTTCCGACTGGCCTTTCTGGTCAGGAGCTTGCGAACAGCGCGATCGCGCAATCGGAGAAGTTCGGCGCAAAGATCATGGTGGCGCGTACGGTCCAAAGCCTAAACTGCGACGAGCGGCCGTACCGAATTACGCTCGATGATGGCCAACAGATACGGGCCCGTTCGATCGTGCTTGCGACGGGCGCCACCTATAACCAGCCTGCGCTGCCCAACATCGATCGGTTTGCTGGTTGCGGCATTTACTACAATGCCACGTTCATGGAAGGTCAACTGTGTCGCGGCGAACCGGCGATCGTTATCGGGGGCGGCAACTCTGCCGGACAGGCGGCCGTATTTCTCGCCCAGAACACGAAGGGCGTGCGGATGTTGGTCAGGTCAGCAGGGCTCGCGGCAACGATGTCGCGATATCTGATTCGACGCATCGAAGAAAATCCCCTCATTCAGATTCATTTCGACAGTGAACTCGTCAACCTGGTCGGCGGCGACCATCTTGAGGAAGTGTCGTGGCGCGACAAGACCACGGGCGAGGTGACGACACAGGCCGTGCGACATGTCTTCGTCATGGCGGGTGCCTCACCGAAAACGGGGTGGCTTGCCGGCTGCCTGTCTCTCGATTCGCGTGGCTTCGTGTTGACAGGAACGGATCTGGACGACGTACTGCCACCACGGCCATGGCCACTTGCGAGGCGGCCTTACATGCTTGAGACCAGCCTTCCCGGTGTATTCGCGGTAGGCGATGCGCGATCAGGAAATGTCAAACGAGTCGCAGCTGCGGTTGGAGAGGGTTCGATCGTCGTCCACATGGTGCATCAGGTGCTAGCCGACATGTAGATAGGTCAAATGTGCTGCAGCACATTTGCGTTATCTGAAGGTCGCGACCAGCACGATCTGCGTGACGAACAGCCCTTTCGACCGGTTTCCGTCGAGGTCCCCGCAGGATTCATCCGAACCGCCGGCTGACCACACCTGAACCGCGATGAAGCCTCCGCTGGAGTTGGCGGACAATCGCCTCATCAGTCAGACCGATCAGCACGTCACGTTTCGCTGGAAGGATTATCGCCAAACTCAATTGCATCGACTACGGAGCGCACCACCACGACGATGCAGGCGAAGAAAAAGGCTTCAAACGATACCTGCGCCCAGTCGATGACCCGGTCGATCGAATCGGAGATCGCCGATGCGATCTTGAGGCTCGCCGGGAACGCGGTGAACGGGCCCAGATTCGAACCGAGCGCATGCGCGCCCACGAGTACGTCTGCGGCGAGCAACAGTAGCAGCGGCGCCAGCCAGCTCGAGCGCTGTGAAGGCGCGGCGTACATTGCATTGCGAGCCGCAATGCCACGACTTGCAACCCACACCAGCGCGGCGACGAGGGTCAGCGGCACCACGCCGGCACGCCATTCCATACCGCACCACGCAACCGTCGCGAACTCGATCAGCAAGCACGCCCAGAAGGCGCCGACGTGTCCACGCTCCGCAAATGCGACGGGACCGAGCAATGCGGAGCGCAGAATGGAGAACCGAGTGCGGGGTGCTTCGAGTGTTGCAGGGGCCGACGGATCGACGGCGACAATGGGTGTCTCGGGAATAGCATCGCGTTTGATTTCAGGCGATGCAACAGCGCCAATCCCAACATGGTCGGCGAAGAAGTCCGCAACACCCGCATCGGCGGGATGCGCGAGCAGCTCTTGCGGCGTGCCCAGCTGAACGATCTCGCCGTCGCGCAACACCGCGATCCGGTCGGCGATGCGCAGCGCTTCGCCCGGGTCATGTGTGACTAGTTCATTGAACCATTGAAATTGCACTGATCTAATCGTGCATGGGCAAAATGAATCTGAGTGAAACCGAGCGCGAAGAGCTGATGTCGATGCAGCGCAGCCGCACCATGGCCGTTGGCCAGGTAAGGCGTGCGCGGTTGATCCTGCTGCTTGACGAAGGCGCCTCGCGTGCGGCGATCATGAGCGAATTGCGCTGCGATTCGCGTTTCATCACAACGTGGCAAACGCGTTTCACCCGTGAGCGTTTGGCTGGCCTGTACGGCAGACATCCTGGCCGGGCGCCGCGACCTGACCTGGCGGGCCTTGAAGCGAGAGTGCTGGACTACACGCTGCGACGCAAGCCGGCCGACGGCTCGACGCACTGGAGTAGCCGCAAACTGGCGGCACAGCTGGGCATGGCTTTCATGACCGTGCAACGTATCTGGCGCAAGCACGACATTCGGCCACATCGTCTCGATACGCACATGGTGTCGAACGATCCTGACTTTGAGACCAAGGCCGCCGATGTGATCGGGTTGTACCTCAATCCGCCGTTGCACGCGGTGGTGTTCTGCGTGGACGAGAAGACGGCCATTCAGGCGCTGGATCGCAAGGACCGGATGTTGCCACTCTCGCCCGGGCGCGCACAGAGTCATGGCTTCGAATACAAACGCAACGGAACCTTGAGCCTGTTCATTACACGCCCACGTATTCGTCATGGCTGAATCAGGTGGAGAACTGGTTTGCCCGCATCCAGCGCGACGTCATTGCGCGTGGCGTATTCACCAGCACCAAAGATCTCGACAAAAAGCTCATGCGGTACATCCGTCAATACAATAAGCAGGCGCTCCCATTGAAATGGAAGTACTCCGATCCATCGCGGCGAATCCGGTGCAATTCATCCGGTTCAACCGACTAGTTCATGTCGGCAGTTGTTCGCCGGTCCGTTCTCGGACGATGAATTCGGCGTACCAGTCCGGCCAATTCTCATCGTGTTGGCCAGTCAGCTTCTCGTGTTCACCGTGTGCTGCGGCGGCACGGCGAAGCGCGCTCGCCAGGTCCATTGCCGAAGAGAATGAGGGGGCGTGCGGGTCGACCCGACCTGGCCGCCGTGTGGTCACTTCCTGGAAAACCCAGCCGTTCCCATCGGGGTCGTTGAACGAAGCAAAAGAACCGTAGCTGTTCCGCGTAGGGTGCGTGCCACTCACGCGTCCTTCTTCGCCGGCATGGTGGAATACGCCGCCGACGTCGTGGAAGATTTCACTCACGTCGACGCCACGACTAACAAGCTCTGCGCGCACAGCCTCTATGTCAGACACAATGAGATGCAGTCCCTGTACTGATCCAGGCTCCTCTGTTGTGACACCCTTGCCGAAAAGGACCGAGCATTGCGATCCCGGCGGCGTGAAGTGCACGATCCGGAAGTGTTCGTCCTTCGCCATATCAACGTCGAGCCGCCAACCTAACGCGGCATAGAACTTTTTGGCCCGATCGACATCCGACACGGGAATGACGATTACCTCGAGCTTCATATCGACCGGTCCCGCTCGTCCGTTCTCCGTCGCAGGTTCGCCGCCCGTCTGTCCATTGCTCATGTCAAGCTCCTTACGATTAGGTAATCCAGGCGTGGTAATGCGCTTACGGCGCGCCGCCAGCGGCCGCAGCGCCAATTGCGTCGAGCGGCTCATCCCTTTGGCGCCGCGCCGTCGTCGGCCGGCCGCCCGAGCAAAGGCAAGTACTTGCCGAAGTTCATTTCGAAGTCGCTCGGAACTCCGTAGGCCAGACCACGGAGCTTCGCGCGGCGTGCCTGCCCGCTTGGCGAAGCCAGGGCCGGGAAGAACAGGTCGATGCTCGACTGGAGTTCATCGCTCGTCGGCGTTCCGAACCGATTGACCTGGGTTTTCGCCGCTCCGAGTGTTTCTCTGTCGAACGAGGCCAGTCGCGCAGCTAGCGCATCGACAAAGGCGTCGAGTTCGTCATCGTCCAGAGTGCGGTTCACCCAGCCATAGCGTTCGGCAATGTCAGCATCGAAATCGTCGGCGCTGAGGACAATCTCGAGTGTCCGCGAGCGGCCGACCAGGCGCGGGAGCCATTCCAGCGCTCCGCCGGCTGGAACCAGACCGACGCCGACCTCGGGGTTGCCGAACAGGGCACTTTGCCGGCTGGCGAAGCGCATGTCGCAGGCGAGCACGAACTCGTTGCCGATGCCGCGCGCGCGACCGCGAATCTTGGCAACGCTCACGACCGGTGTGGACGACAGGCGCAGCACGACGTCACGCCAAATGCCCAACACCTCGGGCTGTTCAGCGGCCTTGGCTACGTCGAGATGGGCGACGAAAAAATCGGGATTCGCCGACTGGAAAACAACAACTTTCACGGACGGGTCCGCCTCGAGGTCGGTCATTAGTGCGCCCATTTCGACGATCGTCGTCGGAACAAACATGTTGATCGGCGGATTGTTGAAGGTGACTGTCCAGCGTCCCGGGTAGGTGCGGTCGATGTCGAACTGCGAGGGGTCAGGCATGGTGTTTCTCCTGAGGCAATGGGTAGACGAGCGTTGCGTTGACGGTGACCCCGGGTCCCGGCCGATTGAAGGTCGGGGCCCTCTACTAAGCGGTTAAGTCGCTTCAAGAAACAGCCTTCATCTCTCCGAGCATGGTCGGGATGAGTTCAGATACAGTCGGGTGTATCTGGACTGTCTGCTGGAGGGTCGTGTACGGCATGCCGGTGCTCATCACGTCGAGGATGCCGTGGATCGCTTCGTCGCCGCTGGTGCCTAAAATGGCCGCACCGAGGATTTTTAACGTCTGCGCGTCGACCACCACCTTCATGAAGCCCTTGGTCTCGCCCCTCTCGACGGCGCGCCCGACGCGTGTCATGGGTCGGTGACCAACCAGCAGCGGCCGCCCGCTCGCCCGTGCCTCGGTCTCGGTGATGCCGGCACGCCCGAGCGGCGGATCGATAAACAGGGCATAGGTCGGGATCCGCTGGCTCACCCGTCGCGCCGCGCCATCGAGCAGATTGGCCGCAACGATCTCGAAGTCGTTGTAGGCCGTGTGCGTGAAGGCACCACGGCCGTTGCAATCGCCGAGCGCCCAGATGCCGCGTACGTTGGTCGCGAGTTGATCGTCGACGCGAATGTAGCCGCGCGGGTCGGTAGTGACACCGGCCTTGTCGAGTCCGAGGTCGTCCGTGTTGGGCCGGCGCCCCACGGCGAGGAGGACGTGGCTGCCCACGATCTCCGGTTCGCCGGCCGTGCAGTTGACCCCGACCGCTACGCCTGCCGCGTGCGGGGCGAGGCGAATGCACTGGGCACCGGTCCGCACGGTAATGCCCTCGCCCTCGAGGATCTCCCGGATCGTAGCCGAGACCTCTTCGTCTTCGCGCATGACGAGGCGCGGAGATTGCTCGACGACGGTCACCCGCGCGCCGAATCTTCGGTACATCTGGGCGAATTCCAAGCCGATATAGCTGCCGCCGATTACGATCAGATGCTCGGGCAGGTGGTCGAGCGCGAGCATCGACGTATTGGTCAAGGTACTCACGCGATCAATGCCCGGCAAATCCGGGACGATGGCGCGTCCACCGACATTGATGAAGATGCGCGGCGCGCGGAGGCGCTCGTCACCCACCATAAGCGTGTCCGGCGACTCGAAGCGCGCGGCGCCCTGCAGCACAGTGACCCCTTTCATGCCGCGCAGCCAGCGCTCGACGCCTGCGCGTGCGTTGCGCGTGACCTCGTCCGCGCGCGCCTTCACGCGCGTCATGTCGATGCGGACGGACCCATCGAGCACGACACCATATTCAGCGCCGCGCCGCGCGAGGTGGGCGGCATAAGCGCTGGCGACGAGCGTCTTGGTCGGCATGCAACCGGTGTTCACGCAGGTTCCCCCGAAATACTTGCGCTCGACTAGCGCGACAGTCATTCCGGCATCGCTCAGCCGGCCTGCAAGGGATGGACCGGCCTGCCCGGCGCCGATGATGATTGCGTCGAAATCACCAGTCATGGGTGTCCTCTCATTTCAGGGGGATGTGTTGCATTGGCCGAACCAGAACCTGTGCCCGCAATCGCGGCCGCGAGGGTTCGGGGTCTCGACTGCAGCGCTGTTCATGTGGACCTCCGGATGCCTGCTTTGTAAGGCGGCCGTTGAGATTGACGAGAGCAACGCTTAGCGAAACGATTCGGATGTGGTGTGCGAGGCCGGATGAACTCGCGTGACGCCTCATTCATATCCAGCCCACGGCGTGGAGCAGGTCGCACCGATTTTCGGCCCTGGCGCCGTTGCCGCGTCTCTCCGGCTTGAACATCCGCACATAACCGCCGACAAAGTGCTTTGGCATTGGGCACACGCCATCGACAACAACATGACGCGCAATGTAACCCTACGCTGGCAACGCCCGATCCCTTTGACCTTCGACATATTGTAGGTCGGCCTCGTTACAAAAATCCTTTCAGCATGGAGTGATGCCTCCGGATTTTGAAGGACGACGGTCTCTGGGATCTGAGACAGGCGCCTTATCTGGTCACGCCGTGACGATGTCCGTCTTGACCTCGATGTTGCCGTGCACCGATTTCGAATACGGGCAGGTCTGATGGGCCAACTGCACGAGTTCTTCGACGACTTCCGTTGCCATACCCGGCACGCGGACGGTGAACTCAGCGGCGAGACAATACGCCTTACCGGCTGATCCAATGCTTGGCTGGATGTCCACGGAGTAGTCCGGCGGCAGCGTGATTTTCTTCAGTGCAGCCACCTTCCCGAACACTGTGGCGTAACAGGCCGACCACGCGCCCGCAAACAATTGCTCCGCTCTCGGGTGCAGCTCGGTGGCGATGAACTCGAGACTTTCAACGCCGGATGCTGATAGCTTGAGGTCGAGCGTGCGTTGCCCACCACGCTGGCTATTGGTGGCGTGATTGATCGTGGCGTGGCTGTTGCCGGTGGCGAGGAATTTCTCGATCTTTTCCGTGATGGGATTCCTCCGATGCGCGGACAGGAGCTGTAATTAAATAACTATGTTATTCATAGCAAATCGTGCAGCGTAGAGCTAGATGCACAAAGATATCCCTGGCATCAAGCGGATAAGACTTAATTGCATATGAATTTCAATAGGCGTGAATCAGAACCCTGCATTGAACAGCGTGCTGTCGCTATCGGTGCATCCCTATTTGCAAAGCTCTGCAACGTCTCCGCCTCCATCGTAGTGTAGTCCGATACGTCATCGTCCAATCGATGGCGGCGTTCGACAACTGCTACGCGTTCACACGCGGATAGTCAGCTCTGAAGACTGGACGAAAGTCAGCCGTAGAGCAATATTGATCTTGACGATATGATTATCATAGTTATATGCTTGGCTCACTCGATGTGACGCATGAGGCGTCACAAATCGTCCAACAAAAGCAGTCCGGTACGGATTGCCCGACGCGAACCTGATCGCGCGCACTTTCTGAGTGGAGTACTGAAATGTCTGATCTTGTCTACGACGTGCAG
>NZ_DATJWR010000176.1:0-29736 GCF_035501035.1 Paraburkholderia sp.
GGTTGCCTTCGCCGAATTTGACCGAGATGTTCTCGAACAAGGGCTTCGGCCCGAATTGCATGGTGATGTTGGCGGTAGAGAGCACAGCGCGTCCCGGTAAGTAGATCGACGAAAAACCTGTAATTTTAGCAGGTTATGCCACTTCACGCGCGAGTTCCAGCCGTCGGAGCGGCCTGCGGCCTGGCCGCCGCCCGCACGGAAAATCGGCGCGCATCGCGAAGGCATGCCCGGCGCCGCGTCCTGGCAGCATGACACGGAGAGAAGTGCGGAATATGAAGGCAGGCGAGCGGTGCTGCCTACATGGAGGGTCGCATCGACCGCCGTCGCGTAGCCGCGGCTCATGCTTTGCCGGTGCGCGGCGTCTGCAACACGTCGATGAACCCCGAAAAGTCGGCCTGCGCGAGGCCCATCGCCGCCGCGAGGCGCAGCAGCTGCTGGACCGTGCCCGAAACGGGCATGGGCGTGCCGGTCTGAGCGGCCGCCGCGGCAATCGTGTCCACATCCTTCTGGAACGTCTTGAGCGCACCGATCGGCTCGAGCCCGTCCTGCGTCATGCGCGGCACGAACGTGCGCAGCAGCGGCGAGTCGGCCCAGCCGCCCGCGAGCGCCTCGGGAAGCTTCGCCGCGTCGATGCCGCTGCGGCGCGCGAGACTGACCGCCTCCGCGATCGCCGCCACCGTGGCCGTCACGATCGCCTGGTTGCACAGCTTCGTGGTCTGGCCCGCGCCGACGCCGCCCATATGCGTGACGCGCGCCGCGTACGCGGCGAGGATCGGCGAGACCGCTTCGACATCGGCCGCTGCGCCGCCCGCCATGATCGCGAGCGTGCCGTTCTGCGCGCCCGCCACACCGCCCGAAACCGGTGCGTCGACCCAGCCCACGCCGTGCGCCCCGGCTCGCTCGGCGAAGCTGCGCGTCGCGTCGGGCGGGATGCTCGAATGATCGACGATACAGCGCACTCGCGCGCCCTGCGCCCCCTCGCCTGCCAGCAGCCCCTGCTCGCCGAACACCACGGACTCCACGGCCGCGGCGTCCGCGACGCACAGCAGCACGACGTCGGCCTCGCGACCCAGTTCGCGTGGCGTCGCGGCCACCTGCGCGCCATCGGCGATCAATGCCTCGGCCTTATCCGGCGTGCGATTCCACACGCGCACCGCGTGCCCGGCGCGCAGCAAATGGCGAATCATCGGCGCGCCCATCAGACCCGGCCCGCAAAAACCCAATACCTGCTTGTCCATCTTCTTCGTCTCCTGCTCCGTCTACTGCCGGCATCGCGCCCATGCGCGCGATGAACATGGCCGATGCCCGATTTCATGCGAGGCGCCATGATACCCGGCGCAACACGCGCGTCATGTTTCAGTTCGCGCCGGGCTTCGTTACCTATACTCGATTGACGCGCCCACGCCGCGCGCCCCATGAGGAGACACTGCCATGAGCGAACACGTCTACAAGCAGATCGAACTTACCGGCTCGTCCACGGTGTCGAGCGACGACGCCATCCGCTGCGCCATTGCGCGCGCGTCGAAGACGCTGCGATACCTGCACTGGTTCGAGGTCGTGGAAACTCGCGGATTGATCGAAAACGATCAGGTCTCGCACTGGCAGGTCACGATCAAGGTGGGCATACGCATTGACGATTGACGCGGCGAGGCTTAGCGCCGCGACAACGTAAAACGGCCGCGCGAGCCTCACAGGCTACGCGCAGCCGTTTCGTGTGCTGCATGCCTCACCGCCGGAGAACGCACTCGCGCCGCGCAAGCGGCTGCGGGAACGCTCTGCTCGCGCGTGTTTCCGCGCTACTTCGACATTACGTCGGCATTACTTCTGCATTACTTCGGCAGCGAGCCGTCCACGCCTTCGACGTACCAGTTCAGGCGCTGCAGTTCCGGGTCGCTCAGCGTCTTGCCGGCCGGCACCCTCACCGCGCCGGTCTGATCCTTGATCGGGCCCGTGAACACATCCCACTTGCCGCCTGCGATCGCTTCGCGTTTTGCGGCAACGGCCTTTTGCGCGTCAGCCGAAAGCTCAGAGGTGTTCACGTCGCCGAGATCGACCGCCTTTTGCGCAATGCCCCACCACACCGGGTCGTTCTTCCACTTGCCATCCAGCACCTGCTGGATCGCGGCGATGTAGTAGACGCCCCAGTTCGCCTCAACCGAGCCCAGGTGCGCATTCGGGCCGAACTTCTTCATGTTCGAATCCCAGCCGAACGCGTGGACATGCTTCTCCTCGGCCGTCGCGAGCGTGGCGCTCGAGTCGGTGTTTTGCAGGAGCACGTCGGCCCCCTGGCCGATCAGCGTTTCCGCAGCCTGCTTCTCCTTGCCCGGATCGAACCAGCTGTTGATCCAGATGACCTTGGTGTGAACCTTCGGATTCACCGAGCGCGCGCCGAGCGTATACGCGTTGATGTTGCGCACGACCTCGGGAATCGGCACCGACGCCACGAACCCTAGCGTATTGGTCTTCGTCGCGTAGCCGGCCGCGACGCCCGCGAGATACGCGCCCTGGTACATGCGCACGTCGAAGGTGCCGAAGTTCGGCGCCTTCTTGTAGCCGGTCGCGTGCAGGAACACGGTGTCCGGGAAATCCTTCGCCACCTTTAGTTGGAAGTCCTGATAACCGAAGCTCGTGCCGAAGATGATCTTGTTGCCCTTGCTCGCCAGATCACGGAACACGCGCTCGGAATCCGCCGATTCCGGCACGTTCTCCACGCGCGTGATCTTGATCTTGTTGCCGAACTTCTGCTCGGCGGCCTTCGAGCCCTGATCGTGCGCGAAGGTCCAGCCGGCATCGCCCGGATTGCCGAGATAGACGAACGCGACGCCCGGCACGTCGGCGGCCTGAGCCGCGGGTGCGAGCGCCGCCGTACCGCAGGTGGCGGCAACGGCGAAAGCGGTCAGGATGGTTCTTTTCATCGTGGATCTCCTGTCGTGGATTGGATGACTGTGGGCGTTCAAGACGAGTTGGTTAGCAATGCGTATGGACGATCCAGCCGGGCATCGTTACGCGGCCCCAAAGAACGGCTTGCCGAGCGAAGCCGGCGCGTTCAGGCGGATCGTGTTCGGGTTGCGCGAGATGAGCACGAGCACGACGATCGTCGCGACGTACGGCAGCATGGCGAGGAACTGCGTGGGCACCGGCACCCCTACGGCCTGCGCGTAGAATTGCGCGCCCGTGACAGCGCCGAACAACAGCGCGCCGATCAAAAGACGCCCCGGCCGCCAGGTCGCGAACACGACGAGCGCGAGCGCGATCCAGCCGCGCCCCGCCGTGATCTGTTCCTGCCACAGGTGCAGTTGCACGACCGAGTAGTAGCTGCCCGCGAGGCCCGCCATCGCGCCGCCGAATGCCGTCGCGCCATAGCGCACGCCGATCACCGGAAAGCCCACCGAATGCGCGACCTGCGGCGACTCGCCCACCGAGCGCAGCACGAGCCCGGCGCGCGTGCGATAGAGGAACCAGCCGACCACCGCGAACATCAGGAATGCCAGGTAATCGATGGGCGTGAGGCTGAAGAACGCCTGCCCCACCACGGGCAGTTGCGAGAGCCCAGGGATCGGCCAGGCGGCAATGGTGGCCGACGTGGCGGCCGAAGTGTAGGGCTTGCCCACGTACGCGGAAAGCCCGACGCCGAAGATCGTCAGCGAGAGCCCGGTGGCAACCTGGTTGGCGAGCATCGTGAGCGTGAGGAAGCCGAACAGCAACGACATGGCGACGCCCGCCGCCATGCCCGCAAACAAGCCGAGCCACGGATTGCCCGTGATGGTCGTGACCGCGTAGCCCGTGACGGCGCCCATCAGCATCATCCCTTCCACGCCGAGATTGAGCACGCCCGACTTCTCGGTGACGAGCTCGCCCACGCCCGCGAACATCAGCGGTATTGCTGCGGTCACGGCGCTCGAGGCGAGCGAGCTGGCTTGCTGGATATCCATGTCGTGTGGTCTCTTTCAGATGCGTTTTCTTTGGATGGTGGCGTTCAGTTCGAGGCCGCGACCGGACGATGGCGGCGTACGCGGTAGTTCACGAACAGGTCTGCGCCGAGCAGGCAGAAGAGCAGCAAGCCCTGGAACACGCCGGAAAGCGCTTGCGGCAATTGCAACGAGGTCTGAACCGCTTCGCCGCCCAGATAGAGCAGCGCCATCAGGAGACTCGCAAGCACGATGCCGAACGGATGCAGACGCCCCACGAACACGACGATGATCGCCGTGAAGCCGTAGCCCGGCGACCACGTCGCCTGAAGCTGGCCAATCGGGCCGGCGATCTCGCCCATACCGGCGAGGCCCGCGAGGCCGCCCGAAAGCAGCAGCGAAGTCCAGATCGTCTTCTTCTCCGAGAAGCCCGCATAGCGCGCGGCGAGCGGCGCGAGGCCGCCCACGCTCATGCGGTAGCCCGCAAAACTGCGCCGCATGAAGAGCCACACGAGCGGAATGGCCGCGAGCGTGAGAAAGATGGACGCGTTCAGGCGCGTGCCGCGCAGCCAGTGAATGCGCCAGTCGCCGCCGAAGGTCGGATAGAGCGCGTCGCCGCTGAACATCTCCGAGAGCGGAAAGTTCATGCCGTTCGGATCGCGCCACGGGCCACTCACGAGCCAGATCAGCAGTTGCGTGGCGACATAGGTGAGCATCAGGCTCGTGAGGATCTCGTTGGTGTTGAAGCGGCTCTTGAGCCATGCGGGGATCGCCGCCCAGGCCATGCCGCCCAACACGCCCGCGAGCATCATCAGGAACAGGATCCACCAGCCCGTCGATTGATCGAAGTAGATCGCCACGCCGCTCGCCGCGATGCCGCCAAGCACCATCTGCCCTTCCGCGCCGATGTTCCAGACGTTGGCGCGATAGCCGGCGGCGAGCCCCAGCGCGATCAGGCACAGCGGCGAAGCCTTGAGCAGCAGTTCGGACCACCCGTTGATGGTCGAAAGCGGCTCGATGAAGAACGCGTGCATGGCCTGCACGGGGTCACGGCCGACGAGGCCGAAGATCAGGAAGCCGATGGCGAGCGTGAGCAGCGCCGCGATCAACGGCACGGCGACGCGCACCGTGCGCGACGGCGTCGTGCGAACTTCGAGTCGGTACGGGAAGATCATGATGGTGAAGTCGGTGGTCGGTCCTGGGTGGTTGTTTTGCTCTCGCCTCGCGTGGCGCACGAAGCTTCAGACATTCGCCACGGTATGCGCGGGCGGCTCGCCGTTCGGGCCGCCGCCGCGTTCGGCGCGCTCGCCAAAAAGGCCCGCCATCCAGCGGCCGATTTCCTCGGCGTTGGTCTCGCCCGTCAAGCGCGCGGGTGATAGGCGCCCGCCCGCGAGTACGGCGATGCGATCGCAGATATCGAAGAGCTCTTCCAGCTCTTCCGAGATCACGAGAATCGCCACGCCGCGCGCCGAAAGGTCGAGCAACTGCTGCCGGATGAATGCCGCCGCGCCCACGTCCACGCCCCACGTGGGCTGCGCGACCACGAGCACCTTCGGCGCCTGCAGAATCTCGCGGCCCACGATGTACTTCTGCAGGTTGCCGCCCGAGAGGCTTTGCGCGAGCGCGTCCGGCCCGCCGCAACGCACGTCGAACGCGCCGATGCAGCGCTCGGCGAACGCGCGCATCGCGCCCGTCTTCAGCCAGCCCGAGCGCACCATGCCTTCGCGGTGCGCAGTGAGTAATGCGTTTTCCGCAAGCGACATGGCCGGAACGGCGCCGCGCCCGAGCCGCTCCTCGGGCACGAAAGCGAAGCCGAGCTTGCGCCGCGCGCCCGCCGAAAGCCGCCCCGCAGCCTTGCCGCAAATCTTGACCGCATCGGCAGGCACGCCATGACGGCCGGTCTGCGCCTCGCCCGAAAGCGCGGCGAGCAACTCCGCCTGACCGTTGCCCGAGACACCCGCGATCCCGAGAATCTCGCCCGCATGCACGCCGAACGAAACATCGTTGAGCGAGGTGCCGAACGGATCGTCGCTCGGCATCGACAGGTGGTTCACGTCGAGCAGCACGTCGCCGGGCGTGTGCGCACGGCGCGTGTAGTCGGGCAGCTCGCGCCCAACCATCAGCCGCGCGAGCGATGCATGCGTTTCCTCGCGCGGAATCACGCGGCCCGTCACCTTGCCGCCGCGCAGCACGGTGGCCGTGTCGCACAGCTCCTGGATTTCGTCGAGCTTGTGGCTGATGTAGAGAATGCTGCAGCCTTCCGATGCGAGGCGGCGCAGCGTGCCGAAAAGCTTGCGCACGGCTTGCGGCGTGAGCACGGAAGTCGGCTCGTCCATGATCAGGAGGCGCGGGTTCTGCAACAGGCAGCGCACGATCTCCACGCGCTGGCGCTCGCCCACGGCCAGGCTGTGCACGTGGCGCTGCGGATCGACGTCGAGGCCGTATTGCGCCGATACCTCCCGAATGCGTCTCGCAAGCGTTTTCAAATCGAACGGTTCGTCGAGCGAGAGCGCGATGTTCTCGCCCACCGTCAGTGTTTCGAACAACGAAAAGTGCTGGAACACCATGCCGATGCCGAGCTTGCGCGCCGCGGCGGGGCTCGCGATCTCGACGGCCTGGCCTTCCCAGCGAATCTCGCCCGCGTCGGGCCGCACCGCGCCGTAGACGATCTTCATGAGCGTGCTCTTGCCCGCGCCGTTTTCGCCGAGCAACGCGTGAATTTCGCCGGCCGCGACCGAGAGCGTGACGTCATCGTTCGCGCGCACCGCCGGGTACTGCTTCGTAATGCCCGTGAGCGCGAGACGCGGCACGTCGTGATCGCCGTGCGTGCCCCTAGCCCGACGTGAAGAAGAATCACCCATGGAGGTTCCGCCGTTGTACGTTATTGCTATTCGAATACCGCTTCACGCATGCCGCCGCGGCCCGACACAGCACCCCGACGCGTTGCGCCGCCGTGCGGGGGTGACGATACCTGTTAGCCATGCCAGCGTCGAGCCGACAAAAATCACCGTTGCCCCGCTGCACGCACCGCTCGGGGTAAGCCTCGCTTGACGGTCCTTTCTGTCCATATTAAAAACGATATACCCACAAAGCCCATCGATCAGCCAAAACATATAATTCGGAGAGTTCATGAGTCAGCAACGCGAGGCGATCGACACGTACCTCTTGCGCGTCTTGCACACGCTTCTGATGGAGCGCAGCGTGACGCGCGCCGCCGTCAAGCTCAATCAGTCCCAGCCGGCCATCAGCGCCGCGCTGCGGCGCCTGCGCGACATCACCGGCGACCCGCTGCTCGTGCGCGGCAAATCCGGCATGGTACCGACCGAGTACGGCCTGCGCCTGCTCGAACCCGTACAGAACGCATTGCGCGAGATCGAGCGCATTCGCTTCCAGCAGCACAACTTCGATCCGGCCACGTCGATCCGCTGCTATCGCATTGGCTGTCCGGACTATCTGAACGTGCTGTTCGTGCCGACCGTGGTCGAGCGCTTTCGACAGGCCGCGCCCAACGCCACGCTCGAGTTCCACTCGCTCGGGCCCGCGTTCGACTATGAGCTCGCGCTCGAGGAAGGCAAGCTCGACATCGTCATCGGCAACTGGCCCGAGCCGCCCGAGCAACTGCACCTTTCGAATCTGTTCGTCGACCAGATCGTTTGCCTGATGAGCAACACGCACCCGTTCGCCAAGCGCGGCGGGCTCACGCTCGACCAGTACCTGAACGCGCCGCATCTCGCGCCCACGCCCTATTCCGTGGGCCAGCGCGGCGCCATCGACGTGCATCTCGCGCGCGAGCGCCTCAAGCGCCACGTGGTCGTCACGCTGCCGTACTTCAATCTCGCGCCCTACGTGCTCATCAAGTCGGATCTGGTCTTCACGACCACGCGCCTGTTCGCCGACCACTATGCGCGCTTTCTGCCGCTCACGGTCGTGCCCGCGCCGCTCGATTTCCCGCCGATGCAGTACTACCAGTTGTGGCACGAGCGCTGTCATTACTCGGACGAAGTACGCTGGTTGCGCGGCCTCGTCGCCGAAGCAACGAAGACGCTGATCAACAAACCCTGAGCACGGCGGCCGCGCGGCGGCGCGGCTTGCTTGTCCTTCCTTGCACTTCCGGCTGCCCTCGTTGCGCGCCGCCGCTGCATTTCAGATTCACGTCCTGCCGCTCGCTGGCTCTTCTTAGCGCGCCATTTGCACAAGCTCGGCCGCGAGCCGGTTGTGCCGCTCGATGACGGGCCCGAGCTCCACCGTCTGCAGCACGCCGTCCTTCACGATGACGCGCCCGCCGATCACGCTCAACGCCACCTGCGACGGCGCGCAGAACACGAGCGCCGCGACCGGGTCGTGCAAGGCCCCCGCGAAAAGCGGCTGGCGCAGATCGAACGCGACGAAGTCGGCCGCCATGCCGGGCGCGAGCGCACCAATATCGTCGCGGCCGAGCACCTGCGCGCCGCCCAGCGTCGCGATTTCAAGCGCCTCGCGAGCGGTCATGGCGTCGGGGCCAAAGCCCACTCGCGCAAGCAGCATGGCCTGCCGCGCCTCCGCGACCATCTGCGCGCCGTCATTCGACGCCGAGCCGTCCACGCCGAGTCCCACCGGCACGCCCGCGAGCCGCATCTTCTTGACGGGGGCAATGCCCGAGGCGAGCCGCATGTTCGAGCACGGACAGTGCGCGACGCCCGTGCCCGTGCGGCCGAAGAGGCCAATGCCGTGGTCGTCCAGCTGCACGCAGTGCGCATGCCACACGTCGCGCCCCACCCAGCCGAGATCCTCGGCGTACTCGGCGGGCGTCATGCCGAATTTTTCGCGGCTGTAAGCAATGTCGTTGACGTTCTCGGCGAGATGCGTGTGCATCGACACGCCGTAATGCCGCGCAAGCACCGCCGATTCGCGCATCAGATCGCGGCTCACCGAGAACGGCGAGCACGGCGCCACCACGACGCGCAGCATCGCGTAGCGGCCATCGTCGTGATACGTCTCGATGAGGCGTTGCGTGTCGGCGAGAATCGCGTCCTCGCGCTCGACCACGGAATCGGGCGGCAGGCCGCCGTCCTTCTGGCCGACGCTCATGCTGCCGCGGCTCGCGTGAAACCGCATGCCGATGCGCTGCGCCGCGCGGATGCTGTCGTCGAGCCGGCTTCCGTTCGGGTAGATGTAGAGATGGTCGCTCGATGTGGTGCAGCCCGAGAGCAGCAGCTCCGCCATGGCGGTGAGCGTGGAAACCTCGATCATCTCGGGCGTGAGGTTTGCCCATACCTTGTAGAGATTCGTGAGCCAGCCGAACAGTTCGGCATCCTGCGCGGCCGGCACGGCCCGTGTGAGGCTCTGATACATGTGGTGATGCGTGTTGACGAGCCCCGGCACGACGAGGTGACCGCTGGCGTCGATCACCTCGTCGGCCGTGGCGGGCAGCTCCGCGCTCGGACCCACCGCGACGATGCGGTTGCCTTCGACATAAAGGCCGCCGCCGCGAATTTCGCGGCGCGCGCCGTCCATCGTCACCAGCATCTCGGCGTTCCTGAGCAGCAGGGTCCTGCCGCCTTTTTGCGGGTTCTGCGGGTTCTGAGGGCCTTGCCCCTGCGCGAGTGTGCGTTCCATCGTCCTTGTTCCGTTGTCGTGCCGCGGCGCGCCCTCCTGGCGCTCGCGCGGCGTGTGAACCAGACGTCCTCGGGGCGTGGCGCCAGTCGCCGGAACACCGGTGCCGACGCGTCCGCTCGAGAACGCCGCTGGCCCGGTTACCCGGCGTCCACCGCCGTCTTCGGGACGCGCAGCACGCGCTGCGCATGGGCTCTACGATCCGCGGCCAAAATATTCGTGGCAATTCACGCCGCTGCGATACCCACATTCACGCCACGCATATAAAGGTCGATTTTTGGCGCCGCTACGATGCACAAATGACGCACGTGAATGTAGGGAGCGATGCCCACGCACGGCTTCGGGCTGCGCCCTGGGGCACACCCTCATGCTTGGGGCATTATCTTTCCTATCGCTCGCGCGCGCCGGGTGCGATCGTTCTTAAAATGCATTCACGGCGCTCGCTTCGATCCGCCGACGGGTATGTAGCCACTGACGTGGAGCCTCGATCCGCCGCAAGAAACATGGGATCGAGCCGCCGCTGAAACCTCGCAATCGCACCAGGCACTCACAAGGAAAACTGCGAATGGGCAAGCTGACTACCCACGTGCTCGACACCGCGAACGGCCGTCCCGGCGCGGGCATCAAAGTCGAGCTCTTTGCGCTCGCGGGCGACGCGCGCCGCGCGCTCAAGACCGTCACCACCAATCAAGACGGTCGCTGCGATGAGCCGTTGCTGGAGGGCGCAACGCTCACGAAAGGCGAATACGAACTCGTGTTTCATGCCGGCGACTATTTCGCTGCGCTCGGCGCGAACGTGCCCGAGCCGCGCTTCGTCGACCGCGTGGTGCTGCGCTTCGGCATCGCCGACGCCGAAGCGCACTACCACGTGCCGCTGCTCGTTTCGCCGTGGGCGTACAGCACCTATCGGGGCAGCTGAACGCACAGTCGAGCGCGGCAGGCGAAGCATCGGCCGCGTTCGGCACGGACGACTTTCGCGCGACTCTCGTGCCCGACTATTCGATTCAAGGTCATACGAACAACAACGGCAGCGCGACGGCGCCTGGAACGTTCAGCGTTTCCAGGGCATGTCGAAGCGCGCATACCCCGCAGTTAGCGCCAGCGTCCAGACGCGAGCGCATTGCATCAGGAGTGGAGGAGTTTCATGGAAGGCTTTATTACCGACTGGCTGAACCTCGCACTGCGTTGGTTCCACGTCATCGCGGCGATCGCCTGGATTGGCGAGTCGTTCTATTTCGTCGCGCTCGACAACAGCCTCAAACCGCCCACGGATCCGAATCAGCGCCGCCGCGGCGTGTTCGGCGAACTGTGGCACGTGCATGGCGGTGGCTTCTACAACATGCAGAAGTACACCGTCGCGCCGCCCGAAATGCCCGATGACCTGCACTGGTCGAAGTGGCCGTCTTACACGACGTGGCTCTCGGGCGCGTCGCTCTTCACGGTGCTGTACCTGATGGCGCCGAACACGTACCTGATCGACAAGAACGTACTCGACATGGGCCCGGTCGTGGCGATCTTCTCGGCACTCGGCTTCCTCGCCGCGGGCTGGATCGTGTACGACTCGCTGTGCCGCCTGCTCGGCACGAACGACAAGCTGCTCGGCGTGTGCGTGGGCATCTATGTCGTGATCGCCGCGTACCTCGCGTGCCACATCTTCGCGGGCCGCGCCGCGTACCTCATCATGGGCGCGATGCTCGCGACGATCATGTCGGCGAACGTGTTCTTCGTCATCATCCCCGGCCAGCGCAAGATGGTCGCCGCGATGCTCAAGGGCGACACGCCGAACCCGATCTACGGCAAGCGCGGCAAGCAGCGCTCGGTGCACAACACGTACTTCACGCTGCCCGTGGTGTTCGCGATGCTGTCGAATCACTACGCGATGACCTATACGCACCCCTACAACTGGGCCTTGCTCGTGGTCATCATGCTGGCCGGCGCGCTGATTCGCCAGTTCTTCGTGATGCGTCATCGCGGCCAGCAACTCTGGTATCTGCCGATCGGCGGCGTGGTGCTGATGTTCGTCGCGCTCGTCTGGACGCTGCCGCGCCCAGTCGTGCCGCAGGCCGAAGCCGCGAATGCGCCGACGCTCAAGGTCGCGGACATCCAGCCGATCCTGCAGCAGCGCTGCGCGGCCTGCCACTCGGCGCACCCGACGATGATGGGCGCGGCTCCGGCCGGCGTGATGTTCGATACGCCCGACGAGATTTCGCAGAACGCCCAGCGTCTGTATCAACAGGCCGTGACGCTCAAGGCAATGCCGCTTGGCAACGTCACGCACATGACCGACGACGAGCGTCAGAAGATTGCGGCGTGGTTCCAGGCAGGCGCGAAGCAGTGATGTGACCGGCGGTGCGCGCGTGCTCTGCACCGCGCGCCGCAGACGGTGAATGGAAGGACCCGAAGTGCTGTGCGCTTCGGGTCCTTTTGCTTTTGGGCGCGCCGTATCGAGTGGCTTGTGCCACGATTGCGTGCGGGAAATAGCGGGCTTGGTCCTTCGCGACGATATATGCGGGATCTGTGGACGCTGATTCAAATCGACGTATGAAGAGATGCGGCCGCATCATGCGGCAACGCCTTCGATGAACCTTCCGGGCGCGAGCGATCCGCGTGCCCAGGCTGCCGCAACACGGCGGCAGGACGATGGCTCGAAGTGTGTAGCTCGATCTGACCGGGACCGCGTCATTGACGCCTTCGCGCACAAGCTCGATGAACCCGCCAACGCTCTCGCCGCGCCTGCAACGCCGGCATTCATCCGCCACCAATCCTTGCGCGCCAGACGCAAAAAAGCCACGGTTGCGGCCGTGGCTTCGTGAAGTGCTACGTAGTGCAGAAGATCAGCTTATCGCCGCCTTCATTGCCTCTTGCGTGAGCCAGAGCGACTCCGGCAAATCCTGCTCGTTGAGATTGAGCCCTTCTCCACCGCGGTCGACGACGATGAAATCGCTCACCTCGCCCAATGCGATCAACGGGTGATGCCAGACGCCCTTCGCGTAGTTCACGCCTTGCCAGCCGCTCGAAACGAATGCGCGAATCTTCGTGACGTCGAGCTCTCCTGCCGGCGCGACCACCACGAGATACGGCTTGTCGTTGAGCGGCACGAACGCCTGGCTGCCGAGCGGATGCCGTTCGAGCATTTTCACCTCGAACGGC
Organism: Paraburkholderia sp.; assembly: GCF_035501035.1. GTDB lineage: Bacteria > Pseudomonadota > Gammaproteobacteria > Burkholderiales > Burkholderiaceae > Paraburkholderia. The sequence goes on from NZ_DATJWR010000176.1 coordinate 12,651, forward strand.
AGCACGCGCGGCTGCCCACGAAAGAGATTCACGAGCGTGCGGCCGCCCTCGTCCGTCACATCCACTTTCGCGAGATCGTGATAGCGGATCGTCGTGCCGAGATTGATCGGAATCTGCTTTGCACCAGCAAGCTCGATCACGTCGCCGAAAGGCGCGAACGCCTCGCGCGTGAGCGGCTCGATGGCGAGCGTCGTACAGGACAACTGCGTGGTTTCACTCATGACGGCCTCGTAAGCGGATCAGGCGAGCGTGCCCCAGAGGCGCACACGCGAAACGCCGCCGTCCGGGTAGATGTTAAAGCGCACGTGCGTGACCGGGCCGAGCGCCGCAAGCTCGCTTTCGTAGTAGTGCTGCTTATCCATCTGCAGCTTCTGCTCGCCGAGCAGCACCGGCCAGAACATCGCCTGTGTCACGAGCGAGCTGTCCGTGCCGCCCGTCACGCGCGCGGCCTGGAACGAGCAGCGATCGGGATAGTTGCCCTTGAAGTGCGCCGTGTCGACTTCGATCTTCTTGATGATGCCGGGCTGCGCGAGCGCGATGATCGCCCAGTCGTTGCCTGGCTCGCGGCGGCGGCGCGTCTCCCAACCGTCGCCCATGTTCACGCCGCGCCCCGGCATGAGCAACGTGGAAGCGAGGCCGAAGTGCTGGTTGTTCGCTGCAACGAGGTATGCGCCGTTTTCCATTGCCGCGAGGTCGAAGAGCGCCGTGCGGCTCGCGCCCTGCCAGTCCACCTGCGGCTGGCCATACACACGCAGGCGCGCGATACCGCCATCGGGGTAGATGTTCACGCGCAGGTGCGTATAGGCCTTGTCGCTCGACACGTCCACGTAATGATGGCTATTGCCGTTCAACGAGGTCGAAGCAACGATTTCCGTCCATTGCGTCGAGGCCGTGGGTGCGCCATCGGCCACATACGCGCCTTCCACCGAAGCCGCCGGCGGATAGTTGCCCGTGAAGTGGCTCGTATCGATGTCGAGACCCTTGATGATGCCGGGGCGCGCGAGCTTCACCACGCACCAGTCGTAGCCGGTGGTGCGTTTGCGGCGCGTTTCCCAGCCGTCCATCCATTTGCCGTGCTCGTCGTACTTGCCGGGAATGAAGACGGCCGGCTCCGGATTGAGCATGCGCTCCTTCGGCGCGAAGAAGTCGTCGCTCGCCTCGAGCGCCTGCGCGCCCAGACGCGGATCCGCGAGATTCACGAAGCGGCGCGTGAAGTCAGGTGCGTTGGGGTCGAGAGTCGGGAGTGCCATCGTTGTCTTCCTTCGTGTCTTTTCTGTGGATCGAATCGGCGCGGCGCCCGCTCGCAAATTGCTTGCTGCACGGGCGCGGCGCCACGTCACACGTCGATCAGCTCATCGAGCCGAAAACGCGCAATGCGGTAAATCTGGTCGAGGCTCGCGCGCATTTCGTCGGCGCGGCTGTTGTTCACGCGCGCTTCGAAGTTCGCGATGATGCCGTGGCGGTCGTAGCCGCGCACCGCGAGAATGAACGGGAAGCCGAACTTCTCGCGATACGCGCGGTTGAGCGCCTGCAGCCTGTCGAATTCTTCCTGCGTGCACTGGTTCAGGCCCGCGCCGCTCTGCTCGCGCGTGGACTCGGCGGTCAGTTCGCCGCGTACGGCCGCTTTGCCCGCAAGCTCCGGGTGCGCGTTGATGAGCGCGAGCTGCTTCGCCTCGTCCGACGTTTCCACGGCCTGCGACATGGCGCGATGCAACGCGTCGATGCCTGCAAACGGACGCTGCCGCGCGGCCGCCTCGGCCACCCAGGGCGAGTGCTCGAAGATGCCCGAGAGCGCCGCCACGAAGGCATCGGCCGAGGCTTGATTCAGCTGTTCGAGGGTGTAGTGCATTGCCTTCATGCGGCGGCCCCGCGGTGGTCGTTCTGCTGCGGTTGATAGGGATGATGCTCGCGCCAGTGGCGCGCGATGTCCACGCGGCGCGTGACCCACACGCGCTCGTGCTTTTCGATGTGGTCGAGGAACCGCTGCAGCGCACGGATACGCCCGGGGCGCCCGAGCAGGCGGCAGTGCATGCCGATCGACATCATCTTCGGCGCTTCGTCGCCTTCTTCGTAGAGCACGTCGAATGCGTCGCGCAGATACGTGAAGAAATGATCCGCCGTATTGAAGCCTTGCGGCGTGGCGAAGCGCATGTCGTTCGTGTCGAGCGTGTACGGCACGATCAGTTGAGGCACACGCTTGCCGCCCGTGACTTCCACGTCCATCCAGAACGGCAGATCGTCGCCGTAGTAATCGGAGTCGTACAGGAAGCCGCCGTATTCGGCCACGAGGCGATGCGTGTTTGGACTGTCGCGGCCCGTGTACCAGCCAAGCGGGCGCACGCCCGTCACGCGCTCGATCGCCTCCATGCCGAGCTTCATGTGCTCGGCTTCCTTCTCCGGCGAAGCGTCCTGGTAGTGAATCCAGCGATACCCGTGGCACGCGATCTCATGGCCCAGCTCGACGAACGCGCGCGCGACCTCGGGATGACGCTCGATCGCCATCCCGACGCCGAACACGGTGAGCGGCAGCCCGCGCTTTTCGAACTCGCGCAGGATGCGCCAGACGCCCGCGCGCGAGCCGTATTCGTAGATCGATTCCATGCTCATGTGGCGCGCTGGGTAAGCGGCGGCGCCCACGATTTCGGAGAGGAACTGCTCGGAGCCGGCGTCGCCGTGCAGCACGCAGTTCTCGCCGCCCTCTTCATAGTTGAGCACGAACTGCACCGCGACGCGCGCCTGTCCGGGCCAGTTGGCCTGCACCGGATGCCGGCCATAACCGATCAGATCGCGGGGATATTGGGGATCGAGTGGCATGCTGGTCGAATCAATCGAATAAAGAGGATGAAACGAAGAGTCCGCACGACGGCGAAGCACCGAGGAGCGCCCGCCGGCCCTGCATCGCAAGGTGTGGCGGGCGGGCCGCGCAACCTGCTTGCAGGACCGGATCAGTGTAGCGAAATCACCCGTACGCGCCCATACGCACGCCCAGATAGTACGGGTCAAGCGAGGTGTATGTGGCTCCCGCCTGGCTGGCCAGCTAGCCGTCCTCGGCCGCTGGCCGGTGCTGCGCGTTTACCCGTAACACAGCGGCCGCACGGGCGGCGGCGTTTCTGTGGCGGGCGCGGGACTGGTCGGACTGAAACGCGCGAAATCCCCGTCGTAGCGCTTGGCGATCGGACGCGCGAAGTCGCCCCGCTTGGCGGTCGAGAGGCGCAGCGCGACGAGCGCTTCCACCCACTTCACGGCGGCCGTCACGCCGTCCACCACCGGCACGCCCAGCGCCTCCTCCACTTGCGCGCACAGGCTCGTCATGCCCGCGCAGCCCAGCACGATCGCATCCGCGCCGTCTTCGTCGAGCGCGCGGCGGCACTCCTCGACGATCGCGCGGCGCGCCGCCGACCCCGGTTCGTCGAGTTCGAGCACGGCCACGTCGATTGCACGCACGTTGCGGCAAAAGCGCGTCATGCCGTAACGCTCCGCGAGATGCCAGGCCATCGCCCGGGTGCGCGAGAGCGTCGTCACGACCGAGAAGCCTGGCGCGAGCACGCTCGCCGCATGCATCGCGGCTTCCGCGATGCCCACCACCGGACCGCGCGCCAGCTCGCGCGCCGCATAGAGGCCGGGGTCGCCAAAGCACGCGATCACGTAGCCATCGAAGCCTTCGCGCTCGCCGGCCTCCACTTCGGCGAGCAGGCCCGGCGTGGCAAGCGCCTCGTCGTAATAGCCTTCGATCGACGGCGGCCCCATCGTCGGGCTCACCGCCACCACTTCCGTGCCCGGCGCGATCACCGCGCGCGCACACTGCTCCATCGCTGCAGTCATGCGCTGCGTGGTGTTCGGGTTGATCAGCTTGATACGCATATCGAATCCTTCGTCATTGCCTGGTTTGGTATGCCGCTCATGCGCTTGCGCGAGCCCGTTCTCCCATCGTGAGAGCGCGATAGAACAGCGCGCCGAGCGCCGCGCCGACGAACCACGAGAAGTTCGCCGCGCCGCCGAGCGAAGGCACCATGACGCAGAGAATCGCGATCACCGCGGCGGGCAGCAATGCTGCCACCGCGCGCCAGTTCACGCCGTTGCGGTACCAGTACGCGCCGGACGGAGACACCGTATAGAGGTCGTCCACAGCCAGACGTCCGCGCTTCACGAGATAGAAGTCGACGATCAGGACACCGTACAAAGGCCCGATGAAGGCGCCGAGCACGTCGAGCGTGTAGTGGATCACGGCGGGGTTATTGAAGAGATTCCACGGCGTGATGAAGATCGAGGCCACGGCGGCGAGCATGCCGCCTGCACGCCAGCTGATGAGCCGCGGCGCGACGTTCGAGAAGTCGAATGCCGGCGAGACGAAGTTCGCGACGATGTTGATGCCGATGGTCGCGATCGTGAACGTGAGCGCGCCGAGAATCACGGCAGTCGGATGATCGATGCGGCCGACCGTTTCAACCGGATCGGTAATCAGTTCTCCGAATACAGGCAGCGTGGCCGAAGTCGTGATGACCGTGACGAGCGAGAAAGCGAGGAAGTTGACCGGCAAGCCCCAGAAGTTGCCCTTGTGCACGCTCTTGAGCGACTTGCCGTAGCGCGAGAAGTCACCGAAATTGAGCATCGGCCCCGAGAAATACGACACCACGAGCGAGATCGCCGTGATCATCACCGGGATCACTTCCGTGCCGTGATACTTCACGCCGCCAAGATTCAGGCCGATGTTGCGCCAACCCGCGCGATACACCATGTAGCCCGCGAGGATGAACATCACGACATAAACGGCAGGCCCCGCGAAGTCGATGAACTTCTTGATGGTCTCCATGCCGTTCCAGAACACCAGGGCCTGCAGCACCCAGAGCGTCATGAAACCGGCCCAGCCGATCGCGGAAAGCCCGAGCAGGCCGTGCTTGTGCACGTCCGCGTAGGGCATGAGCTGCGGGACGAACTTGAGCACCACGATCACGAGCGCGCTCGAGGCGAGATAGGTCTGGATGCCGTACCACGCAACGGCGATGAGCCCGCGAATCACGGCGGGAACGTTCGCGCCGAGCACGCCGAAAGTGCCGCGGCAGGCCACCGGATATGGCACGCCGTGGCGCTGGCTCGGCCGCGCGATCAGATTGCACAGCACGTTGACGATCGAGATGCCGACGATCAGCGCGACGAGCACCTGCCAGCTCGTGAGGCCGAGCGCGAAGAGACTGCCCGCGAACACGTAGCCGCCGACGCTGTGCACGTCGGACATCCAGAACGCGAAGATGTTGTACGCGCCCCAGGTCTGCTCGCGCAGCGGCGCGAGGTCGTGGTTATAGAGCCGCTCGCTGTAGCCGGCAGGCAGCCGCAGGGCGTCTGCTGACTCGCTGCTCTCGCTGGATTCGAAGGTGGGCACTGCCGGACTGCCTGGTGACGCGCTGAACTGAGCCATGATCCGCTCCTTGGGATGGATACGCCGACGGAAAAAAGACGCCTGAACGCCTCGAAACGCGTGCGCACCGCCGCAATGACGCGGCCGCCGCGATGTCTGCGAATGGTTCGGCCTGGCAGATCCGGCGCCGGTCGGCGCTTGCGCGCGCCCTGCACCACCGTTCCTGCCGAGGCCCTGCGCATGCCTTACATGCGCCCCACTCCATCCTTTTCAGCCGCGGCAGGCACGGTTCGCCGTGCGCCGCCGCGTTTTGCTGCAATCCCTTTCAGTGCCGATGCGCCGGCACTTCAGCGCCCGAGTGCCGTTGCCTCGCGAGCGCCGAATACTTCCTGCAGATCGACCGAGGTACCCGCCGGCCGGTCGAGCATCCTGAGCTCGACGCCCTGCAAATGCCGCACCATCAGGTCGACCGCCTCTTTCTCATTTCCGGCTTCCAGCGCCGCGAGAATCGCCTCGTGATCGTCGAACGAACACGGGCTGCGTCCCGGCGATTCGTAGAGCGCCGAAATCAGCGTCGAGCGCGCCACGAGTCCGTTCAGGCAATCGCAGAGCACCGTGTTCCCGGTGAGCGATGCGAGCGACGTATGGAACTCGCCCGACAGACGGATCCACGTCGGAAAGTCGCGGCCTTCGAAGGCCTTGCGCTCGCGCCGGATCGTCTCGCCGATGCTCTTCAGGCGCCGGTTGCCGTGCTGCGCGCTGCATATGCGCCCTACGACGGCCATCTCGATGATCCGCCGCATTTCGAACACCTCGTGCACTTCCTGGAGCGTCGGGCTTGCGACGAACGCGCCGCGATTGGGCTCCAGATCAACGAGATGATCCGTTGCGAGCAGCGCGAGCGCCTGGCGGATCGGGCCGCGCTTCACGCCGAATACTTCGCACAACTGTGCTTCCGTCAACTTCGCGCCGGGCGGCAAGCGGTGCTCGAGGATGGCAGCGCGAATGCGCGCTGCAATTGCCTCGGGCTTCATGCCGGTTGCTTCGGCGTCGATATCGGTCTTTCGCATGGCTCGGTTCTCTATGTTGGGTATGCTAGGTTGGACATAAATATTGTCAACAATTTTGTTGGCGGACCTGGGGAATATCCCCACGCACCCTCAAGCTGCGGCGTGCTTCCATTCGGTGAAAACCGCTTTATAACGGGGAATCTGGCACCGACTTGGTGATTTCCCGCCCCGAAGCGGCTCCATTTTTTGTCGACAATTTATCCAAATAGCTTGCACCGGGACATGGGCCGGCACCGGGATGAATTGGCTGTTAGTTGCATATGTCTCCATAAAAAAAGCGCCCGAAAGCGCTTTTGAGTCGGCGGCATCAGCCGAGATGCGGGTAGCCGCTCACAGTTATCTCGAAGCCGTGCGGCGTGGCGTTCAATTGGGCGGGCGCGCCCATCGGCAACGTCACCATGTCCGGAATGTGGCCGAACGGCAGGCCCGTAATCACGGGGATGCCGACCACGGATCGCACCTGCTCCACCATTTCGCGCAGGTCGTAGCCGTTGTCGTAATCGAATTGCTTGCTGCCCGAAAAGTCGCCCAGCACGAGCGCCTGCTGGCGCGCGAGAATGCCCGTCAGGTGCAGCTGATAGATCATGCGTTCGACGCGGAACGGCTGTTCGTTCACGTCCTCGACGAACAGGATGCCCCCCTCTACCTGCGGTAGATAAGGCGTGCCGATCAGCGAGGTGAGCACCGCCAGGTTGCCGCCCCAGAGCGTGCCCGAAACGCTCGCCGACTGCGCCTGGGGCGCATTCACCTTGAGCGTATAAGTCGGTTTCGAAAGCGTGTCCCAGAAGTGATGCATCGTGAAGCTGCTCACACTTTCGGCGCCGAAGTCGCTCACGAGCATGGGGCCGCCGAACGTCGTGAGCCCCGCGCGCGCAAGCAGCGCGAGTTGGATGGCGGTGAAATCGCTATGTCCGACGAATGCAATGGGCTGATCCTTCAGGCGGCGCTGCAGCCCGTCGTAGTCGAGACCATGCAGGATGCGCACCGCGCCATAGCCCCCACGCACGGCAAGCACGATGTCCGGCAGGTCGCGCGACGGATCGGCGAGACGATTGAGCTCCGCGGCGCGCTGGCCGTCGGTGCCGGCAAAGCGCTGATAGCGCCGCTCGGTCGCCTGCACGCCTTCGACACGATGGCCCTGCGCCCGCAACCGGGTGAGCGCACGATGCACGGCCTCCGCATCGTGCGGGTAGCCGGACGGCGCGATCAGTTCGATGGTGCGATGAGTGGTCATGTTGAATGGAACTCAGCCTGCCGTTTCGTCCGGACCGGCGACGCCGGTCTGCGCCTCGTCCTGCTCAGCCTGTGCCCTCGCCGCCCGGCGCGCTTCGCGGCTCGCGCGCCGCCGCTCGGCGAAGAACGAGCGCAGCGCCTCGCCGCACTCGTCCGCCAGCACGCCGCCGCTCACGCTCGTATGGTGATTCAGTTGCTCGTTGGCGAATGCGTCGACCACGCTGCCGCACGCGCCCGTTTTCGGATCGTGCGCACCGAAAACGACCCGCGCGATGCGTGCATGCATGATCGCACCGGCGCACATCAGACACGGTTCAAGGGTCACATAGAGTTCGCAGCCGGGCAAGCGGTAGTTACCCAGCGCCTGCGCGCCTGCGCGCAAGGCCGCCATTTCGGCGTGCGCGGAAGGATCGTGCGCGCCGATCGGATGATTGAAGCCCGACGCAATCACCTCGTCACCGCGCACGAGCACGGCGCCGACGGGCACTTCGCCGGCTGCGCGCGCCGCTTCCGCGGCGGCCTGCGCAAGGCGCATGAAATGGCGCTCGCGTTCCTGGACGCAAGCGGCTTCGGACTCGGGTGCAGAGTCCGGGCTGAGCGTATCGACGGGTGTCGGGCCTTCCGGCGCGGGCTCAGGGTGCGCCTGCGCGGCCTCTGCGGCCGGAATGCCGGGGTGAACGGGAGCGCCCGTCACGCTGCCCCCGCCATGACCACCGCCCGCGGGCCGGCCTCGCCTGCGGCTCGTTCCGACAGACGCTCCGCGATGCGGCGACGGTATTCGTGCGGCACGACCATCGGTCCGCCGCGCAACGATTCGAGCGCCATGTCGAGTGCGAGCACGTGCGCGCGCAGACGGCATTGCGCGGCCTTGTCTCCGACTTTGGCGAGTTCTTCCGCGAGATCGCTCAGGGCGCGCAGCTGTTCGACTGCGGGCGGCACGAACCCGGCGTTCTTCAGAATGCGGTTGGCTACGCGTACCTCTTCGGGCACGAACAAGTCATCGTCGAGTTCCTGCGGCGCGCCGGCGCCCGGCAAATCGTCGAATTCGCCGCGCGCAGCCGCGGCGGCAATCCGTTGTTCGACGAGGGCATCAAGCAATTTCATCAGCTATCCACTACGTTGCGGCTCACGCATTCTATCAGGGTAAGACCTGGAGGACTGTCGGCCTCTGGCGTGTGCACCATCCCGGTCTTGCAGCTTGACAGCCCCATGAATTCATGCCGAATGAATGAGTGCAGGCGACGAAGCCCGGATCCCTCTGCGAGAGGCGGCGGTGAGGTTGGCGTCTGGACGAGCGGATGGCCTCCGCGTGGAGTTCGTCTCGGTCGCCCCTTGTCCAGCGCCTGCAATGATGAAACGACACCCTGTTTTTGACGGGTCGACTGCGCGACGGCTGCGCTGCGTCGCCCTGGGCCTCTTGCTGGCCGCCAGTCTCGCGGGCTGCGGCGTGTTCTGTGGGGCGGCCGGTGGCAGCGGCGGGGGCGTAGCCGGTGGATGTGGAGCCGCCGTGCGGTTTTGAGGGCAAGAAGCGAGAACGCCGCCGGCATGCGCGGATCGTACCGGCAAGCCAGCGGCGTCGCTGGGGTCTCGGGGCTAGCCGCCCCGCTAATCGAGGGCGTTCGCCCTGCCCTTAGTCCTTCATCACCTTGCCGACCGCGTCGACCACCACGCCCACGTTCTTCTCGTTGAGGCCGGCCACGCACATGCGGCCCGAGCGCAGGATATACACGCCGAACTCATCCTTCAGCCGCTCGACCTGCTGCGGGTTCAAGCCCGTGTACGTGAACATCCCGCGCTGCTTCACGTAGCGCGCGAGCGCCGCCTCGCCTGCGTGAGCGCGCAGCCCGTCATGAATCGCCACGCGCATGCGGGCGATACGCTCGCACATCGCCGCCAGCTCCTTCTCCCACGAGGCCTTGAGCTCCGGGCTGGTGAGCACGCGCGTCACGATCTTCGCGCCGTGCGTGGGCGGGTTGCTGTAGTTCGCGCGCACCGAGCCCGTGAGCTGGCCAAGCACGCGATCGGCGGCCGCCGCGTCCTCGCAGATCACGTGCAGGCCGCCGCAGCGCTCGCCGTAGAGCGAGAAGTTCTTCGAGAACGAATTCGCCACGAGCGCCGGGAGGCCGCGCCGCGCGATCTCGCGCACCGCGAACGCGTCGTCGTCGAGGCCCGCGCCGAAGCCCTGGTACGCCATGTCGACGAACGGCAGCAAATCGCGCTTTTGCAGCACGTCGATCAACTGCTCCCATTGCGCACGATCCAGATCGACACCCGTCGGGTTATGGCAGCACGCGTGCAGCAGCACCACGCTCTTGGCCGGCAGTGCGTCGATGGCCGAAAGCATCGCCTCGAACTTCAGGCCCCCCGTCGCCTCGTCGTAGTACGGGTAGGTGTTCACCGTGAAGCCCGCACGCTCGAAAATGAAGCGGTGGTTTTCCCACGTCGGATCGCTCACCCAGACCTGGCTCTCCGGAAAGTAGCGCTTGATGAAATCCGCGCCCACCTTGAGCGCGCCCGAGCCGCCGAGCGTCTGCACGGTCGCGATGCGACCGGCCGCGCGCGAAGGGCACTGCGCGCCGAACACGAGCGCCTGCACGGCGTCGCGATATTGCGCGAAGCCCGCCATCGGCAGATAGGGCTTCGGACCCGGCTCCTCGAGAATCGCCGCCTCGGCCGCGTGGACGGCCTGCATGACCGGCAGGCGGCCGTCGTCGTCGAAGTAAATGCCAATGCTCAGATTGACCTTGTTCTGACGCGGGTCCTTCTGGAAGTTCTCGTTGAGCGAGAGGATCGGGTCGCCGGGGTAGGCATCGATGTGTTCGAACATGGTGTTTGCTAATTAGCTCTTCAGTACGAAAAATCGGGACAAATAGACGGAACAGCGCTCAAGGAGCCGTCACGCCGCGTTGCAGCGCCGGCACCGCCTTGCGCTGCCACACGCGATAGGCGAGTCCAAGCACGCCCAGCCAGACCGGAATCAGGTACACCGAAATCCGCAGGTCCGGGATCAGATACATTACAACGAGAATGCCTCCGAGGAACGCGAGACACACATAATTCGTGAGCGGATAGCCCAGGCTGCGGAACGTGGTGGTCTCGCCGGCGCGTGCCTTCTCGCGACGGAATTTCAGGTGGATGAGGCTGATCATCGCCCAGTTGATGATGAGCGCGGACACCACGAGCCCCATCAGCAACTCGAACGCCTTGCCTGGCATGAAATAGTTGATGATCACGCACGCGGCCGTCACGAATGCCGAAACACCGAGCGCCGCCAGCGGAATGCCACGTCGGCTCACCTTGAGCAGCGCCTTGGGCGCATTACCCTGCTGCGCGAGGCCGTAGAGCATGCGGCTGTTGCAGTACACGCCGCTGTTGTAGACCGAAAGCGCAGCCGTCAGCACGACGAGGTTGAGGATGTTGGCCACGAGGTCGCTGTTCATCGCGTGGAAAATCAGCACGAAGGGGCTGCCGCCAGCCACCACCTTCTGCCACGGATACAGCGAGAGCAGCACGCCGAGCGCGCCGATGTAAAAAATCAGGATGCGGTAGATCACCTGATTGGTCGCGCGCGGAATGGTATGCGAGGGATCGTCGGCCTCGGCCGCGGTGATGCCGACGAGCTCCAGCCCGCCGAACGAGAACATCACGACCGCCATCGCCATCACGAGACCCGAAACGCCATGCGGGAAGAACCCACCGTTGCGCCAGAGATTCGAGACGCTCGCCTCAGGACCGGCCGCGCCCGAGAACAGCAGCCAGCCGCCAAAGCCGATCATGCCGACGATCGCCAGCACCTTGATGATCGCGAACCAGAACTCGAGCTCGCCGTACGACTTGACGCTCGTCAGGTTGATGCCGTTGATGATGACGAAGAACGCCAGCGCCGAGACCCATGTGGGCAGCCCCGGCCACCAGTAATGCATGTAGATGCCGACGGCGGAGAGTTCGGCCATGCTCACGAGCACGTAGAGCACCCAGTAGTTCCAGCCCGACAGAAAGCCCGCGAACGGGCCGAAGTACTTGTCGGCGAAATGGCTGAACGAGCCGGCAACGGGTTCGTCCACGACCATTTCGCCCAGTTGCCGCATGATGAAGAACGCGATGATGCCGGCGACGCCGTAGCCGAGCAGCACCGAGGGGCCGGCGGTCTGGATCGTCTGCGCGATGCCGAGAAAGAGGCCCGTGCCGATCGCCCCGCCCAGCGCGATGAGCTGGATATGACGATTCTTCAGGCCGCGTTTTAGCTGGCCGCGATTGTCCCGCGTGTCGTTTGAAACCATGTCTCTTCCTGTCTCTTCCTTATCGACGCGACGCCGGGGCATCCGGGTAGGACACCGGCTCCGCTCTACGAAATAAAATTGCATGCGCAACGTTCTGCGCCGGCATGCCGACAGGCTTGACGGAATTCGCCGTCAGCCCGATTGGGTGCGCCCAGTGTATAGTTGGCGCGGAAAAATATGATTTCATCTGATACGCAGGCAAACCCTGATTGATACAATTCCATTTCACCTTGAACCCATCTCGCGCAAGATAAATGCAGAATCTCACGCTCGATACGATCGACATGCGGCTCCTCGCCGCACTTCAGGAGCACGGCCGCGCGTCGAACCTCGAGCTCGCGGCCGCGATCAAGCTCTCGCCCGCGCAAACGCTCAGGCGACATCGGCGGCTCGAGGAGCTCGGCGTGATCCGGCGCTACGAGACGCGCCTCGACGCGCAGGCGCTGGGTTTCGGCGTGGTCGCCTTCATTCAGGTGACGATGGAACGCGGGCACATGCGCGAGCTCGTGAAGTTCAAGGAGCTCGTCGCAACGTTGCCGCAGGTGCAGGAGTGCTACTCCGTGACTGGCGATATCGACTACGTGCTGAAGGTGGTGGCGCGCGACCTCAAGGCGCTTTCCGAGTTCCTGCTCGATACCCTGATGCGCGCACCCGGCGTGAACAGCGTGCAGTCGATCGTTTGCCTCGATGAGCTCAAGGGCACGAGTGCAATGCCGCTGGAGGCATGAGAAAAGCGCGCACCGAGCCCGTCTGGCGCGTCTGATGGGGTCTTCGGCGAAAACGCAATTTTATCTCATCGGAGGGCGGCGGGCCGCGCCAGAGCGCATCGCCCCGCAAGGCCCTTCGTCTTACGCCGGAGGGAGAACGTCGAGATCGAGCAGGCGATGGTGCGCGGCGGTCTCGGCGTCACGATCCTGCCTGCCACCGCGCGCGAAATGCTGGCCGAACCCGACCTCGTTGCGCGGCCCATCGACGACCCCGCATTCGTGCGCGCCACCGCGCTCGTGAAAAAGCGCGGACGAACGCTGCCGGGTGTCACGGATGCGTTCATCAAGCTGATGCTCGAGCGATTGGGGCGACGGCTGGATGACGGTCGGATCGACGATCAGGACGACAACGGCCACGCGCTCGCGCCGCCAGCGTGCTGCGCCGCACGAAATTCGTTGCCGCAAAAAGCGCTTTGTAATCTGCGCGAAGCCAAGGTGCCGGCTGGCGAAATAGTCTTGCTAAAAGCGCCATCGTGCTCTAAAAAACATGCTAGTTAGCACGTCTACCGGTCGCCCCGGCCAAGACAACGGGCGGCTCCACAAGAGCGAGCGCGACAGTCCATGAGTCTTCTTGAGCTCAGAGGCGTTTCCAGGCACTTCGGCGCCATTCAAGCGCTGACCGATGTGACGCTGAGCCTGGAGCCGGGCGAGGTGGTGGGCCTCATGGGCGACAACGGCGCCGGAAAATCGACGCTGGTGAAGGTCATCGCCGGCAACTTCCCGCCCTCCCACGGCGAAATCCTCATCGACGGCAAACCGGTCCATTTCAGCAGACCCGTCGACGCCCGCGCGCAGGGAATCGAGGTCGTCTATCAGGACCTCGCGCTCTGCGACAACCTCACGGCGGCAGCCAATGTCTTTCTCGGCCGCGAGCCGCGCATCGGCGTTTGGCCCTTTCGCGTGCTCGATCACGCGACCATGTATCGGCGCGCCGGCGAGCTTTTCAAGGAACTGAAATCCGAGACGCGCCCGCGCGATCTCGTGCGCCAGATGTCGGGCGGTCAGCGCCAGGCCGTGGCAATCGCCCGCACGCGCCTCTCGGAGGCGCGGCTCGTGCTCATGGACGAACCGACGGCCGCGATCAGCGTGCGGCAGGTGGCGCAGGTGCTCGAACTCATCAGGCGCCTGTCCGAGCACGGCATCGCCGTCATGCTCATCAGCCACCGCATGCCTGACGTTTTCGAGGTTGCCCACCGCGTGGTCGTCATGCGCCGCGGGCGCATGGTCGCGGACAAGAAGATCGAAGCGTCCTCCCCGGAGGAAGTCACCGGCCTCATTACCGGAGCCATCGCCACTGCGTGAAACGGCCTCGCACGTCGCTGGCGTGGGACCCGATTCAGTGCTCTGCATGGGACCGGAGTAAGTGCTAAAGCACTAACTCCGGTCGACAGCTAAAGCGCCAACTCTGGTCGACCGCTCTGCATGGGACCAGAGTAAGGCGCTAAAGCGCCAACTCTGGTCGACACAGGAGACCTGAAAATTGAACGAAGCGCCGCAAAGGCCTAGCCCAATGCCAACGTTGCTCGACGATCCCCAATCCGCGAAGACACACACCCGCTGGACGGGGCTGCTGGCGAGCCAGGTGTTCTGGGTCGTGCTCGCCACGCTCATCGCTTGCGTCCTGCTCTCGTTCGTCACCTCCACTTTCGCGACGCAGCAGAACCTGTTCAATGTCACGCGCAACTTCGCCTTCGTCGCCATCGTCGCGCTCGGCATGATGGCCGTGATCGTCACGGGCGGCATCGACATTTCGGTCGGCTCGACGATCGGCATCAGCGGCGTCGTGCTTTCGGTCGTCATGAACGCCGGCTATCCGATCTGGGCCGGCATCGGCATGGGGCTCTTGACCGCCGGGCTCGTCGGCCTCGTGAACGGCCTGCTCATCGCGTATCTCGGCATGCAGCCGTTCGTCGTGACGCTCGGCATGCTGAGCGTGGGCCGCAGCCTCGCGCTCGTGATCTCCGGCAGCCGGACCATCTTCGAATTCGGGCCCGACGGCAGCAAGTTGCTTGCGCTCGGCGGCGGCAAGACGCTCGGTGTCGCCAATCCCGTGTGGTTCCTGATCATCCTGGGCCTGCTTTTCTGGTTTGCCTTCGCCTTCACGCGCTGGGGCCGCTACGTCTTCGCCGTCGGCGGCAACCGCCACGCGGCCAACCTCACCGGCGTGCCGGTGCGGCGCGTGATCTGCTCGGTCTATGTGCTCTGCGGCCTGATGGCGGGCGTCGCGGCCATCCTCGAAGTCGGCTGGCTCGGCGCGGTGACCACGGGCCTTGGCACCGGCGACGAACTGCGCGTGATCGCCGCGACGGTGATCGGCGGGACCAATCTCGCGGGCGGCGTGGGCAGCGCGTTCGGAACCATCGTCGGCGCCGCGCTCATCGAGGTCATCCGCAACAGCCTGATTTTGCTCGGCGTCGACTCGTTCTGGCAGGGGACGGTCGTGGGCGCCTTCATCATCGTCGCCGTGCTGTTCAACCGGCTCGGCGGCGAGCGGCAAGGAGAGTGAATGGCCTTCGGGCGCGCCGGCCGCGATGCAGCCGGGCGCCAGTGCAAGGGAGATGCGGCCGGATAAGCGCGGAACCGCCGGACGCCAGTCAACAAGCAACACGAGGTTCCGCAGCGCGCCCAAGGCACGGACGCGGGCTTTGCTTGACGACGACGATGAAAATCTTGCGAGACATGCGCGCCGCGCAACCGGCGCCGAACTGGAGGAAACCATGAAGAAAGCATGGATGTATCTCGCTGTGATCGGAGGGCTCGCCATGATGGCCTCCTCCGCCTTCGCAGAGGACAAGACCCTCGCGCTGGTCGTGAAGGGACTCGACAACCCCTACTTCGACCTCATGAAACAAGGATGCGACCGGGCGAACAAGGAGCTCGGCAAACAGGGCTACAACTGCTACTACACGGGGCCCGCGACGGCTGCCGACGAAAGCGCCGAAGTGCAGATCGTCGACGACCTGCTGACCAAGGGCGTCGCGGCGATCGCGATTTCGCCCTCGAATGCGCCCGCCATCGCCGAAGTGATCCGGCGCCGCAACGCGAAGATCCCGATCATCACCGCCGACGCCGATCTACTGCCGAAGGACCAGTCGCTGCGCAAGGCCTATGTCGGCACCGACAACTACGAACTAGGCGTCAAGCTCGGCGAGCAGCTCAAGACGCTGATGCCCAAGGGCGGCAATATTTGCCTCGTCATGGGCAACCCGGCAGCCGAGAACATCAACCAGCGCGCCCAGGGTACGCGCGACGTGCTCTCGGGCAAGAAGGGAATCAAGAAGCTTGCGGGCGAGAACAACTGGCATGAAATCAGTGCGTGTCCGCTTTACGTGAACGACGACGCCGCGAAGGCCAACCAGATGATGCAGGACACGCTCACTGCGAATGCCAACAGTCTCGATGCGTTCGTGCTGGAGGGAGGCTGGCCGCTGTTCGCACCCGAGGCCTATTCGCAGGTCGTCACGCCAATCATGGACAAGATCCAGAGCGGCAAGTTCGTCATCGTCTCGGCCGATACGCTCGGGCCCGAGCTGCAGGCGCTCAAGGACCACAAGGTCAATGTGCTCGTCGGACAACGGCCTGAGGAGATGGGCTATCAGGCGGCGATGGTCATGCGCGACCTGGCGCAAGGCAAGACGGTGAAGCCGGTCATCCACACTGGCCTCGACGTTTGCACCTGGAAGAACGCGGACACCTGCCTCAAGCATTGAAGGCCCGCAAGGTGCGTTGCGATGGGGAATACGGGAGCCGAGGCAGCACGCACCCCGGCTCCTTCGTAGCGCACATCGACCACTGGCAACGGCACGATGCAACCGCATCGCCACTGCGAGAACAAGCAGCAAAAAATTCGAGTGCACGCCGAACTCCGACCTGCGCAGCTTGCTGGACCACGCTTCTCCCTGGCAGGTCAACGAATGCAATCGCGCTGCATGTCGATTCGCAAGCGAACCGGAAGGTGCCTGGCGAGGCACTCCGGTCACTCGCTTCCCCCGGGGAACAGTTCCTCAGTATGGGTCCAGCCTCTCTGGCATACCTGAGAGAGCCATCATTGTGGAACTGCCGGCGCGCGCTGCAGAAAGGTCGATATCGCGTCTACGACACCGTCGGCCAACGGAAGGCCCGGGACGCTGTATGTCGCGATGTTTTCGTTTCTATCGCTTGTCAGGACGGTTTTCAGAACATGGTTAACATTGGCGAAAAGCACAAGCTCAGCTTGCGAATTCGCATGCTTGAGCCGCCCGGCATCGCCAGGTCCCACTTGAATATCCCGCAGTCCCTGCAAAATAAGCACCGGCCTCGCATAGTCGGCTAACAGCGCAATCGGATCAAGCGTCAGTTCGCTTATGAGAAAGCGTTGTACGCGCGGTCTAAACAAGGGCATCA
>NZ_DATJWR010000177.1:0-23578 GCF_035501035.1 Paraburkholderia sp.
GCGCTGCTGCCCCACACCACACTTGTGGCCCGTTCGCTGCCGGTTTGTGTCTGCAACCGCGCGAGGATGGCAGGGAGCATGACGTATCTTCCGTTCGTGCGAGCCGGAATCGCTGTTCGAGCGGCGCGCCCCGATTCTGCAATTCGCTTTCGCGAAGCTCAAGCGCAGCGCAAAGGCGCATTCTGGAAAACGCTTCTGCATCAATCATCTGGCGAGGCATCGATATGGGTGAGGTATCGTGCATCACCTGACAGGAGTTATCGGTGCAAGCACTGCCTCCAGCACTTGTCGAATTGCTGGAGCGCGAACCTTGGCGATTCGGCTTCTTCGCAATCATGCGGCGGGTCAAGGCCTTGTGACGACATTACTCCGGGATGGCGAGCGCCATATCGGCTTGCACACCCGTCGACTGCTTGTACTGCAGCACCGCGATACAAACGAGCGAAACCGCCGCGAGCGCGCTATAAAACAACGCGAGCGGCCACCACGCGCCAGGGTAGTCGTGTGCGAGCAGCGTGCCGACGAGCGGCGTGAGGCCACCGGCAAGCGCCGCGCAGCACTGGTAGGAAATCGAAATCGCCGAGTACCGCACGCGCACCGGGAAGGCATTCGTCATGAAGCCCGCCATCACGGCATACGAACTGGACATGCACATCACCGCGATCGCAATGCCGATCACGATCGCCACCGGGTGCCCCGTCGAGACGAGTACGAACATCGGGTAAGGCGAAATCATCGCGAGCGCGGCGGCAAGCACGAGGAAGCGTCCCGCGCCAACGCGTTGTGCATACCAGCCGGAAAAGAGCTGCGTGAAAAGCTGGATGAACGCGACGACGAACAGGCAATCGAGAATCAGCCCTCGGTCCAGCCCGAGCGTTTGCGTCGTGTAATTGAGCATGAACGTGTTGACGAACCATGCACCGGCCACGCCGATCACGTTCGCGCCGAGGCACAGCAGCACGGTGCGCCACGAGTCGCGCAGCACTTCGAGGATCGGCATCGACGCGGTGCGCTGTTGCTTCTTCAGCGCTTCGAATTCCGGCGATTCGCTCACGCTCGAGCGGATCAACAGGCCCACCACGAGCAGCACTGCACTCGCGATGAACGGCAAGCGCCAGCCCCACTCGAAGAGCGCCTCCTTGTCGAGGTGCGCGACACTGCGAAACGCGAGCAGCGCGAGAATCAACCCGGCGGGGCTGCCGAGCTGCGCGAACGAAGCGAGGAAGGTGCGCTTTTCCTTCGGTGCATGCTCGCCCGCCATCAGCACCGCGCCGCCCCATTCGCCGCCAATCGCAATGCCCTGGCCTACGCGCAGCAGCACGAGCAGGGCGGGGGCGAGCGCGCCGGCGCTCGCATGGGTCGGCAGAAAGCCGATGCCCACCGTGCCGAGACCCATGATCGCAAGCGTGGCGACGAGCGCCTTCTTTCGGCCTATGCGGTCACCCAGGTGCCCGAACACGAGCCCGCCGAAAGGCCGCGCGAAAAAGCCTACGGCGAACGTGCCGAACGAGGCGAGCGTGCTATAGAACGGCTCGCTGGAGGGAAAGAACAGCTTGCCGAAGATGAGTGCCGAAGCGGTTGCGTAGATATAAAAGTCGTACCACTCGATCGTGGTGCCGACGAAAGCGGCGAGCGAGGCGCGGGCTGGCTGGCGCGTGGCAATGCCTGCGGTGTTGCCCGCAGGGTTGCCCGTGGTGCTATCGATAGGGCGGGTCATGCATGTCTCCGATCGGGTTGAGCCGGCTTGGGCCGGTCTGTATTCCGTTATTCCGTTATGGCTTGACGAAGTGGTTGGCTGTCTAGATTCGTTCGGGCTCCTTGACGATGCCGGCTTCGAAAAGCCGTTGCTGGGTGGCGGGATCGATGCCGAGGGCGTCCATCACCGCACGCGTGTCGGCGCCGAGCGCGGGCGGGAGCTTGCGGTAGGTCGGCGGCGTGCGCGAGAGCTTCACGGGCGCGCCCGTGCCGCGATAGCCTTCCATCTCGACGATCATGCGGCGGTGATGCGTGTGCGGATGCGCGGCCACGGCGTCAACGGTCTGGACCGGGCCGCACGGCACGCCTGCCTGAATCAGGTCGCGCGCGAGCGGCTCACAGTCGTGCGCCGCGAGCCGCGCTTCGAGGGCCGCCTTGAGTTGGGGGCGGTGTGCGCAGCGGCTGCGGTTGTCGGCGAAACGCGGGTCGTCGGCGAGGTTGGGCACGCCCAGATGCGCGCAAAGCTTCGCGAACTGGCGATCGTTGCCCACCGCGAGGAAGATGGGCGCGCTGCCCGTGGCATAGCTGTCGTAGGGCGCGATGTTCGGGTGGGCGTTGCCGCTGCGCTGCGGCGTGCGTCCGTTGCCGAAATAGTTCGGCAGATGTGGATGCAGCAGCGACACGCCGCAGTCGTAGAGCGCAATGTCCACCGACTGCCCGAGGCCGCTCTTTTCGCGTTCGGCCAGCGCGAGCAGGATGCCGGCGAGCGCGTTGAGCCCCGTGACCATGTCGACGATCGGCAGGCCGATGCGCAGCGCGGGGCCGTCGTGCTCGCCGTTCACGCTCATGAGGCCGGCCATGGCCTGGATTGCGGCGTCGTAGCCGGGCAGGCCGCCGAGCGGGCCGTCCGGGCCGAAGCCGGAAACCGCGCAATGGATCAGGCGTGGAAAGCGCGGGCGCAGGTCGCGCTCGTAGTCCATGCCCCAGCGCGCAAGCGTGCCGGGCTTGAAATTTTCGACCAGCACGTCCGCGCCTTCCAGCAATTGCCAGAGGATCGCCCGGCCTTCGTCGCGCGAGAGATCGACAGCAATGCCTCGCTTGTTGCGATTCACGCCGACGTAGTACGAGGCCGTGTCGCCGACGAAGGGCGGCCCCCAGCCGCGCGTTTCGTCGCCGTCGGGCGGTTCCAGCTTGATCACTTCGGCACCATGGTCGGCAAGCGCCTGGGTGCAGTACGGGCCGCCGAGCACGCGGCTCAGGTCGATCACGCGCAGGCCGTGCAGCGCGCCGTTCACCGTGATTGCTTCGGAATCCTTTGTGGTGTTCATCGTGCGTGGCCTCACCGTGCAGGCATCAGTTGCATCGCGTCGGCGAGCGGCAGCGGCTGCTCATCCACGAGTGCGCGCAGCGTCGCTGCGTTTGCGTCGCGCTCGTCGAGCGCGAGCGGGTCGCGCGGCAGGAGCTTGTGGCGCACGATCAGGTGCGCGAGCGCGAGGCGGCGGTAGTCGGCGGCAACGGACGAAACCCGGGCCGCTTCACAGGCCATGAAGACAGCCGTGGTGGCGTTGTAGAGCGCGCTCGCGGCCTGGCGCACCGATTCGTCGCGGCCGCATTCGGCCACACTGACGAGCGCTGCCCCCGCGCGGTCGAACACTTCGCGCAGAAGTGCCGCGCTCGCGTCGGGCAGGCCGCTTTCGGCAAGCTCCGCGTGCACGTAGAGCGTCAAGGCTTCGAGCGCGCCCTCGCGCTTCGCCGCGCGCGCCACGTCGAGCGCGACGATATTGCTCGTGCCTTCCCAGATCGAGCCGAGATGCGCGTCACGCACGAGACGCGGGTCGCTCCACTCCTCGATATAGCCCACGCCGCCGCGCACTTCCATCGCGTCGCCGGTCACGCGGCGCGCGTCACGGCAGGCGCGGAACTTGATGAGCGGCGTGAGGATGCGCACGCATTTCGCCGCGAGCGCGTCGCCGCGCGCCGCAAGCATGTCGCCGCGATCGGCGCGCTCGAGCAGCGTGGCGATGCGCATGAACATCGAGCGCGCCTGCTCGGCGGGCAGCATCATCTTGAGCAACTGGCGCTGCATGAGCGGCATGTCGATGAGCTTACGGCCGAACGCTTCACGGTTGCGCGCCACGTGCAGCGCCTCGGTCACGGCGCGGCGCATGAGGCCCGCCGCACGCACGCCGTTCGAAAGCCGCGACATGTTGATCATGTCCGCCATCTGATGAAAGCCGCGGCCCACTTCGCCGATCAGGTAGGCCTGCGCGCCCTCGAGCACAATCTCGCCGCTCGCCATCGAACGGCTGCCGAGCTTGTCCTTCAGACGCACGATGCGATAAGCGTTGCGCGTGCCGTCGGGGAGTGTCTTCGGCAGCAGGAAGAGGGCGAGGCCCTTGATGCCGGGCGGCGCGTCGTCGGGGCGCGCGAGCACCATCGCGAGATCGGCGTCGGGGTTTGAGCAGAACCACTTGTCGCCGTGAAGACGCCACACGTCGTCGCCATTCGCGTCGCGCTCATGGGTGGCGCGCGTGGCAATGCGCGCTACGTCCGAGCCCGCCGCCTGCTCGGTCATGAACATCGCGCCCTGAAAGAGCGTGTCGAAGTCCTGCGAGGCGAGCTTCGGCAGATAGCGCGCAACGAGTTCGGGCGTGCCGAACCGGCGCAGCGTGCGCGTGAGCGAGTCGGTCATGCTCACGGGGCAGCACAGGCCGAACTCGGCCTGCACGAACAGGTACGTGAGCGCGTATTTGACGAGCGGCGCGGGCGCATTCGCGCGATGGCTCATCGCCGCGAGACCGAGTTCCGCATAGGCGACGCGTTCGAGTTCGACGTAGTCGGGATGCTTGTCGATGCGCTGGGTCGCTTCGCCGCGCCGTGTGCGCTGCTCGAGCGTGGGGGGATGCTTGTCGGCGACGAGCGCGAGCGCGTCGAGTTCGTCGGAGGCGCGCAGGCCGAGCGAGACGAGTTGCGCCTCGATCGAGCCGAATGCTGCCTCGCCGAGGTAGCTGCGCAAAAGGGGCGCGAAGCCGGGGTCGCTCGTGTAGAAGTTGATGCCGCGGCTGTCGGGAATGTTGGCTGCGCCGATGGCCTGCGTGGCGAAGGCGGGACGATCGCTCATCGAGTGTCTCCTTTTTGATTGCTGTTCCTGGCGCCTGCGCTCGTTTCGGGCGGTCGGCGGGTGCGATTCGACGTAGCTTAGGTGCGGCATCGATAACGGTCCAATACAACCGATGTCATGTACGATAAGCGATATCTATCGATCCAGCGAACGAGGCACCGCGATGGAACTCAAGCAATTGCGCTATTTCGTGGCCGTGGCCGAGGAGCTGCACTTCGGCCGCGCGGCGCGCCGGCTCTTCATCTCGCAGCCGGCGCTGAGCTTCGACATTCGCAAGTTCGAGGAGCAGTTAGGCGTGCAACTGCTCGAACGCACGAGCAAGGCCGTCGCGCTCACCAACGCGGGCCATGTGCTGCTCGAAGAGGCGCGGCGGCTGCTCGAACAGGCCGACGAGGTGCGGCGCATCGCGACGCGCTCGGCGCATGGGTTTGCGGGACGGCTGCGCATCGGCTTCGTGAATTCGATGCTGTACCGCGGGCTGCCCGAGGCGGTTCGGCGTTTCGAGGCCGATCATCCGGCCGTGGAGGTGGTGCTGCGCGAGATGAACACGGCCGAGCAAGTGCAGGCGCTGCAGCGTTTGCAGATCGAGCTCGGATTGGCGCATTGGGGGCGTTTTCCGGCCGAGGTGCGATCGGAGGTGCTGTTTTCCGAACCCTTCCTCTGTTGTTTGCCGCAAGGGCATCCGTTCGCGCGCAAGCGCCGCATCGATCTCGCCTCGCTCGCGCGCGAGCCCTTCATCCTGTTTCCGCGCTCGGTGTCGCCGCACTATCACGATCAGATCATCGCGACCTGCGTGGAGGCCGGTTTCAGCCCGCAGATCCGCCATGAGGCGAGGCTCTGGCAAACCGTCGTGACGATGGTGGAGTTCGGCATGGGCATCGCGCTCGTGCCCGCCGCGCTTGCGCCCATGGGCGGCGAGCGTGCGGTGTTCAGGCCACTCGCCAGTAATCCTTATGAATCGCAGGTGCTCAAGCTCGTGCGCCAGGGCGAGCCGGACGCCATCGCGCAGGGTTTCGCGGGGTATCTGGTGGCTCGATGATACGGCGCCGGAACCTGGCTGCGCCGCACGCTCAGCGGAACTTCTGCGCCTTGTGTTCCTGGGAGATGGGTTTGTGGTTGTCGGCGTCAGGCTTCTGGTTTTGGTAGATGGCTTCCTGGGTTTTGTAGAAATCGGAGATCGAGCCTTTGTCGAGCGTGAGCACCTTCGAGTTGGGTTCCAGCGCCGCTTCCCGCTTTGCCTGATTCAACAGGTCCTGCACTACCGCGTAGTTGGTCGTGGCGGGCGCGGTCGAAAGAATCACGATCTGCTTGCTCTTGTAATCGGGCAGCGCCGCGATCTCGGGCTGGTTCTCGTCACGCAGATTCTCGCGGAACCTGGCGAGCACCTGGTTCGTCTTGTTCGTCGTCGCCAGATCGTTGAGCGCGGCGGTATTGCCGGAAAGCTGCAACTGCCCGGCAACGAGCGACTGGTTGGCCGCGGGCAGCGCGGCCACGGTCTGGAGCTTCTGCCAGCGCTGCGCTTCGTCGGTCTCGTTGCCGAGGCTTTGCGCCACCTTTTCGTAGTAGTGCTGGTCGCCATCGTCCTTCTTCGCGAGATAGACGTCCTTTTGCGCTTCTGAAGTCTGTTTGACCGGCACCCGGGTCGGATCGCTCACGTAGGTGACCTTCCTGAACGCGACGACGAGCGGAAGCGGATGATCCGGCGGCAGCGCAATGCTATAGGCGCCGTGCAGGTCGGTGCCCCCTGTCGCGAGCTCCTTGCCATCGAAGGTGCGCACCGATACCAGCACGCCGGCGAGTCCGTCGTTGGTGGCCAGATCGAGCACGTGGCCGCTCAGGCTGTCGCCCCATGCGGGCAGGCAGGCGAGTGCCACGACGGCTGCCGCGCTGATGCGCCAGTACGTTTGCCGGTTCATTTCGGTAACTCCTCGGTTCTATCGGCGCAATTCAGTTGCGTCGCCTTCTTGAGCGCCGCCCAGTCCGGTTTTTCGCTCGGCTTCAGATACAGCCTGACGGTGAGTTTGCGCATGGCGGTGGCGGGCGGCAAGGTCCAGGACAGCACGTCGACTTCGCTGCCCTGCGTCGTGCTGGGCGTCCACTGATCGTTCAGATGATCCGGCAAGTCGTAGTTGAGCAGGCTGAGGCCGGGAATGCCGGCGACCTCGAGCTGGCAGTCGATGCCTGCCGGATTCGCCGCGCCAACGCGCACGCTGCCCAGGATCTCGATGAACTCGTTGTTCTTGCCATAGGGACCCAGTGCGTCGATGGCGCCGGTTGGACTGCGCGGCCAGACGTTCACCTGCACGGCCGTCGCGGCACGCGTCTCGGGCCACCTGAGGAAGCCGGCTTTGGCGCGCACGCTCAGAGCGGCGTGATACGTCCCCGCGGCGGGCGCGCGCGCTGTGAGAACGAGATCCTTCTTTTCCCGCGGATCGAGCTCGGGGATGGGCGATTCGGAAACCGTGAGCGCATTGCCCGCGTGGTCCTGCGACGGCTTGTTGCTTGCGGGCCCGGGGTACAGCATGGCGCCGATCTCGAGATCGGTGTTCTTCGTGCTGATCTGGTTCTCGATCGAGAGCTTGAGATTCATCGCCTTGCCCTCGACGAAATCGAACGAGGGCTTCTCGTATTGCACCGAGATCTCGGGCGTCGCAAGCAGATAGTCCTTGAATTCGCGGATGGTCGTGAAAGCGGCGAGCACGCCGGCCACGAGGATGACGGCGTTCTGCCAGGCCGGCAGCGGCCCTACGACACGCCTGAACCACGATTGCGGGATGTGGACCTCGCCGGTCAGCCCTTCATGGCTGGCCGAATAGCTGGTTGACGGCAGGATCTCGCCCGCGCCGTCGAAGCTTTCTTTGGATTTCCAGTATGTGACGAGATGGGTCTCGTTGTGGAGGTAGAGCAGATGCCAGCCAAGGAGCCCGCGCTGGTTGCTCTTCAGGTCGACCGAAACGCCGTGAACGAGCGTGAAGCCGACGATGTAGGTGACGTGGTCGCCGTTCGTCGCGCTGCCCGCTACGGCTTTCAGGAGTGCACGCAGCGAATCGACTGCGAGGTGGACGCGAACCGACGAGAGCCACATGTCGAGCTTGCTCATGGATGCGGGTTCCGTGGGCGCGGCGAACGCGCCGGTGCACGTCCGTGCGCTCGCCCATTTTCGATGTTGGGGCAGCAATCGCGCGCTGTATGTGGCCTGGCGCACATACAGCGCGCGACACCGCTCGTCAGCAAAGTCCCGCAGCGTGCCGGTCGTGCTCGCGCAGCGCGGCTCAGTTCATCGCGCTGCGCGATCCCGCTAGCCGCATGTCCCGATTTCGCCGCATGCCGTGCAGAAGTCGCATCCGTCTCGGCGGATCACCGCATTCGCGCCGCACGAATCGCATTTGCGCCCGAGCATTGCGTGGGGCATGGCGTGGTGCAAGTCGGCGGGCAGCGTATTGCCGTCCTGCAGCACCTGGTCGCCGGGGCGCGCCACGGCTTGTGTCTGGCCCGCATCCACGTGCGGCTGCGTTTGCGCGGCGCCGGGCGGCAGCGCCGCGAGCGCGCTCGCGCGCCGCTGCGCAAGCAGCCGCGACGGCACCTGCCGCCCCTCGGCGTCGAGGAAGCCGCGCCGGTGCAGGATCTGCTGGATCGCATAGGCAATCGCGGCGACTTCCGAGTCGTGCCAGCGCGGTATGCGTCGTCCGTCGAGGCGCTGCGTCTCGCCATAGCGTACCTGGCCGCGATCCCACGAGACCTTGCGCAGGTCCTGCAGATTGCGCGCGACGAAGCCGCCGCGAGCCGCGAGCGAAAGCGAGCGCATGGTCGCCGTGATCCATTGCTGCGACTCGTCGCGCTGGCCCACGGGGATGAAGAATTCGATGGGCCGCTCGATCGTCACGGTTTCGCCGCCCACCTGGCCCGTCACTTCGAGGAAGGAGACCGCCACGTAGAGCGACACCTTGCCGGCCTGCGTGAGGTACTCGATCTTCTCGATGACGGCGGGCAGTTCGCCCTTCGGGCGATGGTCGATCGCCACGCGCAACGGGTCTTGCAGCGCGTCGCTGAGCGCGTCGTCGGCGGCTGCGGCGGGCAGTGTTTGCAAGACTGCGCCGAGCGTGTCGTTCGGGCGGTAGGTCGCAAGTCCCTTGAGGCCGCGCCGCCACGCGTCGAGATAGAGGTTCTCGAAGTCCTCGAACGGATAGTCGGCGGGCACGTTGACGGTCTTCGAGATCGACGTGTCGACATACGGCTGCACGGCCGCCATCATCGCCACGTGTTCCTGCGCGCTCATCTCCAGCGCGCTCACGAAATAAGCGGGCAGCGCTTCCACGTCGCCGCCCAGCTCGCGATAGAGCCGCCACGCGTGGTCCTCGACGTTGAAGGTTTCGCGGCTGCCGTCGGCCATGCGGCGCGTGCGCTGATAGGTCCACGAGAAGGCGGGCTCGATGCCGTTCGAGACGTTGTCGGCGAAGGCGAGGCTCACCGTGCCGGTGGGCGCAATCGAGAGCAGATGGCTGTTGCGGATGCCATGTGTGCGAATCTCGGCCTTGAGGTCCTCGGGCAGACGCGAGGCGAAGGTGCCCTCTTCGAGATATGTATCGGCATCGAAGAGCGGGAAGGCGCCGCGCTCGAGCGCGAGCTCGACCGACGCGCGGTACGCGGCGTCGCGCATCGTGCGGCCCACGCGCTCGCCGAACGCACAGCCTTCCGCCGAGTTGTAGCGGATGCCGAGCATGACGAGCGTGTCGCCGAGACCCGTGAAGCCCACGCCGATGCGCCGCTTGGCCGCCGCTTCCGCCTGCTGCTCGGGCAGCGGCCAGAGGGTCGCGTCGAGCACGTCGTCGAGAAAGCGCACCTGCGTGCGCGTGCGCTCACCGAGCGCCTTCCAGTCGAAGTCGCCGACTCTGGATTCACTGTTGCCGCCGCGTAGTTGTGCGAACGGCTTGATCACGAAGCGCGTGAGGTCGAGTGGCCCGAGGTTGCAGCAGCCGTAAGCGGGCAGCGGCTGCTCGCCGCACGGGTTCGTCGCGCGGATCGTTTCCTGCGCGCGCAGGTTGTTGTCTTCGTTCATGCGCGAGATGAACACCACGCCCGGTTCGGCCACGTCGTAGGTCGAGCGCATGATCGTGTCCCACAGCCCACGGGCGCGCATCTCGGCGTAGACCCACAGGCCGTCTTCGCGGCGATGCAGGTCGCCCGAGGCGCGCAGGGCGGGCGAGGGCTCGGCGCGATGCGCAAGCTGCCAGGGCGCGTCGTTTTCCACGGCGCGCATGAACTCGTCCGTCACCGCCACCGAGACGTTGAAATTGTTCCAGCGCCCCTTCGAATGCTTGGCTTCGATGAATTCGGGCAGATCGGGGTGGTCGCAGTCGAGCACGGCCATCTGCGCGCCGCGCCGCGCGCCCGCGCTTTCGACGGTGCGGCACGAGGCGTCGAACACGTCGATATAGCTGCACGGCCCCGAGGCGCTCGAGCCCGTGGAGCGCACGAGCGCGCCGCGCGGCCGGATGGCAGAGAAGTTGTAGCCGACACCGCCGCCGCGCCGCATGGTTTCGGCGGCCTGCAGCAGCGCGACGTAGATGCCGGGGCGCCCCTCGTCGTCCACGCCCTGGATGCTGTCGCCCACCGGTTGCACGAAGCAGTTGATTAGCGTGGCCTCGATGCCGGTTCCCGCCGCGCTCATGATGCGGCCCGCGCCGAGCGCGCCGTGGCGAAGGTTGTCGACGAAACGCGCTTCGATTTCGGCGCGCAAACCGGGCGGTTCGGCCTGCGCGACGCCGCGCGCGACGCGGCGGTAGATGTCGTCGGCCGTCTGCTCGTCGCCCTTCGCGTACTTTTCGAGCATCACGTCGAGGGAGAACTGCTGCGGTGGAAACGGAAGCGGGGGCGTGTCTTCTGCCATGGCCGGGCCTCACGGTGCGCCGCGCGCGGGCGGCAGTTTCAGGGCGGCGAAAGCCGGCGCGCCAGATGGCGGCGGCCGCGCCGCATTCGCTCAACCTTACCGCAGCGGCGGGCCGCGTGCACGGCGGCGCATCGGCGCAGGCGGGGTAGGTGGCGTGTGGGGCTGATGTGCCGAGCGCGGCGAATGTGGCGAATGCGGCGAATGTGGTGAATGCGGCGAATGCGGCGAATGCGGCGAATGTGGCGAATGTGGCGAATGTGGCGAATGTGGTGAATGCGGCGAATGTCGCGGGTGCGGGCGGGGCCGCGGCAGATGCGGCTCTGCGGTTACACTGCTCGCGCGTGAAGGCGTGCTCGCAACGAGGAGACAGGATGACGAACGATACGGCACACATGGCGCGCGCGGCACACCTGGCGGGGGATGGCGCCGCGCCAGTGATCTACCGCGACACGGTGCAAGCGGACTGGGTCGACTACAACGGGCATCTGCGCGACGCGTTTTACATGCTGATCTACAGCTACGCGACCGATGCGCTGCTCGACGCCATCGGGCTCGATGCGGCGCAGCGCACGGCGCGCGGCCGGTCGATGTACACGCTGGAGGCGCACCTGAACTATCTGCACGAGATCAAGGAAGGCGCGCAGGTGCGCGTCGAAGTGCGCGTGCTCGAGCACGATGCGAAGCGCGTGCGGGCGTATCTGGAGATGTTCGCCGATGAAGGCGCATTGCCCGTTTCGGCAAGCGAGCAACTGCTGTTGCATGTGGACCGGTCGGGCCCGCGTGCCGCAGCCTTCGACGCCGATGTGCTCGCGCGCGTGGCGGCGTTGTGCGCCGCCTCGGCGGGCTTCACACCGCACCATGCCGCGCGGGCCATCGCGCTCGCACCACGCCCGGGCCGCTGAAGCGGCGCAGGGCGCGCGATCGGAGGGACGTAGGCGGCATGTCGTGAGGGCGCACGCCTGCTGATGGCCCGGTAGCGCCGGGAGCCTACGCGCCGTTGCGCTTGTCCGCAAAAGGCCTTTCGGTTTCGGTACACTGCGCGAGCCGTCGTGGCCCGTGTCGTCGGTTGGCTTTGGCCTTTCGGCTTGCCGGATGCGTTGCGGGGCGCCTATCGGGGCACCTGCTCAGGCACCTGCGGGCGTGAGCCCGCGCCCCTTCACTTCGCGGCGATGAGGTCGCCGAACACCTCGGCGGCGATCATCACGGAGGCGTTCAGCGGCGCAGGCCGTTCGGCCGGCTTGAACACGGCGTCGCCGCGGCGGATCTTGCGGCGCGACACGGCGCACGTGCCCGACGAATGCGCCGAGCGGCGTCGCCAGCGTTGCTCGCCGTAATGACAGCGCCCGGGTTCGACCCAGCGGATCACCAGCGCCGTATCCGTCTGTTCGAGTATTTCGATGCGCTCACCGTTGGCTCCGTCAAGCGAGAGGCACGCTTGTTTCTTCATTGTCGGCTCCGTTAGTGGGGTTGCCGCGAATGTAGACCTGTGCGCCGACAAGTGCCATTGTGTCGCCGTTGAAACACCATTCCATTATCGGCAACAATCGCCCTGCGACACGTTGCGCCGAACGGAGGAATGGGGGTTTGCGGCCGATTGGGGTCGACATCTTGAATTTGTGCAACGCACTGTTGTGCGTGGCGCGACATCGATTGTCCCTAAAAACGGTGCTGGGAGAGGCGTTCCGGGGAGGGGACGGAACGGCTGGACCGGATGCGAATCTGAAGGAAAACCGGCCCGGCGGGTGTCGGGCTCCGGAGGCATGCTGCGCTGCACACCCGCGATACCCGAGCTTTTTTGAATTTTCCCGAGGTTACATGATTCATCGACCGCCTGCTCCGAACTCCGCACATGAGCAGAAGATCCAGCGCGCCGCTTCCGCGGTGCTGTTCGCCACGCTCGTGCTGCTGGCGCTATGGGTCGTGCGCGAGTTCCTGCCTGCCATGGCGTGGGCGAGCGTGTTCGCCATCGTCCTGTGGCCCGCCTATCAGGCAACCGAGCGCCACGCGTGGTTCAAGGGCCGCACGACGCTGATCGCCACGCTGCTCACCGTCGCGATCGGGTTGCTCGTCGTCCTGCCGATCATGGTCACGGCGATCCAGGCCGGCGGCGAGGCCCACGACCTCTACCTCTGGCTGCACGACGCCCAGGAGAACGGCGTGCCGATGCCCGATTTCGTCGCGCATCTGCCCGTGGGCAGCCGCCAGGTGAGCGACTGGTGGCAGGCGAATATGGTCCCGCCGCTCAAGGCTTCCCCAGCGATGAAGAGCCTGCACGGCGACACCATCGTTTCGTTCGGCCGCCACTTCGGCGCGCGTGCCGCCCACGCCGCGGTGACGTTCGGCTTCATGCTCGTCACGCTGTTCGTGATCTTTCAGGCAGGTCCGCGCCTTTCAGCCACGCTGATGCGCGGGGCGCGCCGCGCCTTCGGCGCCGACGGCGCCCAGCTCCTGCAGCGCATGGCCGCCGCCGTGCGCGCCACGGTGACGGGGCTCGTGGTCGTGGGGCTCGGTGAGGGCGTGCTGCTGGCCGCCGCGTATATCGCGACAGGCGTGCCGCATGCGGCGCTGCTCGGCACCGTCACCGCCATCGCGGCGATGCTGCCGTTTTGCGCGCCCATCGTGTTCTGCGGCGCGGCGCTGTGGCTCGTCGTGCAAGGCTCGGTGATTGCGGCGCTCGCGCTCGTGGTTTGGGGCTTCGTGGTGGTGTTCGTCGCCGAGCACTTCGTGCGGCCCGTGCTGATCGGCAATTCGACGCGCCTGCCGTTCCTGCTCGTGCTGTTCGGCATTCTGGGCGGGGCGACGACTTTTGGGCTGCTCGGCATTTTCATCGGCCCGGCGCTCATGACCGTGCTGATGGTGCTGTGGGCGAACTGGGCGGAATGAGCGCGGTGGGCGCAATGACCGCAGTGAGCCCTTTGAGCAGCGCGGTGAAAGGTTCCGATGGGGCGGCCGGCCGCGGGCACGCCGCGCGGGTCGCCTAGCGCAGGCAGGAGAGCGTGTACTTGAGCGCGGCCGGCAGCAGTTCTCGCCAGACCGGCCACACGTGGCCGCCGTCGACGATACGCAGCGCCGCCGGGTTGCCCGCCTCGCGCAGCCGCGTATAGAGCAGCGACGACTCGGCCTGGATCACGAGGTCGTCGTCGCCGGCGGCGACGAAAATCGGCATGCGCCAGGACTGCGCAAAGTACGGCTTCCAGAGCGCCGGATAGTTGAGCGTGCGCCAGATCTGCGCGTCGAACTGGTGCTCGCCGAACACGCCCACGTAGCGTGCCGCCGAAGTGGGCGGCGGGTCGCCCGCATAGATCGCGGGCGAGAGCAGTAGCGCGCCGCAGAACATGTCTGGGTGCTCGAGCGCGTAGCGCAACGCGCCGAATCCGCCCATCGACACGCCGCCAATCGCGCGGCTGTCGCGCCCGTCGGCTACCGCGAAGTGTGCCTGGATTTCGGGCAGCAGGTCCTGGAAGAATGCGGTCTCCATCTTCTCCTTTCGGTCGACGTACCAGTTGGTGCCCCCCTGTGGCATCACGATCACCACGGGCGGGATCTCGTGGCGGGCGATCAGCGTATCGGCGGTCGTCTGAAGCTGGCCTTGCGTGACCCAGTCCATTGCGTCGCCATTGTTGCCGTGCAGGAGATAGAGCACCGGGTAGCGGCCCTGATCGGCGCGATATCCGGCCGGCAGGTACACCACGTAAGGCAGGTCGCGGTTGAGCGCCGCGGCGTGGAACGTGCGGACCGCGATCGTGCTCGCCGGGGCGGGCGCGGCCGGCGCGGCGAACGCCGCACACGCGAGTGCGATCGCGAGCAGCGCGGTTCGAAAGAGTCTGCGCATCGCAGGGACATCGGAGTGGATAGGGCGCCGGCGGCGCGGGGTCATCATGCTAGCAGCCGCTCGTGTGCGCAGGAAGCCGCCAGTAGCGACCGGCGTAGACACGACGAGCGGACCGCGGCTTATCAGGCGGACGATCAGGTGGACGCTTTGGTGCGCGAGGGCAACAGGCGCTTGAGCGGGACGGACACACGTGCGACGAGCAGCAGCGCAGTGAGCGCGATGGCGTCCGCGGCGAGGCCGGCCGGCACGTTCAGGTAGCCGTCGGTGTACCCGTAGAGCACCGAGTCGACCGTGAGCGAAATCACTGCACCGGCCACGAACGAAAGCAGGCCTTTGCGTCCGACGAGACCCACCCACGGGAGCGCATGCGCGAGGCGCTTCGCCCAGCCAAGGCGGATGACGTGTGCCGTGAGCCACGCGATGCCGAGGAAGTTGAGCACGCGGAACCATGCGAGGTTGCGCTTGAAGTCGCCGTCGAGCGCGACGTTGCCGAGTTGCAGCCGATAGATCGCGGCGGCCACCACCACCGCGAGCGCGGCGAGCGTGACAAGCGAGCCGAGCCGGTGCGCGCTCACACGTTGGAATACCGGTTGCGCGTGGGCAATCACGCCGAGCACGAACATCAACTGCCAGCCCAGCGGATTGAAGTCCCACTGCACGTCCTCGACGTGCGGCAGCCACGGCGCCGCATGCGGTGCGACGCCCCAGAGCGCGAGGCTCACGGCGAGCAGCAGCCACGGCCGCGTGCGCGCGAGCGGCAGCGCGAGCGGGGCGGCGAGGGCGAAGCAGGCATACATCGGGAGCACGCCAGCGAGATACGGCTGGCGGCGCAGCAGCAAAATGTCGCGCAGCGCCGCTGCGGGCGCGAGCGTGAGATCGCCGAGATCGGTCGTGGCGAGATTGGGGGCATCGACGTTGCAGGCAACGAGGATCGCAGTGACGAGCAGCATCAGGAGCGCGGTCACGACGAACGCGCGGTAGATCTCGAACGCGCGCTTGATGAAGCGCTGCCGCGCCGCGGCTTCGGTGCGGCGCGCGCAGAGCGCGGCCCACGCGGTGGCCGTGGCGTAGCCGCCGAGGAAGACGAACACTTCGGCGGCGTCGCACAGCGCGTAGGCGTGCAGGGTGACCCGCGAGAGAATGCTGCCGCCGATGTGATCGACGACGATGATGAGCAGGACGAGACCGCGGAAAAAATCGAGTTCGACTAGACGGCTAGATGACTGTGACATGTTGAATAGCAGGCCGGGCCGGGACGGAGCACGCGAGGCAGCCGGTTGGGCCAGACGGGCGGATGCATGGGCGCACCTGCCAGGGAGTTCGGATCAGGTTCGCGAGGCGCGGCGCGCCGCGAACCGCGAAGCGGCCGCCACGGTGGCCGCATGACAAACGCAGGAAAAGACCTGAAGAAAAGGCGAGGGTTCCCGTGAGCCGGGGCTTGCCCTTGACGCCAGCGATACTACCTTAATTTCAATTTGCTTTCATCGACGGACGCGAAGGGTCCCGTTCAAGTTTTGCGCAACAGGTGCCGATAACGCACCGGAAGGGGTCGGATCGTGCCGGCGCAGCAGGCGCTGCGGCTCATGACTGGGCACCAGGGGCAGGTTTGGGCATTCGTGCTTGCCCGCTTTCCGGGCGTCGGAGATGCTGCCCCATTCGGATCGTTAACATTTGTATCAGAGTATTGTCCCTGGGCTGATCCAGGCGAATTGCGCTTTACAATGCCGGATTAATTTTGAGATTGCACGTCCGTTCGTTAAGTTGTCGATGGCGTGCGTTGAATGTTTATCGATCGAGATGCAGGCAGTTTGGATGCAGATCGAGGCTGCCGGCTTGAGCGAACCGGAGCGCTGTAGGAGAGGGGAGCGCGGCATACGCAGCAGACCGCCCCGGGCGTCCGGTCGTTTCGTGCGCGGCCGCGAGCAACGCAGGAGGCATATATGTTTGACGATCGTAGCGGCCAGCGCATGAACGGTCTCAAGGGGTTCTGGGCCGCGTTGGGACTGGTGGCGCTGCTGGGTGGCTGCGCCAACATGAACCAGCAGCAACAGCAGCCGCAGCCGCAGCCCGACACTGCGGCGGCCAATTCGGCTTCGGCCGCAGCCGCAGCGAGCGCGGACGCCGCCAGCGCACAGCAGGCGGCGTCCGCGCCTGTCACGCGCGTCGTCACGAAAACGACGTACGTGCGCGTGCACCGCGGCGATACACTCCAGCGCATCGCGCAAAAGCACAATGTGTCGGTCAAGGAACTGGCCGCGTGGAACCATCTCAAGCCGAATGGCCACCTGCGCGCGGGCCAGTCGATCAAGCTCGTTTCCAGACAGACGATCACCGTCCAGGCCGCCGCGCCGCAGCCCGGCGGCTCGACAGCGACCACGGCCGCAAACGTGGCCGAGAGCCGTCAGGTTTCGGCGGAGGTGGGGCGCCACGCCAATGGCGTCGCGCTCGTGTGGCCGGCGCATGGCCGCGTGGTCGAGCCGTTCGAACCGGGCACGACGCGCGGCATTGAGATTGCGGGCAAGGCCGGCGACCCGGTGCTCGCCGCCGCCGACGGCAAGGTCATGTATGCAGGTACGGGCCTGAACGAGTACGGCAGCCTGATCATCGTCCAGCACAACAAGGACTTCCTGACGGCGTACTCGCACAACCGGCGCCTGCTCGTGAAGACCGGCGACACGGTGCACCAGGGCCAGCAGATCGCCGAAATGGGCAGCGAGAACAATGACCGCGTGGCGGTGCTGTTCGAGGTGCGCCGCGACGGCAAGCCGGTCGACCCGATGCCGTATCTGCCGTCGCCGCAGAGCTGAGCGCGTTTCCCGTCTCCGTCTTCGCCTGAATACAAAAAAGCCGCCCCGGCGCAGCAATGCGGCGGGGCGGCTTTGTCATGCTTGATTGACGACGCCGTGCCGTGAGGCGCCGCGCCTAGAACGAGTCGCCCGGAACGCGCACCCAGCCTTCCATCAGCACACGCGCGCTGCGGCTCATGATGGCCTTCGTGACCGTCCATTCGCCGTTCTCTTCGCGTGCCTCGGCGCCCACGCGCAGCGTGCCCGACGGGTGGCCGAAGCGCACCGCGCTGCGCTCGCCGCCACCCGCGGCGAGATTCACGAGCGTGCCCGGAATGGCCGCCGCCGTGCCGATCGCGACGGCCGCGGTGCCCATCATGGCGTGATGAAGCTTGCCCATCGACATCGCGCGCACGAGGAGGTCGACGTCGCCGGCCTCCACGCGCTTGCCGCTGGACGCCGTATAGCCCGTGGGCTTCGCCACGAAGGCGATCTTCGGCGTGTGCTGGCGCGTGGCGATCTCGTCGAGGCTCTTGACGAGACCCATGCGCAGTGCGCCGTGTGCGCGGATCGTCTCGAACTTCTCCAGTGCTTGCGGGTCGCCATTGATCGCGTCCTGCAACTCCGTGCCCGTGTAGCCGATCGCCTCGGCGTTCACGAAGATCGTGGGGATGCCCGCGTTGATCATCGTAGCCTTGAGCGTGCCGACGCCCGGCACTTCGAGGTCGTCGACGAGCTTGCCGGTGGGAAACATCGCACCGCCCGCGCCTTCTTCCTCGGCGGCCGGGTCGAGGAATTCGAGCTGGACTTCGGCGGCGGGGAAGGTCACGCCGTCGAGTTCGAAGTCGCCCGTTTCCTGCACGTGGCCGTTCGTCATCGGCACATGCGCAACGATGGTCTTGCCGATGTTGGCCTGCCAGATGCGCACGGTGGCGATGCCGTTATCGGGCACGCGGCCCGGGTCGACGAGGCCGCCGCTGATCGCAAACGGGCCAACGGCTGCCGAGAGGTTGCCGCAGTTGCCGCTCCAGTCGACGAACGCCTTGTCGATGGCGACCTGGCCGAACAGATAGTCGACGTCGTGGCCGGGCTTCGTGCTTTTCGACACGATCACCGTCTTGCTCGTGCTCGACGTCGCGCCGCCCATGCCGTCGATCTGCTTGCCGTACGGGTCGGGGCTGCCGATCACGCGCATGAGCAGCCTGTCGCGCGCCTCGCCCGGTTGCTGCGCCGAGGCGGGGAGGTCTTGCAGACGGAAGAACACGCCTTTGCTGGTGCCGCCGCGCATATACGTGGCGGGAATCTTGATTTGAGGTACGTGTGCCATGTGTTGTCCTGAGTTTGAACGGCCCCCAACGCTGCCTTTGTTCGTGGCCCCCGAGGGGGCGTCAGGTCAGTACTCCTGGGGGCGGCCCGGCGAGTCCTGACGCGAGAAGGGCGGTGCGCCTAACGTGTACTAAGCGCGCCCTTGGATGACGCGCTCACTCAAGCGGCTGCCTGCGACGATTCGAGGAAGTCCTGCGCAAACCGCTGCAGCACGCCGCCCGCGTCGTAAATCGAGACTTCTTCAGCGGTGTCGAGGCGGCAGGTGACCGGCACTTCGACACGCTCGCCATTCCTGCGCTGAATCACGAGCGTGAGATCGGCGCGCGGTGTCCGCTCGCCGATCACATCGAAAGTTTCCGTGCCGTCGATGCCGAGCGTCGTGCGGTTCGTGCCGGGCTTGAATTCCAGCGGCAGCACGCCCATGCCGATCAGGTTCGTGCGGTGAATGCGCTCGAAGCCTTCCGCCACAATCACCTCCACGCCCGCCAGACGCACGCCCTTGGCCGCCCAGTCGCGCGACGAACCCTGGCCGTAGTCCGCACCCGCGATGATGATGAGCGGCTGCTTGCGTTCCATGTAGGTTTCGATGGCTTCCCACATGCGCGTGACCTTGCCTTCCGGCTCGATGCGCGCGAGCGAGCCCTTCTTCACGGCGCCGTCCACCACGGCCATCTCGTTGATGAGCGTGGGGTTCGCGAAGGTCGCGCGCTGCGCCGTGAGGTGGTCGCCGCGGTGCGTCGCGTACGAGTTGAAGTCCTCTTCGGGCAGGCCCATTTTCGCGAGGTATTCGCCCGCCGCGCTGTTCGGCAGGATCGCGTTCGAAGGCGAGAGGTGGTCGGTCGTGATGTTGTCGCCGAGCACGGCGAGCGGGCGCAGGCCCTTGAGCGTGCGCTCGCCGGCGAGCGCGCCTTCCCAGTACGGCGGGCGGCGGATGTACGTGCTCTGCTCGCGCCAGTCGTAGAGCGGATCGGTCGCCTCGTCGCTTGCCGCCGTGATCGCGAACATCGGTTCGTAGACCTTGCGGAACTGCTCGGGCTTCACGCTCCGCGTGACGATGGCGTCGATTTCCTCGTCGGTCGGCCAGAGGTCCTTGAGATAGACCGGCTTGCCGTCCTTGTCCGTGCCGAGCGAATCCTTCTCGATATCGAAGCGGATCGTGCCCGCGATCGCATACGCGACGACGAGCGGCGGCGAGGCGAGGAACGCCTGCTTCGCATAGGGGTGGATGCGGCCGTCGAAGTTGCGGTTGCCCGAAAGCACGGCGGTCGCGTACAGGTCGCGATCGATGATCTCCTGCTGGATCTTCGGATCGAGCGCCCCCGACATGCCGTTGCACGTCGTGCACGCGAACGCGACGATGCCGAAGCCGAGCTTTTCCAGATCGGCCAGCAGGTTCGCTTCCTGGAGGTAGAGCTCGACGGCCTTAGACCCCGGTGCGAGCGAGCTCTTCACCCACGGCTTGCGCGTGAGGCCGCGTGCGTTCGCGTTGCGCGCGAGCAGCGCGGCGGCGATCACGTTGCGCGGGTTGCTCGTGTTGGTGCAGCTCGTAATGGCGGCGATGATGACTGCGCCGTCGGGCATCTGGCCCGGCGTTTCCTCCCACTTGCCAGCGATGCCGCGCTCGGCGAGGTCGGAGGTGGGCAGGCGTTTATGCGGGTTCGACGGGCCGGCCATGTTGCGCACGACGCTCGAGAGATCGAACTTCAGCGTGCGCTCGTACTGCGCATGGGCGAGCGTGTCGGCCCAGAGGCCCGCGGTCTTCGCGTAGGTCTCGACGAGCTTGACCTGTTCTTCCTCGCGGCCCGTGAGGCGCAGATAGTCGAGCGTCTGGTTGTCGATGAAGAACATCGCGGCGGTGGCGCCATATTCGGGCGCCATGTTCGAGATGGTGGCGCGGTCGCCGAGCGTGAGGCTCGACGCGCCAACGCCCCGGAACTCCAGATACGCGCCCACGACTTTTTCCTTGCGCAGGAATTCGGTGAGGGCGAGCACGATGTCGGTGGCGGTGATGCCGGGCTGGCGCTTGCCGGTGAGCTCCACGCCGACGATGTCGGGCAGGCGCATCCACGACGCGCGGCCGAGCATGACGTTCTCGGCTTCGAGGCCGCCCACGCCGATGGCGATCACGCCGAGCGCGTCCACGTGCGGCGTGTGGCTGTCGGTGCCGACGCAGGTGTCGGGGAAAGCCACGCCGTCGCGTGCCTGGATCACGGGCGACATCTTCTCCAGATTGATCTGGTGCATGATGCCGTTGCCGGGCGGAATGACGTCGACGTTCTTGAAGGCCTTCTTCGTCCAGTTGATGAAGTCGAAGCGGTCGACGTTGCGGCGATCTTCGATCGCGCGGTTCTTCGTGAACGCGTCGGGATCGAAGCCGCCGCATTCCACGGCGAGCGAGTGGTCGACGATCAGCTGCACCGGCACGACCGGATTCACTTTGGCGGGGTCGCCACCCTGGTCGGCGATGGCGTCGCGCAGGCCGGCGAGGTCGACGAGCGCGGTTTGCCCGAGGATGTCGTGGCAGACCACGCGCGCCGGGAACCACGGGAAGTCGAGGTCGCGCTTGCGCTCGATGAGCTGCTTGAGCGAGGCGGTGAGCGTAGCCGGATCGCAGCGGCGCACGAGGTTTTCGGCGAGCACGCGCGAGGTGTACGGCAACGTGTCCCAGGCGCCGGGCTGGATGGCCTCGACGGCTTCGCGCGCGTCGAAATAATCGAGCCGGGTGCCGGGAAGGGGCTTGCGGTAGGCGGTATTCACGGCTTGGGGACCAATGAGATGTAGTGAGCGGTGGAGGCGATGGCGTCAATCTACGCCAGATCGCCTCCGTTTCCCTATAGCCGAACGGCTAACGTTGAAGGATCAGCGCTTGGCGATCGGCACGAAGTTCAGATTTTCCGGGCCCGTGTAATTCGCGCTCGGGCGGATGATCTTGTTGTCGATGCGCTGCTCGATGATGTGCGCGCTCCAGCCGGCCGTGCGCGCGATCACGAAGATCGGTGTGAACATGGCGGTGGGGATGCCCATCATGTGATACGAAACGGCGCTGAACCAGTCGAGGTTCGGGAACATCTTCTTGACTTCCCACATCGTTGATTCGAGGCGCTCGGCGATGTCGAACAGCTTCAGGTTCGACTGCTCCTTCGAGAGCTTCTTCGCGATTTCCTTGATGACCTTGTTGCGCGGGTCCGAAATCGTATAGACGGGGTGGCCGAAGCCGATCACCACTTCCTTCTTCTCGACGCGCGCGCGAATGTCGGCTTCTGCCTGATCCGCGTTTTCATAGCGCGACTGGATCTCGAACGCGACTTCATTCGCGCCGCCATGCTTCGGGCCACGCAGCGCGCCGATCGCGCCCGTGATGGCCGAGTAGATGTCCGAGCCCGTGCCAGCGATCACGCGGCCCGTGAACGTCGAGGCGTTGAATTCGTGCTCGGCGTACAGGTTCAGCGACACGTGCATCGCGTCGACCCACGACTTCGACGGCTCGCGGCCGTGCAGCAGATGCAGGAAGTGGCCGCCGATCGAATCGTCGTCGGTTTCGACTTCGATGCGCTTGCCGTTGTGCGAATAGTGGTACCAGTACAGCAGCATCGAGCCGAGCGAGGCCATCAGACGGTCGGCGATGTCGCGCGCGCCCGGCAGGTTGTGGTCGTCCTTCTCGGGCAGCACCGTGCCGAGCACGGAAACGCCGGTGCGCATCACGTCCATCGGGTGGGCCGAGGCGGGCACGGCTTCGAGCGCTGCCTTCACGGCGGTGGGCAGGCCGCGCATCGCCTTGAGCTTCGTCTTGTACGCGGCCAGTTCGGCCGTGTTCGGCAGCTTGTCGTGCACCAGCAGGTGCGCGACTTCTTCGAATTCGCACGCGGTGGCGAGATCGAGAATGTCGTAGCCGCGATAGTGGAGGTCGTTACCCGTGCGGCCCACGGTGCACAGCGCCGTGTTGCCCGCCGCCACGCCCGAAAGCGCAACGGACTTCTTCGGCTTGAAGCCGCCAGCGGATTGCGTGCTGTTTTCTGCTTCGCTCATGATGTCTTCCTTCCTCTCTCTGTATGCACTATGGGCGGATTTACTTCTTCGCGGCAAACAGCGCGTCGAGCTTCTGCTCGTACACGTGATAGCCGAGGTACTTGTAAAGGTCTTCGCGCGTCTGCATGGTCGAAACGGCGGCCTTTTGCGTGCCGTCGCGCTTGACGGTCTCGTAGAAGTTCAGCGCGGCGGCGTTCATCGCACGATACGCGCCGCAGCAGTAAAGCGCGATATCCACGTTGGCGCTCTTCAGTTCTTCGGTCGTGAAGAACGGCGTCGAGCCGAATTCGGTCAGGTTCGCGAGAATCGGCACCTTTACGGCTGCGCGAAAGCGACGGTAGTCGTCGAGCGTTTTCATCGCTTCGGGGAAGATCATATCCGCGCCCGCTTCGACATAGGCCACCGCGCGCTCAATCGCCGCGTCGATGCCTTCCACCGCGGCCGCGTCGGTGCGGGCCATGATGACGAACTGGTCGTCGGTGCGCGCGTCGACGGCGGCCTTCACGCGGTCCACCATCTCGTCGGTCGCCACGACTTCCTTGTTCGGACGATGGCCGCAGCGCTTCTGGCCCACCTGGTCTTCGAGGTGCACGGCCGCGACGCCCGCCTTGATGAACGACTTGATCGTGCGCGCGATGTTGAAGGCGCCGCCCCAGCCGGTGTCGATGTCGACCATCAGCGGGATGTCGACGGCGTCCGTGATGCGGCGCGCGTCGATCAGCACGTCGTCCATGGTGCTGATGCCGAGGTCGGGCACGCCGAGTGAATTGGCGGCGACGCCGCCACCCGAAAGATAGACGGCCTTGAAGCCGGTCGCCTGGGCGAGCTTCGCCGCATACGCGGTGATGGCGCCGACAACCTGCAGCGGTTGCTCGGCGGCCACGGCGGCGCGGAATTTCGCGCCG
>NZ_DATJWR010000178.1:0-2448 GCF_035501035.1 Paraburkholderia sp.
GGGTGAATTCGTCAAGGTCGACTACGAGGAGGAAGGCTCGGGCGGCGGCGGCTACGCGAAGGTCATGAGCGAGGGCTTCCAGCAGGCGCAGCGCGCGATGTACGCGCAGCAGGCGAGGGACGCGGACATCATCATCACCACAGCGCTAATTCCGGGCAAGCTGGCTCCAAAGCTCATCACGTCCGAAATGGTGCAGTCGAT
The DNA here is from genome assembly GCF_035501035.1 of Paraburkholderia sp. Lineage (GTDB taxonomy): Bacteria > Pseudomonadota > Gammaproteobacteria > Burkholderiales > Burkholderiaceae > Paraburkholderia. The sequence goes on from NZ_DATJWR010000178.1 coordinate 202, forward strand.
GAAGCCGGGTAGCGTGATCGTGGACATGGCAGCCGAACAGGGCGGCAACTGCGAGCTGACGGTGCCCGGCGAGGCGGTGGTGCGCCACGGCGTGACCATCGTCGGTTACACGGATCTCGCCTCGCGTCTGGCGAGGCAGTCGTCCACGTTGTATGGCAACAACCTGCTGCGCGTGGTCGAGGAACTGTGCAAGACCAAGGACGGCACGATCAACGTCGATTTCGATGACGACGCCATCCGCGGCCTCACGGTCATCAAGGAAGGCAACATTACCTGGCCGCCGCCACCGATCAAGCAGCCGGCCGTCGCACCCAAACCCCAGCCCGCGGCTGCTGCGGCGGCAGCCGCGCCGAAGAAGGGCCACGGCAGCAGCGAACCGATGTCAGCGCAGTCGCTCGCCATCGCGTTCGGCGTCGGCGCGCTGGCCTTCCTGATGGTGGGCCTGTTTGCGCCGGCCACGTTCCTGTCGCACTTCACGGTTTTCGTACTGGCCTGTTTCGTCGGCTACATGGTGATCTGGAACGTCACGCCGTCGCTGCACACGCCGCTCATGAGCGTGACCAACGCGATCTCGTCAATCATCGCCATCGGTGCGCTGGTGCAGATCGCGCCGCCGCTGGACGGCTCCGCGACGGGCGACCGGCCATCCGGGCTGATCCTGGGCCTCGCCGTGGGCGCGCTGGCACTCACGGCCGTCAACATGTTTGGCGGCTTCGCGGTGACGCGTCGCATGCTGGCGATGTTCCGCAAATAAGGGGACGATAACAATGACATCCAACCTGACTACCGTCTCCTATATCGGCGCGGCGATTCTCTTCATCCTGAGCCTTGGCGGGCTGGCCAATCCCGAGACCGCGCGCCGCGGCAACCTGCTCGGCATGATCGGCATGCTCATCGCGGTGCTGGCAACTGTACTCGGTCCGCGCGTGTCGGCCGAAGGCATTCCGTACGTTGTCGCTGCGCTGGTCGTCGGCGGGGCGGTTGGCCTGTTCGCCGCGAAGAAGGTGCAGATGACGCAGATGCCCGAACTGGTCGCGCTGATGCACAGCCTCGTTGGCCTCGCGGCGTGCCTCGTGGGCTTTGCCAGCTACATCGACTCCTCCGTGCAGTTCGCCGGCGCCGAGAAGGCGATCCACGAAGTCGAGATTTATGTAGGCATCCTGATCGGTGCGGTGACGTTCGCGGGTTCGGTCATTGCGTTCGGCAAGCTGTCGGGCAAGATCGGCGGCAAGCCGCTGCTGCTGCCGGCGCGCCACTGGCTGAACCTGGCCGCGCTGCTGATCGTGATCTACTACGGTCACGCGTTCCTGCATGCAGAGACGATTCAGGACGGCACGATGCCGCTCGTCGTGATGACGGTGATCTCGCTGCTGTTCGGCGTGCACATGGTGATGGCAATCGGCGGTGCCGACATGCCCGTGGTTGTGTCGATGCTCAACAGCTACTCGGGCTGGGCGGCGGCGGCCACCGGCTTCATGCTCGGCAACGACCTGCTGATCGTGATCGGCGCGCTGGTGGGCTCGTCGGGCGCGATCCTCTCGTACATCATGTGCCGCGCGATGAACCGCAACTTCATCAGCGTGATCGCCGGAGGCTTCGGGACCGGCGCGGGCGTGCCCGCAACTGCGGGCGGCGCGAGCGCGCAGCCGGCCGGCGAGGCGGTGGCAGTGAGCGCCGCCGAAACCGCCGAGCTACTGCGCGACGCGAAGCGCGTGATCATCGTACCGGGCTACGGCATGGCGGTCGCACAGGCCCAGCATACGGTCTTCGAACTCACGAAGCTGCTGCGCGAAAAGGGCGTCGACGTGCGCTTCGCGATCCACCCGGTGGCGGGCCGCATGCCAGGCCACATGAATGTGCTGCTGGCCGAAGCGAAGGTGCCATACGACATCGTGCTCGAGATGGATGAGATCAACACGGATTTCCCGGAGGCGGACGTTTCGATGGTGATCGGCGCGAACGATATCGTGAACCCCGCGGCGCAGGAGGACCCGGCTAGCCCGATCGCCGGCATGCCGGTGCTGGAGGTGTGGAAGGCGAAGACGTCGATCGTGATGAAGCGCAGCATGGCTTCTGGCTATGCGGGCGTGGATAACCCGCTCTTCTACAAGGACAACAACCGCATGCTGTTCGGCGATGCGAAGACGATGTTGAGTGAGATCTTCGGGGTGTTGAAGGCCTGAACGCGGCCATGCGGGACTCGCTGAAGAGCAACGAAGCGAATCGGAGAAGATCGTGGCGCTCACC
>NZ_DATJWR010000179.1:0-62222 GCF_035501035.1 Paraburkholderia sp.
ACCCCGACCGCTCTATTGTTCACAATACGGATCTGAAGAAATTTTGCGACAACGGCGCGCGCAACGATACAACGGCAATGAAGGCCGCTGTTCACCGGCTGAGCGTTGCGCACCAGGAACGACCAGACAGACTTGCTTCAAGGGGCTGAAGAGATGCGACTCCAGCTTGCGCATCTGTTCCCCGAAGAGCGTGAAATCTGGAAGGTCAGACAGACCATGACGGTCAATCCATCGCCCAATGCGTACCCGGCAACACCGCAGGTGACGCTGTCCGTCACGCACGACCAGAAGACGTGTGCGCTATCTCGGGATGGCAACCGACACGCAGTTCGAGCAAAGCTAATGCCCGTACGCTTGCGGTGATGACGGCCATCTGCCGCCGACTCGCGCTCATACGTGCGTCGCTCATGCCTGAGTCATGGGGCGGCGCATCGCAATCGCCGTCTCGCCCCGCCCCTTCACTCCTCTTCGTGCTCGCCGTCGAGCGTAGCGGCCTGCGCCGAGGCCGCTTCGCGCGGGTGCCCCATGGGCGTGTCGTTGAAGAACTCCGCCGGCAGCGTGGCGAGGAATTCGGAAAATCCCGCGTCGCCGCCCGGCGAATGTTGCGCCATGACTTCCTCGGCCGTCGCCTCGTCGCCCGAGAGCAGCGCCTGCGCGAGGCGCTGGTGATCGGCGATCACCTTCTCGCGGCGGCTCGGCGCGAGGAACAGTTTCGGGCGGTAACGCGAAATCAAACGGCGGATCGCGCGGATCTGGTCGGCCAGGTAATCGTTATGGCACGCCTGGCAGATGACCTCGTGGAATTCGGCGTTGCTGCGCGCGAAGCGGCGGGCGTCGCTCTGGTTCAGCGCTTCGACGCCTTCGTCGATCGTGCGCTGCAGCTCCACGCGCTGCGCGTCGTTCATGCGCCGCGCGGCAAGACGTGCCGAAACGGCTTCCAGCTCGTGCAAGAGTTCCAGCATGTCGCGCAGCTGCGGCACCGTCATCTTGGTGACGAACACGCCCTGGCGCGGCACGATCTGCACATACTGCTGCGCGGCGAGCTGTTGCAGCGCCTCGCGAATGGGCGTGCGCGACACGTTGAAGCGCGCGGCGAGCGCGCGCTCGTCGAGCGCCGTGCCCGGCACGAGGTCGCCGCGCTCGATTTCCGATTCCAGGAGCGCCTTGATTTCGGCCGAGCGGCTCAGTTTGGGTGGCTGACTCATTGAATGGCAGACAGTGGGGTTCAGAGAGCCGCGCTGGCAATTCGAAGCCCACAGCGGCGCTTAAAATCCATATCATACCGTGCAGGTATACCAAACGCCCATCCGTGTTACCCCAGTGGGTCTCGGTGCAAACGGCGATCCCTCAATCCGCTTGCTTCGCGTCCCGCAGCCTCGCCAGCAATTGCACGAGCGCCTGCACGTCTTCATCCCGCGTGCGCCATGACGACACGCTGATCCGCAGCGCGGGCCGCCCCTGCCAGATCGTGCCGCCGAACCACGTCTCGCCGCTCGCCTGCACCGCGCTGCGCAGGGCCTGTGTCCCGGCATCCGTGCTGCAGCGGAACAACACCTGATTCAGTACGACTCTGTTGAGCACCTCGAAGCCGAGGCGCGACAGTTCCTCACCGATCCTTTGCGCCTGCGCGTGGTGGCGCTCCACCATCTGCGCAATGCCGCTGCGGCCCAGCGTGCGCAGCGCCGCCCACACGGGAACGCCACGCGCCCGGCGCGAGAATTCGAGCGTGAGGTTCTTCTGCGCGTCTGCGCCCGCCGACATATAGACCGCGTCGCTATTCATCGCCTCGGCCAGCGCGCGTGCATCGCGGCAGATGACCATCGCGCAGTCATACGGGGTGTTCAGCCACTTGTGCGCATCAGTGGTCCAGCTATCGGCCTGCTCGATGCCCGCCGTCAACGGGGCCAGCGACGAGGTGCGCGCCCAGAGGCCAAACGCGCCATCCACATGCACCCAGGCGCCGGCCTCCCTCGCGCGCGCAATGGCCTGCGCAAACGGATCGAACCCGCCCGTATTCACTTCGCCGGCTTGCAGGCAGAGGACCGTGCGGTCATCGAGCGGCGGCAGGCGGGAAACGTCCACGCCGCCATCGGCATCGACGCTCGCATAGACGATGCGATCCAACCCGAAGCCCAGGATGCGCAGCGCCTTCTTCACCGTGATGTGGACGAGTTCCGACACCACGACCTTGATTTCCGGCGCGCCCGCCAACCCTTGGCGGTCGAAATCCCAGCCTTGCCGCGCGAGCAGCGCCCGGCGTGCCGTGGCGAGCGCGCCGAGCGTGCAGGCCGTGGCGCTCGTGCCGAACCCCACGGCGCTCTCGCGAGGCAGGTCGAGCGCGTCGAGCACCCAGCGGCCCGCGACGCGCTCCAGCGTGGCCGAGACCGGCGAGTTGTCGAACGTCGAGGCGCACTGATCCCACGCCAGCATGAGCCGCTCGACCGCGGCCGCGGCGGGCAGCGCCGCGCCGATCACGAAGCCGAAATAGCGCGGTCCGTTCGAAGCCGTGGTGGCGGGCGAGCCAATGCGGTCGAGCAATGCCAAGGTGTCTTCGGCCGGCAATCCGCTCGAGGGCAGCGGTTCGTCGAACGCCGCGAGCGCCGCGATGGCCTCGTTGGAGGGGAAAACGCGCCGCGTGGCGTTCCCTTCGATGTAGCGCAGGCCGCGTGCATCGGCGTCCGCCAGCAGTTTCAGTTCATCCATTCGTGCCTCCCAGGTTCGGGTTTCGATTCGGGTTTCAGTTCGGCCTCACGCGCGGGTGGCGGCGTTCGGCATGTGCCGCAGCGTGACGGCCCAGAACACCAGCGCACGCAGAGTCACGCCGGCGCCGAGCGCGCAGACCCCACGCCAGCCCGCCGCGGCGTAAGTCGCTGTCGTGCCGATCGCGCCTAGCCCGCTGCCAACCGCATAGAGCAGCATGTAGAGGCTGACAAGCCGGCTATGCAATTGCGCGTTGCTGCGAAAAACAAGGCACTGAATGGTCACATGCAGGGCCTGGCCGCCAAGATCGAGCAGCACGATGCCCACCAAGAGCGCCCCCAGCGATTGACCCAGTATCGACAGCGGCCGCCACGCCAGCAACAACAACGCCAGCGCGGCGGCGCTGGTGCGCTCGGCCCATCCGCGGTCGGCCCAGTGCCCGGCGCGCGCGGCGGCGGGCGCGCCCACCACGCGGCCACGCTCGTGGGGCGCGGCCGCAGCCACCGCATAGGCGATCAATCCCCGTGTCATCGCCGTGCCGAGCAAGCCGGTGCAAAGCATGCCGATCAAAAGCACCGGCACGGATCGTGCGGCACTCACCACGGCCGGCGCGGCAACCAGCGCCAGCGATTGCACGATCATCAGGCGGCGGCGCTCCACCCTGTCGCCCAGCGGCACGAGCAGCAGCAGCGCCAACGCGCACCCGGCCTGCGTGGCCGTGACCACGCCCCCAACGGCGGCACGGCCGATGCCGAAATCTCGCGCCAGCGCATCCAGCAGCGGGACGTCGCGTCCCGCGAATCAGGACCTTGCTGAAGGGAAATCGCCATGGCACGCCGTAAATCCATGAACAAGGAGAGTTGCCCCGTCGCACGCTCGGTGGACGTGATCGGCGACCGGTGGTCGCTGCTGATCCTGCGCGACGTCTTCGACGGCATCTACCGCTTTGGGGACATTCAGCGCAATCTGGGCGTGGCGCGCAACATCCTGTCCGGCCGTTTGAGCCGACTCGTCGAGGAAGGCATTCTCGAAACCCGCCCGGCGTCAGATGGCACGATCTATCAGGAGTACGTGCTAATGGCCAAGGGTGAGAGCCTGTTTCCTATCATGGTCGCACTCCAGCAATGGGGAGAACGCCATCTCTTTGGGCGCGGCGAGCGGCACTCGTGGCTCATCGACAAGGCAACGGGCAAGCCGTTGCTTTTCATGTTTCCGCAGACCAGCGACGGTCACGAACTCACGCCGCACGACACCGAGGTCAGGAGGCCCGCCTGAATTCCGCAGAAGGGTGGCCCTGCGGATCAGGCATACTAAAAGGAATCCTAAAAAAATGCGCCGGCATTCAGGCTCTCATCCCAGCTACCGGCGCGTCGCGAAACGTTTAGAACACGTGGCGAATGCCGATCTGCGTGGCGAACTGGTCGCGAGTCGTCGAGAGGCCAGCCGCCACATTCGCCTCCGGCCCGAGCGCCGGCTGGTTCAACAGGCCGGGCGTGGTCGCGAGGAAAAGGCCAGCCTGCGTGGCCGAACCGAACGCACGCTGCCAGGTGCCGAACAGGAATACGTCGGTACGCTTCGAGAGACGGTAGTCGACGCCATAGCTGAACTGGTTGTACTGCCCCTGCTTGTGCTGGTCGATCCACGCATCGCCCACGCCGAACGTCCAGAACGGCGACAGATGATATTGCACACCGGTTTCATAGACGTTGGTCACCTTGGCCACCATCGGTCCCGGGCGCGTAATGCCGTCCTGGTTCGTATAGGTGAACAGCGCGTTGATGGAGAATTTGTCGAGGTTCACCTGCCCCGCCACCGCCGCGGTATAGATCGAGTCGGCACCCGATGCCATCTGCGCGAGCGTGGCACCCGTGCCGGGGGAGGCTGCGATCGTCGTCGCGCCGCCCACGGTTCTCGTATAGGCCGCCGAGAGCGAGTACGGCGCACGGAACGTGCCGGTCGGGCTGTACTTGATACCGAAGCTCAGCACGTGCGGCGTGGCAGCCGAGTTGCCGTTGTCAAAGCCATACATGACACCGGCCTGCACGCCATTCCAGAGCGGCGTTTCATAACGCACGGCGTTTTGCACCTGCTCACCCGCGAGGCGGTCGATGTCGTTCGCGAGGTGGAACGCGTAGGCCGGCGCGAACTGTGCCACGTTCGTGTAGTACGAAACGTAGTCGTAGAGGAAGTCGTAATCGCGGCCGGCGACCATCGTGCCGAACTGGTCGCTGCGCAGACCGACATACGCACGGCGGTTGAACAGCAGGTTCGTCATCGCCATTTCGCCGTTGTTGACGAAAAATTCGCTTTCGAGGTTGAAGATCGCCTTCAGGCCGCCCCCCAGGTCCTCGTTGCCGAGCAAGCCCCAACGCGCGCCCTGGTTGATGCCGGAGGCCATGCTGACCTGGCTCGAACCCGCGGTGTTGTTGACATAGCTCACGCCGGTATCGATGATGCCGTACAGCGTGACGCTGCTTTGCGCGTACGCGCCTCCCGCCAGTGCGGCCGCTATCGCGCCCACCAAGACCTTCTTCTTCACTTGACGTTTCTCCGTGTATTGCGGGCTATTGCGCCCGCTTTTATTGCTGCTGCATTCCCGTCGGCTGCCGCCGGCCACGAACTACTTGCTGCGAGAAAGGTGACGCGAGGCGAGGAAGTAATGCACGGCCGACCACACGAGCGCCACGCTCACGGCCAGCATCGCGTAGCGAATGCCATACGCCGAAGCGTCGTGGCAGGCCGCAGCGAACGGCCCCTGAACCAGCGCGGCCGGACCATGCGCCCCGTGCGGACCGCCAACACCGCTTGCCGCGCAAACCACCTTGAACTCACCTTGGGCGAACAGGCGCGTGGCAAATCGATCGCTCAGGAATCCTACGGTTGTCGGGCCGAGTCCCTGGCCCACGAGGTTCATCAGCAGAAACACACAAGCCGATGCCGTGGCGCGCATACGGGGCTCGACGATGCCGTGCACGACTGCGAAGGTCGGGCCGTTCCACATGCTCAGCGTGACCGTGGCGACGAAGACCAGCGCGACAGCAACGGGCCATTGCCCCAGCGTGAACGCGATTGCTACGAGCGGGAAGCCGATCGCGGTGCCGAGCGCGGGCACCCAGGCATACCAGCGGCGGTCCTTCGCGCCCAGCGAGTCGGCGAGCAGTCCGCCGAGCATGTTGCCGAGAATGCCGCCCACGCCGATCATCAGACCGAAGATCAGGCCGGCCTGCGCAAAGCTGAGCCCATAAACACGCGTCAGATAGATCGGGATAAACAGGTTGATGCCGTACTGCGCGAATCCGCCTATCACGGTGCCCAGCAGCATCTGCACGAAGGCGCGGCTACTGAACAGAACCGTGAGCACTTCGCGCAGCGGCGGCACGGGAGCAGCGGCGTGCGCGCCGCCCTCTTCCGCCGCGCCGCGCCTGGGCTCGCGAAGCGTGATCCAGGCAAGCAGGCCGAAAATGAGCCCCGGCAAGCCGACCACGAAGAACACCGGCCGCCAGCCCATGTGCTGCACCATCAAGCCCCCGCCGAGCGCACCGGCAAGCACGCCGAGCGGCGGCCCGAGCGCGTAGATGGAGAGCGCGCTCGCGCGGCGGCGCGGGCCGAACTGATCGGAGATCAGCGAATGCGCAGTGGGCGTGCTGCCCGCCTCGCCAATGCCCACGCCAAGCCGGTAGATCAGCAACTGCCAGTACGCGCCGGCCGTGCCGCACAGCGCCGTCATGACCGACCAGGCGCCGATCGACAGCGCGATCAGCACGACTCGGTTGAAACGCTCGGCGAGACGCGCGATCGGCAGGCCGAGCAGCGAGTAGAAGATCGAGAACGCAAGCCCGTTGAGCAGGCCGAGCTGCAGGTCGCTCAGGTTCATCTCCATCTTCATCGCCTGGCCGACAACCGCGATGATGATCCGGTCGACGAAGCTCGATGCGTAGATCAGAACGAGAAGCAGCAGAAACCAGCTGCGGTACCAGCCGGCTTCAGACCTGGCTCCCATGTTCTGGGCTGTCAGTTCCTTCATTTGTGGTGTCTCCAGGGTGAGCTTCAGGTAGCGGGCTACTCGCCTTTTGTATGCCACAAAGCTTCTGTGGGATTTTTTATGGATTCTCTAGCATAACTTTTGGGCGCGCAAGAATAACTCGCGTCAAAGGCATCATCGTTTTCACTAGGGGGAACTCGTCTTATCAATTGCGTGCATGACGACCGGACGAGGCACGCGGCGCGCAAACGCCCGCGGGTTCAGGCGCTTGCTGCGGCAAGGCCGGTGACGGGAAGCAGGAGGGATAGTGAGACGAGGTGTATCGCGCGCCAGTATACGCATGACAGAAAGTTGCGCGCGCAACGAAGCCAGCAAATTTGTAACAAGGCTGGGCCGTTGGCATATCTAGGGCCGGGTGCTGTTTTCGACGGCTTTGAGGCGCAGTCCCGGCCACGAGATTAAGCCTTGCTGGATCTCGCGCGGCCTATGGCAAGACCGCCTGTTCCCGGCCTACATGGTGGGGTCAATGGGAGAAGGCGCCGCCCCGCACTCCTCGATCGGCTTACCGGCTTCGAGCTAGGGGAGCTCGCTGAAGTGTCCGAAAACAGGCGAGATTGTTCTGGTCAGGAATGGAAGGAAAGGCCGAAGCGAGCGCTGGATCAGGATAGAAAGGGCAGCGAGATAACCGCGGCGGTGGTACAGAGGGCGGGACCGGAGCATTCCAGCACCGTGCCCGCCAACCGCTGCGCACGCTGCAGAAGTTGCGGTCGCGATGAGAACGACGGTTACCGGTCAGCCGGACCACGACCACAGTGTCCATCTCACTCGTACCGCAACCACTTGCTCACCGCGTTCAGCCTTCGCTGTCGATCCGGCTCTGGATATGAGTAGCGCGGCTTGGCGAGGACGGATGTGAATCCAGCATTGAACTGTGCCCTCCGTCCAGCTTCGAGAGTTTCTCGAATGCCGTGACCAGACCTTTCCGATTCATATTCTTCTGTTTGAGAACGTCAAACGAAAAGTCGTCCGCTGCACTTTCCTGTGACTGGGAGAACTGGGCATTGATGAGTTTTTCGGCCAGATCCCCCATCTGCGAGCTGCTGAGCGCAGACACCGCCGCATTACCCGTTGCGCCCGCGGCGCCCCGGACGGCACTCACGGAGTAGGCGACCTGCATCGCTTTTTTCGTGTGGCCCAGCGCGACATGCCCCATTTCGTGACCGACCACACCTCTCAGTTCGTCGTCGTTCATCATGTCCATCAAACCGCTGTAGACGCGCACACAGCCATTGCCCATAGCCCACGCGTTGACGTCACGAGTCATGTAGACCTTGTAGTTGATCTTCTGCCCATTGAGCGTCATGTCACCGAACCCCTGCATTACGACTGCAAGGCGTTTCGCGTATTTGCTGCCCGGCTGCGCAATAGTGGCCTTTTGGTCACTTGCCTTACACGCCTCATTCGAGAGCGCGATGATATCGCTATCGGACAGCGTTGCCGCCTTGAACGCATTGGTACCTGCTGCAGCCATTCCGTTCGGATCCATGCCCGCCATACCACCGCAGGCAGCCAGCCCCGTAGCCATTGCCCCCGCAACACACAAAGCCTTGATGTTCGTCTTTATTTTCATCATTTCTTTCACCTTCAGTCCTTGCAACACAAGCGTCATTGAGATTACGTGAATTTAATGCCGACTTCAGGCTTGCAACGACAACTCGTCCAAATACCGGACTATGGCATTTTCGACTTGTCTATAGGAAGCCTAAATTCACTATAGCAAGCATTCATTTATCGTTTTGTCAAAAAGTGTCAACGTTGTGAGTATCAAGCGGAATAGTCTTTTCTTAGCGGTTAAGGAGACTGAATGGGTCTTTCGGAGGCGAGCACGGTGGTGCTTCCAATAGATGACGAGTCTATTGGCTGCGAGGCACGCACGGACTGGCATGCCGATGGCTGGCTGGAGCGTACGGATGCCCGATCAGTCGCGCAATGCCTTGTCACGTTAAGGCCATGGGCTGAAGGGTCGTCAAGTACAACGACCATTCAAAGAATGGCGAATCAAATCTTTTCAATGCCGGCAAATGCACATCAGGATTCGAATCAACGCTATATCGAGATGGAGTATGAGTATTGGAATGCCCGATATATCTGCTGCCTTTCCATTCAGGTTCTCGGGTGCCTGCGAGCTTGTCCTCATTACCCGCCCATGTATAGCGCGACAAGAACCCGCAGTAAGCTCCGCAAAGCAAACGCCACCATGATCGTGAAAACACGGTGGCGTTGCGTTTCCAGGAGCGGCGCGAGGCGCCGTGGGCCGCCTCGGCGTATCAGCCGAACGTGAAGGTGTAGACGTGAACGCCCGGATCGAGGAAGCGGATCTCGAAGGTGTGATCCCCGATGGGCCCGGCCTGGCGCACGAGCTGATACAGGCGCGCGCTCGTCGCGATGCCGGTGCCGTCCGCGGCCACATCGGCGCCGTGTGCGGCACCGGGCGGCGCGCCGTCTATGCTGATGCGAAAACGCACAGGCTTGCCATCCGCGGAAGGCGCCAGAACGAGATGCAGATCGCGCGCATGGAAGCGATACGCGATGCTCGCCTGCGGGGCCGCGACCACCGCGGACTCGGCGCCGACGCTCCATTGCCCCCCGAACGCCCATTCGTTCACCGCGAGCTGCGTGGGCAGCGTATAAGCCGCGGCCGCATCGGGCTGCACGCGCTGCAGGTTGGCGTTGCCTTGTGCCTCGCGATAACCCACATACGTTTCCCCCGAGCCAATATCGCGCTGATCCGCCGGCGCCAGCGCGCCGCCCGCCTGGGGCGGTTGCGCGGCGGCCGTGGGCGTCGCGCGGCCGTTGTCGGCCAGCAATTGCCGGATCGTCTGCTCGGCCTCGCCGTAGCCGCCCTCGCCGAAGTGGTGATAGCGGATCCGGCCCTGCGCATCGACGATATAGAACGCCGGCCAGTACTCGTTGCCGAACGCTCGCCAGATGCCGTAATCGCTATCGACGGCAACGGGGTACTGGATATTCAGGTCTGCCAATGCATGCCTGACGTTGCCCGTGTCATGCTCGAAGCCGAATTCCGGCGTATGCACGCCGATCACGACGAGGCCGTCGTCGTGGTAGCGGGCCGCCCAGGTCTTCAGGTACGGCAAAGTCCGCAAACAGTTGATGCACGAGTAGGTCCAGAAGTTGACCACCACGACCTTGCCGCGCAGCGTATCGGGCGTGAGCGGCGCGGAATTGAGCCACGCGGTCGCGCCGTCGAGCGAAGGCAGGCGCCCTTCCACCGGCAGCGCGGAGGCGGGCGCGGGAGCAGGCATCGACACGCGCACGATGTAGGCCGACTGCGCCGCTTCTCCCGATAGCGAATCGCTCCCGGTGCGCGCCGCTCGCAACGTTTGCCGCACCTGCGGCGCGGCGGCGGGCGAGGCAAGCAGCCCGACGAGCCGCGCTTCCAGGCCCTCGGTCGGTGCGCCCGGCACGAGCGCCAGCACGCGCGTGTCCACGCCCAGCGCGATCGCGCCGACCGTGAGGAGCACGAGCGCACCCATCGCACGGCGCAAATGCTCGCCGAGGCCGAGCGAGCGCTTGAGCACGGCCATTGCACGTTGACCGAGGCCCGCTACCACCGCGAGCGAACTGGCTGCGCCCACGGCATAGGCCGCGAGTGCGCTCCATGTTTGCCAGGTGACGCCATGGCGGACCGCGCCCGTGAGAATCAGACCCAGGATCGGCCCCGCGCACGGCGCCCAGAGCAAGCCCGTCGCCGCGCCGAGCAGCACGGCGGAGCCGATCTGGCGCGATGCGCCGTGCTCGTGCGAGCGCGCCATGAAGCGATCGGCGAGCGCCGTCAACGGCCCGGACAATCGTGCGGCAAGCGCGGGAAACAGCAGTGCCGCGCCGAACAGCGCGAAAAGCGCGAGCGCGATCCAGCGTCCGTACTGGCTCAATTGCGCCGCGCCGTTCAGGCCGGCCGCGCCGAGCCCCGTAAGCAGCGCGAACGTGCCCGCGAGGCCGAGCAGCATCGGCAGGCGGCCGGTGACGAAAGGCTGGTCGGAGCGCGCGAACACGAATGGCACGACCGGCAGGATGCATGGGCTCAGGACGGTGAACACACCGCCCACGAACGCGATGACGATGAGTAACATGAGTTCGCTCTCCAGACGAAAGTCGGCGGGACGGACCGGCGACGCAGGGCGCGTCGCATCCGGCACATCGGTGCGTATGCGGTATTTCAGCGCGCGCATGTATCGCGGGCATGTCTGGAACCTGCGCGTCGTGCAACGCCATGTATCACGCCGCGGCGCAGATACAGGCGGATACAAATCCGCTTCGACGGCATGCGGCTTCGCACGGTTTGTATCTCAACGTATCGCGGTGTCGCGGGGACACACTACGTTTCAACAGCGTCGCGGCGGGACATCTGGCAGATACGTGCGTGCGCTCCAATAGGCTCGTACGTCCATTCAAGGAAAACCCGCCATGATCTCCCGCATCAAAATCGCCGCCGTTGCCGCGGGTCTCGCCGCTACCGCCGCGCTCGCCGCCTTCGCGTCCACCGACGAGCCGCCAAGCGGCATGGCCACGGTGCAAACCGGCGCGAGCGCACCCAACTTCACGGGCATCAACACCTGGATCAACAGCGCGCCGCTCGACCTGAAGCAGCTTCACGGCAAGGTCGTGCTCGTCGACTTCTGGACCTTCGACTGCATCAACTGCGTGCACACGCTTCCCTACGTCAAGCAATGGGACGCGCGCTATCGTGACAAGGGGCTCGTGGTGGTCGGCGTGCACACGCCCGAGTATTCGTTCGAGCGCGATACCGCGAACCTGAAGAAGGCAATCAAGCAATACGGCATTACATATCCGGTCGCGCAGGACAACGGCTATGCGACGTGGAACGCCTATGGCAACCAGTACTGGCCAGCGCTTTATCTGATCGATCAGAACGGCAAGCTCGTCTATAGCCATTTCGGCGAAGGGGATTACACGCAGACGGAGCAGAAAATTCGCGCGCTGCTTGGAATCAACGACAAGCAGGGTTGATAGCATGCGGCCGCCGACCCCGCAACGAGTCAGCGGCACATCAAGAAGACTTCTTGCGATTGCGAACTCGATGCAACGCGTCTCGCGCAATTGTCCCGGGCATGCCGCGAATTTCTTGGGGCGCCGTAGATACATGGCGGCGCTAGCGCTTCACCATCAGTCGCACGGTTGTCGCCCGGCGTGTCGATGTCACGCTTGAAATTAATCGGATTGCTTATGATTTTGGCAGATCGACGACTGTCGTGCCGCCCGGAACCGGCAACGCCCAAGGCTGAGCGGCCTCGATCGCAACCGGATTGCCGGGCACAACGCGCCGAGCGGCGGCGCCTCACAGTCACAGATGCGTGACCTGCACGATAGCCTGCGCAAACGCCCTCGGCGCTTCTTGCGGGAGATTGTGCCCAATACCGCCTTCGATGGTCTGGTGCAGATACTTGCCCGTGAACTTCTTCGCGTAAGCGGCCGGCGCGGGATGTGGCGCGCCGTTGGCATCGCCTTCTAGCGTGATGGTCGGCACCGTGATGGGCGGCGAGGAAGCAAGGCGCTGCTCGATGCTGTCGTATTTCGATTCGCCTTGTGCAAGGCCAAGCCGCCAGCGGTAGTTGTGGATCACGATGGCCACGTGGTCCGGATTCTGGAACGAAGCTGCGGTACGCTCGAAGGTCGCATCGTCGAAGTTCCACTTCGGCGATGCGAGTTGCCAGATCAGCTTGTTGAAGGCATCGAGGTTTTGCGCGTAGCCCAGCGCGCCGCGTTCCGTCGAGAAGTAGAACTGATACCACCACTGGAGTTCCGCTGCCGGCGGCAACGGCTTGCGATTCGCCTCCTGGCTGCCGATCAGATAGCCGCTCACCGAAACCAGCCCCTTCACACGCTCGGGCCACAGCGCGGCGATGATATCCGCCGTGCGCGCGCCCCAGTCGTAGCCGCCGAACACGGCCTGATCGATCTTGAGCGCATCCATGAGCGCGACGATATCGACGGCGGTGACGGCCTGCTGGCCATTGCGCATCGTATCGGCCGAGAGAAAGCGCGTCGTGCCGAAACCACGCAGATACGGCACGATCACGCGATAGCCGGCCGCGGCCAGCAACGGCGCGACCTCGACGTAGCTGTAGATGTCGTATGGCCAGCCGTGCAGCAGAAACACCACCGGGCCATTCTTCGGCCCCGCTTCAGCGTAGCCCACGTTGAGCAGGCCCGCATCGATCTGCTTGATCGGGCCGAACGATACGCCGCTGCCCGTGCGCGTGTTGCCTTCCGTGCCGCCAGCCGACTGCGCGTGCGCGAGACCGCCAAACGCGAGGTCCGCGAGCGTGAAGCCGGCCAGCGTAGTACCGAGAAGGCGACGACGCCGGACGTTGACGGGATCTGACATGACCTATTCTCCTTTTCGTTTGCATGCAGGCCGAGCCCGACCGGCCTGGCCTCGTGAATTCGCCATCGTCGGCAGATCGGTCGATCGTGCTCGTGGCGATGACTCATCCGCCTCTACGAATTTATAGTCGAGCCGGAAAATTGCTTTGTATCCCAATGTGTCTTCATGAAGCACATACACAAAGCGAATCAAAAAGCGCCCGCGCGCCCATACGTGGCAACGCTGCGCAACGCGAATCGAATACGAACGGTACGGCCAGGCCGATCAGTGTGGCCGGGTTCACGGACAAGCGATTCGTCAGCGCCTCGCAGGCCGGCACGTTGCTTTTCTGCGAGGCGCATTCACGCTTGCGTGGAGATGGCCGAAGCCGCGAAGCCTGCCGTCGCGCGGCCCGCTTCGCGACACGGTGCCGCGCGCATTACGAGTGAGCGTAGATCGGCTCGAGGCCGACCGCATCCTGATCCGGCACGCTCACGCCAGCGTTCGATACAGCGCGGGCGGTCGTCCGGCTGCCTGCTGCCGTTGTGCCCAGTGCTACGCCACCGAATGCCGACGCCGATGCCGATGCCGTGGCGCCGCTTTCGGCGCTGATGCGCGCCAACGTGGTCTGCAGATGGGCGGGGTATTGCGTGTAGTCGCTGGACTCGCGGTAGCCGGCCTTCTGGAGTTGCACGAGTTCGGCCTTCACTTCGGCGCGGGTGACCGGCTGGCTCGATTGTGCGAACGAGAGCACGGGAACGGCAACGAGCGCAGCGATGGCGAGGGATCGAACGAGCTTCATGGTGTTTCTCCTGACGTTGGTTGGGCGGCTAGCGCACTGTCGTGAATCAACCTTGCGTAGGAGACATTTGAACGCCGCCATGTATCTGGCTTGTTTGCGCGTGCGCCCTTTTTGCAAACGCGGTTGTCGGGAATGCGGCTGGATACAGTGTGATACCACAAGCCAACCACCAATAAGGGGACACATGAAAGGCTTTGTTGCACCGCACATATTTTTTTGATCAGCATTGCATTCCGTCCCGAACTCCCTATAATAGGGTTAACCCTTAGGTGCATACCCTTACAGAGAGGAAATCATGGGTGCAATCGTCGAAAATGTGGCTCGAATCCTTGCTGCACTGCGTCGTCTCGGCGTCGAAGCAATGAACCGCCACCTGGACTACTGCGAACTGCTCGCCGAAGCCCAGCGCCGCTGGTAAGCGGCGGGTAAGACCCGGGCGCCCGACCATCGCGAACGCCTCCCGGCAGCGCGTCGGGGCGATCGCAGTTTCGCCGGCGCGCATCGAGCGGCCGGGATTCATGTAGCGCCCAGCGATGTCTCGATTTCCGGGGCATCCGCCCGCACCGAATCTGCCTCGCCGTCCCGGCGAGGCCGGAATCTCCCGGCAAGTTGTCGCGGGATTACGCAAAACGCGCCGCGGCCGCGCGAATCGCGCATGTCCGATCCCTGGCATTGCCAATCATGTGGGTCGCGTAGGCGCGTGCTTAGCGCACCGGCACCCCTATGACGGGCCGGTTGCCATTGCCCTCAATATCGCTGCGCCGTCTGCAGGCAGAACCCAGTAGCGTTCGCCGGCGGCGTCGCTGGCGTCTGTCTGTTCGCGGCGCATCGCCGCGCCCTCAACAGCGCCCTTGCGGGCACAACGGTTCGATACCGCCGGGGTTGCTCAACAGCGTGTTCCACCAGCCAATCAGGCTGTGAATCATCGAGGGGCTTTGCGTGCAAACGGAGAGATTCGCGGCCGTTTCGTCCGTTGCATTCGAGGCGGTGCAAGGCGCACGCAGCGCAACGCTCGACGTGCATTCGAACCGCCAGCGCACCGCCGCGCCTGGGCTTTGTCACCGTCCGCGAGCCGGTTCGCGCTTTGCCAGGAAAGCGCCTAATCTTCAGATATCGGCTCTTGCCCCATCTTCGGACCGGAGCGCGCTGGCGCGCGCCGTCCGGACGTCCCGATGCGCGATCATCACGCCTCGTCTGCCGCGGTGCACGACGCGCCGCCCTCTCATCCGCAGCATCCGTTGGCGGCGCGGCTGGCCCGCGCCGTGTTGTTCGCCGCACTGCTCATCGCATGCGCAGCCGTCGCGGCAGTGGCTGCGCGCGCCGCGACGTCGCCCGTCGTCGTCATGACCGTCAACGGCGCGATCGGGCCGGCGAGCGCCGATTTCATCGTCCGCTCGCTCGAACGGGCCGCGCGCGAGCGTGCGCCCCTCGCGATACTCGAACTCGATACGCCCGGCGGCCTCGATACCTCGATGCGCCAGATCATCAAGGCCATCCTGGCCTCGCCGGTACCCGTTGCGGCATTCGTTGCGCCAGGCGGCGCGCGCGCGGCGAGCGCGGGCACCTATATCGTCTACGCGAGCCACATCGCGGCAATGGCGCCCGGCACCAACCTCGGCGCGGCTTCGCCCGTGCAGCTCGGCGTGGGCGCAGGCGGCGCGCCGGCCGGTGGGCCCGAAGCCCCCGCAGGGAACGCAGGCTCGTCGGGTGCATCAGGCGCTTCGAGCACATCGGGCGCGCAAGCCGAAGACAGCGCATCCACCGAAACCCGCAAGATCATGCACGACTCCGCCGCCTACATTCGCGGCCTCGCGCAACTGCGCGGGCGCAACGCCGTGTGGGCGGAGCGCGCGGTGCGCGAAGCCGTGAGCCTCTCGGCCGACGAAGCGCGCGATCAGCACGTCATCGACCTGATCGCGCAGGATCCCGCCGACCTCGCACGGCAGCTCGACGGCCGCGTCGTCACGACCGCGGCCGGCACGTTGCGGCTCGCCACCGCGCACGCGCCGCTCGAAGTCGTCGCACCCGACTGGCGCAACCGCTTCCTCTCGATCATCGCCGACCCGAACGTCGCGCTCATCTTGCTGACGATCGGCATCTACGGCCTCTTCTTCGAATTCGCCAACCCCGGCTTCGTGCTGCCCGGCGTGGCGGGCGCAACCTGCCTGCTGATCGGCCTCTTCGCCATGCAATTGCTGCCCGTGAACTACGCGGGCCTCGCCCTCGTGCTGCTTGGGCTCGCCTGCCTCGTTGCAGAGGCGTTTCTACCGACCTTCGGCGTACTGGGCTTCGGCGGCATCGTGGCGTTCGCGATCGGCGCGCTCATGCTCATCGATACCGACGTGCCCGGCTACGGCATCCCGTTGCCGCTCATCGCGGGCCTCGCGTTGGGCGGCGCGGCGTTCGTCGCCGCGGTGTCGAGCGTGGCGCTGCGCGCGCGGCGGCGGCCCGTCGTCACCGGCGCGGAGGCCATGGTCGGCAGCATCGGCGAAGTGATCGACGACGGCCTGCACCCCGATTCCCGCCCGGGCCGTGCGCCTTCGGCCACGGGCTGGGCGCGCGTGCACGGCGAACGCTGGCGTGTCGCGTGCGCGGCGCCCCTCGCCGCCGGCAGCCGCGTGCGCGTGACCGCTCGCAGCGGCCTCACGCTCACCGTCACGCCGCTGCACGACACGACATCCAACGAGGGAGAACGTTCATGATCGGCTACACGTTCGGCTTCACGAGCCTCCTGTTCGTGCTGGCGGTGCTGCTCGTCGTATCGTCCATCCGCGTCTTCAAGGAATACGAGCGCGGCGTCGTGTTCATGCTGGGGCGCTTCTGGAAGGTCAAGGGGCCCGGGCTCGTGCTCATCATCCCGATGGTTCAGGTGGCCGTGCGCATCGACCTGCGCACCGTGGTGTTCGACGTGCCCTCGCAGGACGTCATCACGCGCGACAACGTTTCGGTGAAGGTCAACGCCGTGGTCTACTTTCGCGTGGTCGACCCGGAGAAGGCGGTGATCCAGGTCGCGCGCTACATCGAGGCGACGAGCCAGCTCGCGCAAACCACGTTGCGCTCCGTGCTCGGCAAGAACGAACTCGACGCGCTGCTCGCCGAGCGCGAGCAACTGAATGCCGACATCCAGAAGACGCTCGATGCGCAAACGGACACGTGGGGCATCAAGGTATCGAATGTGGAGATCAAGCACGTCGACCTGAACGAAACGATGGTGCGCGCCATCGCACGCCAGGCCGAAGCCGAACGCGAACGCCGCGCGAAGGTGATCCACGCGGAAGGCGAACTGCAGGCGTCCGAAAAATTGCTGCAGGCCGCGCAACGGCTCGCGCTGCAGCCGCAAGCCATGCAACTGCGCTATCTGCAGACGCTCACGACGATCGCCGCCGACAAGAACTCGACCATCGTCTTCCCGCTGCCGATCGAGCTGCTCAACGCGCTGATCGATCGCGGGGATCGAGGAGATCGAGGCGATCACGCGAGCACCCCACCCGCCCGTTGACCGATCCGGCTCCGGCCATGCCCACCGTACGCATAAGCTCAGCGTGCAGTTCACCTTGCGGAAGTAAAAGGCTCGATGCGAACTCCGGCACGAGGCCGAGTGCTACAAAGGGCGACGCGAGCCTCGCATCGTCGGCGATGTAGACCAGGTCGCAATGCAGCAGCATCGTCACACCAATGCCGACGGCAACCCCTGTCACGGCAGCCACCACTGGTTTGTCGAAGGCACTCAGGGCCTCCATGAACCGGAACGGCGGCCAATCATTGATCGCCACGCCCGGCGCTGGCGCCCCCTCCAGAAAATCGGCGATATCGTTACCGGCGGTAAAGACGCCCGGCTCCCCTTCGATCACGACTGCCCGAACCGAGTCATCGTCACGCGCAGCCTCCAGAGCGTCGGCCATCGTGCGATACATGGACAACGTCAGTGCGTTTTTCTTTTCCGGGCGGGTAAAGCGGATCGTCAGTATGGACTCCTGTACATAGGATCGGTATGGACACGGGAATCACTTCTCCTTTAGCGTGATGGACACCGCTCTTGCGGCATGGCTACGCTCGTTGCGGACGGCCGTCTGCTGCGCGGAATACCGACACGAGCTGCAACTGGGCACCCGCTTCGTTTTCCAGCTGCGAGGCTGCAGCAGACGCCTGTTCGACCAGTGCCGCGTTTCGCTGCGTGGCTTCGTCCATCAGACACACTGCCCGATTGATCTGCTCGATGCCGCGACTCTGCTCATCCTCGTAGTGCACCGGGAAGGTGGCGGCATTACGCTGACTCCACGAGGTCAGCGCATCCTGACTTACGCCACGCAGATCGTCGAACTTCAACGACAAGCCTGCGTGCCGGGGCGATTTAGCCCTTGCGCGGCGTCTGGGACGGCAATTCGCCGAACAGATCGCGGTACTCGCGTGCAAAGTAACTGGGATGCGTAAAGCCCCATTGCGCAGCAGCGTCGCCCACCATCAGTTCGTCCTGGCTGGTCGAACGTAACAGGCGGCGCACACCGTTCAAACGCACCGAACGCAAATATTCGACCGGCGAAACGTTGGCAACGCGCTGAAAACTCGTCTGCAACGTACGGCGACTGCAACGCAGCGCGACACACAGATCGAGGACCGTCAGAGGTTCCTCCACGTGTTCCTGAAGGAGGCGCTCGCTGCGCCTGACGATTTCCGTGTACGTCGCATGCGTGATGTCGCGCTTGTCGGCGTTCCAGGGATTAAACAGCTCCAGCAGCATGCTAAGGATTTCATCCCGAAACCGCTTGCTAGCGGCGGGATTCGTGAAGGCAGCGGGCTGCCGCTGAAATGCATCGAGGAAACGGGAAAGTTCGGCGCCCACTCGTTCGCCCTCTTCGGTCGGCACCGACACCACGTTCTGCGCGAGCAGCGCCACCGCTTTCTCGCCTGGCACCGCTGCCGCGAGCGCATGCAGGTCGCTGGTGGGAATGCTGACGCCGAGATAATGCATCGTCTCCGGCGTATAGAAGCGAAACTCCTCACCCGATCCGAGCAGCCAGAGCGCGTAGCCATCGAGCCGGCATCCCTGGAAAGTGCCGGAAACGGGGCGCTGGAGCGGAAGCGCCACCGAGGAGAGCTCTCGCGGTGCAACGCCCCTTTGCGCGACCCGTCGATTGGTCGACTCGCGAAAAAACAGGAAATCGGATGCCTGTGCCTGCATGACGACACTTTCGAAACGCCCCGGCGTGAGCTGGTTGTACACCTGCTCCCAGCCACTCACCGCGAACGAATGATCGTGCACGTCGGACGTTGACCGAACCCTGAATTCCATCCCCACTCTCCCACACGCTCACTTCGCGCCCATCAACGCGGAGGCCACCGAAACGCGAGCGCCGATCAAAGATTGTAATTCTAAAAGAGCCAGGGAGAGCCGGCGCGCAATAACTAGTGCGCGATGCAGATGGATTTCGTCTCCGTAAAGCTCTCGACGGCACCCTTGCCGAATTCGCGTCCCATGCCGGACTGCTTCATGCCGCCAAATGGCATGCTCGGATCGAGCGGCACGTGCGAGTTCACCCACACCGTGCCCGCATCGATCTCCCTCACCATGTTCATGGCAGCACGCAGATCGTTGGTCCACAAGCTCGCCGCGAGGCCGTAAGGCGACGCGTTCGCGAGACGCAACGCGTCTTGCGGATCGTCGAACGGAACGAGCGCGACCACCGGACCGAACACTTCGTCGCGGATGATCGCGGCATCCGGCGGCACGTCCGCAATCACGGTCGGGCGCACATAATAACCAGGACCCTCCACTGTCTCGCCGCCGGCAAGGAAGCGAAGACCCGCTTCTTTCGCGACCGAGATGTGACGTTCCACACGCTCCCGATGCGCTGCTGACACGAGCGGATTGATCTGTGCCTCCGGATCGCATCCGGGACCGATTTTCATTTGCCGGGCGATGTCGGCGAGGCCATCGGCAATCGAGCGATATTTGGTGCGATGCACGTACACGCGCGACACCGCCGCGCAAACCTGCCCCTGATTGAGAAAGCCGCCTGCCAGCACGCCTTGAACGGCCTGATCGACATCCACATCGGCGAGCATCACAGCCGGATTCTTTCCGCCCAGTTCGAGCGAGAAGCGGGTGAGATTCTGCAGCGCCGCCGCGCCGACCAGCTTCCCTGTGGGCGTCGAGCCCGTAAAGGAAATCTTGGCGATACCGGGATGCGCCGCGAGCGCGGCGCCACATTCGCGGCCGCCCGTGACCACGTTGAATACGCCAGGCGGCATGCCGGCCTCGATGGCCAGCTCACCGAGGCGCAGCGCAGTGAGCGGCGTTTCCGGCGACGGCTTGATGACCACCGTGCAGCCCGCGGCGAGCGCCGGAATCAGCTTCCACACCGCGATCATCAACGGGAAATTCCAGGGCACGATGCCGGCCACCACGCCAACCGGTTCCTTGCGCGTGAATGCCGTGTATTTCGCGCCCGGCGGAAACGGAATCGACACGTCCAGCGTCTCGCCGTGTATCTTCGTCGCCCATCCTGCCATGTACCGCACGTACTCTACGGTCGCCCCCACCTCGATTGCGCGGGCAACGTTGATCGATTTTCCCTGATTCAAGGTTTCGAGTTGCGCGAGCTCTTCGCCGTGATGCTCGAGTACATCGGCAAGCTTCAGCAGAATGCGTTCGCGGTCGGCGGGACGCATTCCGCTCCAGCGACACTGCTCGAACGCTTCCCGCGCGCCCGCCACGGCCCGGTCCACATCGACGCTATCCGCGTCCGGCACGCGCGCGATGCACTCGCCCGTTGCGGGATTGAAGACGTCAAGCCAGCGCTCAGAATGCGCGCGCTCGTGACCGCCATTGACGAAGAGACCGAGGTCGCGGTCGAGAAACTGCTTGATGGCGGCTCTTGCCGCTTCCGTGGCGTTATTCGTCATTGTTTGCTTGCATCATGTGAGGGCCGAAGCCCGGGTATCAGATTGACCACCGCCGGGCGGACATCACGCGAATGCGAGGTAATGCTTCACGAAGCCTTCCGAGAGGACTTCCCAAACGGTCGACGTTCCCTTGGTCACAAACCATGAATCGCCAGCGCCGAACGTACGCGCTTCGCCCGTGGATTCGTCGGTGATGCGAATCCGGCCGTCGACTACCGTCGCCTGTTCCGAGAACGGGTAGACGAGCCGGAATTTGCCCTTCGTCGTGCCGAAATAAGCCGCCGAAATGGAATCGGTCGGCGCGCCGTGTGTCATCTTGCCGAACGCCGCGATCTCGCCGCCTTCCAGGATTTGCGTGCCGAGGTCGCTCAGCTTGCCCCACGCGTCGAGTTCCGAAATTTTGATGCCCTGCTGGATTACGCCAAGACTCATGTTCAACGACTCCCCTTTAGTGAATGTTTGCGGCAACGCTCAACGGCGGCCGTGCCAGTAGCCCGAACTCTGATGCATCACCTTGCCCAACGTGACCAGCAGCGCACGATATTGATCCTTTCCGCGTATCGTGGCGCGCGGAATCGAACTCACCAGGCGGTAACGGTCCGATCCGCCGAGAATGCCCTCCGCGAGGATCTTGCAGATGATCTGGCTCGGCGTAACGCCGAATCCCGAATAGCCCTGCACGAAAAACGCATTGGGCCGGTCGGGCAGCGTGCCGATCTGCGGGAACAGATTGAGCGTGGAGGCCATCGGGCCGCCCCAGGCCAGATCGATCTTGACGTCTTGCAAATAGGGGAACACTTCGAGCATCAGCTTCCGGTTCCAGGCCTTCAGATCGGCGGGAATGTGCTCGACGAGCGACGTGGACGAGCCGAACAGCAATCTGTTCTCATTCGTCACGCGGTAGTAGTTGATGACCGGACGGATGTCGCTATAAGCGCCGCGAATCGGGCTAATGCGCTCGATCAGTTCGTCGCTGAGCGGCTCCGTCATCGAGTTGAACGCGTAGACGTTGATTGTGCTCTTGTGCAGTTCCGGCTCGATGTTGTTGTTGAAGCCGTCGCATGCCCAGACGATCTTCCTCGCCTTGACACTGCCCTTCGCGGTGCGCACATGCACGATCGGGCCATAGGTGATCTGTAGCGCGGGACTGTATTCAAAAATGCGTACGCCGTAGATTTCCGACACGGCCTTCGCCTCGCCAAGAAGCAGATTCAACGAATGAACGTGGCCTCCACCCATATGGAGAAGACCTGCGCGATAAACGTCCGAACCAATGACCTGCTTGACTTCAGAACCCTCGACATAGCGGATTTCGTGCGGACTACCAAGCGATTTGAAATCCTTTTCCCAGCTGCGCAGCGTTTTCGATTGACGCTCGTTGTAGGCGAGATAACCGTAGCCGCTGCAAAAATCGGCGTCGATGTTGTAGCGCTTGATGCGCTCGCGCATGATCTGCGGGCCGAGGTCGCTCAGTGCGAAGATGGTGCGCAGCCCCTCTTCGCCCACGTCCTTCTTGATTGCGTCGAGGTCGTGACCAATGCCCGCCATCACTTGCCCGCCATTGCGGCCGGTTCCCCCAAAGCCGAGATAACGTGCCTCGAGCACCACCGTGTTGGTCACGCCGTTCTCGGCCAGTTCGAGCGCGGTGTGAATGCCAGAAAAGCCGCCCCCGATGATGACAACGTCGGCTTCGATATCGTTTTCCAGCGAAGGAAAGCTCAGATCGTATTTCTTTGTGGCCGTGTAGTACGTCGCAGTCTCGTCATTGTGCATCGTAGTTCCCGTTCGCGCGTTGCAGCGTCAAAACGCATTTCATTAATCAACCAGAGCAATCAGTCGTCTGCTCCTGTCCAACAACTGAACCGGCTCAGGCCGCCGCGAAGTAGTGCTTGATGAAGCGATCGCTGTGCACTTCCCATGACACCGGCGTTCCCCTCAGCACGAACCAGCTGTCACCGGGGCCATACCGCGTGGATTCACCCGTGAGTCCGTTGCGCAGCGTGACCTCGCCTTCAACCACGATTGCCTGCTCGGTGAAGGGGTAGACCATGTCGAATCGACCTTTGGTGCAGCCAAACCAGCCGGCACTCACCGCCGAATCGTGCGAACCATGCGTGAGCAGCCCGAACACCCGAACTTCCCCTTCCACGATCGTTGCGCCGAGATCGGCGACCGTACCCAGTGCTTCCATTTCCGGGGCGCATCCCCCACGTTTGATGCCGTACATCCTGCGTCTCCATCCGTGTGTGCTGCCGCTATCGCGAACGTTCGAGGTACTTTAAGCGTCCAGAAATGGCGACCGTCAGCACAGATCGGCAAGCCATTGCGCTCCCAGGGATAGTGCGGATCCGCTGCGCTCCAACCAGGCTTGTTCTTCATTCGACATAGCCAAAACACGCGTCGAAGCACCGTTCCCCACGAAAGGGGCGATGCGCCATGAGCGCGGCCTCGACCGCGTTCACGAGCATCAACAGCGCAAAGCGCTTGCCGTCGTCATGCGCAACGACGGCATACGCGCTCCGATCGAGACCGTGGCGAAAGCGGGGATCGACCGAGACGATGTCCTCGTCGTCGTGCAATCCCCTGAAGAAAGCCCGCTCGACCAGATTCCAGCTCGCCGGCAGCCGAAGCAGAATGTCGGGCACGTCTTCTTCACAGGAAATGATGATGGGCGTGGCGCCCGGCTGCCGCTTGTACCATCCGGGCGTCGTCGATCTAACGGCCGGCACGAGGGCGACGGCGTGCAGCAACAGTTCGTCACTGTCGAATCCCGAGCCCGCCGGCGCTTCAACCATTTGTCCACCACAAAAAGCGTTGTCCATTGTGGAGCCTCAAAGCTGGGATATCGCGCCATTTCCCGACCTCGAGCGCGTCACCGGTCATCATCGCCCGGCTCGATCATCCGGCGTTGGCACAAGTCGGCAATTGCAGGCCACAACTCGACATGGGCGCTCGCGCTCGGGCCGCCGTTTGAGACCGACGTGGCAAGTCCTTGCCGTGCCACCTCCCCACGTTCTGAGATCTGCCTGGCGCAGCTTGTCCGTATCGTCAGCGCGCCTTTTCATCTCCGAAGCCGCCACAGTGAATCCGCATCCCACGTCTCCGGCGCGCGCGGCCTCGACTTCAACCGCGACCGCGGCAGCGCGCAGCCGACAAATCAGCCCGGTTAGAAGTTCGTGCGCATGCCGGCCACGACCGCCAGTTGCCGGTCGGAATTGCTGTTCACGAGATTGGGAATCTGCGCGTAATTAGTATTGGCGCCGGTAGCCGGGTCGACACCGAGGCCTTCGCCCGACGACTTCTGCGCAATCGCCACAACGTAGAGCGCTGTCCGCTTCGACAATGCGTAGTTCGCGCCAAGGTTGATCTGCTGGAAATGCGTCGATCCCCCTTCGCTCGCCTTCGCATTGTTGAAGATATATGCCGCGCCCAACGTCCATTCTGGACTCAGGCTATAGACGGCGTTCAGCTCGGCGATATCGAAGGAAACATCTGAGCCAACCGGATTCGTCGCGCTGGCAAAGTATTGACTGTCTTCAAGGCGCGTATGCGTATACACGAGCGCAAGTGTGAGTTTGTCAATCGCAACAGAACCGCCCACGCCCCAAGCCTTCATGGATTCGGCATTCTGCAACTGGCAATATTGAGCAGGCGCGTTCGTGCAGGCAAAGTCGCCGATATAGCCGGTTTGTCCGCCAAGGGCGGCATCGAGCGGCTGGTTCAGCGACAGATATCCGGCGCTGAGCGAGAAAGGGCCGTGATTATAGGCAGCGGCTAGCGCATAGCCGCGCTTCGCGGAAAAGTCCCCCGCTTGTCCGCCAAAGCTGAAGGTGCCACCGAACGTGAACCCGCCAAAATTCGCGCTGGTAAACTTGAGCGCGTTGTTGAAGTTGAAGGCCTCGTTCAGGTTATCGACGTCGCCCAAATGAGCGCCATAAAGCGTCGCCCAGTTGTTGCTCGACGCATAAACGCCGAGAAAGTCCGAATACGAATCATACTGGCGCCCTGCTGTCAGCGTACCGAAGCGGTCGTCGCTCAGGCCGACCCATGCCTGCCGGTTGAATAGCGAGCCGCTTTGCAGCATGGCGCCCGTGCCAGTCAGAAACTGGTTCTCAAGGTCGAAGGTCGCTTTCACTCCGCCGCCCAGGTCCTCGGAACCCATCAGCCCCCAGCGCGACGGCACGAGGTTGCCGCCGCTCATTTGAACCGCATGCCCGCCGCTCACTGAACCGTTCGCGTTGGTCACCTGCTGGTTGGTTGAATAGATCACGCCCGCGTCGACGGTTCCATACAGTGTCACGCTGCTTTGCGCATACGCGCTACCACACACTCCAACACATAGTATTACTAATAAATTCAATGAGATTTTGCACGTCGTGGTCATATCGAGTCGATCTTTTGGTTAATTGGCGGCGCTTGCGTGCGCACGGCGGCGCACCAGGAAAAGTGTGGGCGTCAAAGCTTCGAGCTGCCGAGTTGAGCGAACGCGCGCGCGTCGCGGCGTTTCAGGCGAGCGGCGGCGATCACGCCAAGAATCGCGAATATTGGCAGGAGTGCCGTCAGCGAGTACGAGAGCAGCGGGCCCGCACCCGTCAGCAGCGGGAAATTGACGATGGCCAGGACCAGTACGACACCAAGCGCAATGCCGGAAACCAGCGGAAGGAACCACACGCGCAAGGCGCTCTCTTCCTTTGACGGATGCCCGCGGAAAAACGCCATGACCGCCGCCGAGGACAACGCCATCAACGCGATGATGCACAGGGTCGCGACGTTCGTGAGCCACGAAAACAGCGTCAGCACGGGATCGGCCTTGCATACGATGAAGATGAAGACGACAACGGCGGCCAGCACGGTCTGCACGACCGATCCGGCGTGCGGACTGCTGTGCACGGGATGCGTGCGGCCGAGCCGTGCCGGCAAAAGACCTTCGCGTCCCGTTGCGTAGAAGTAGCGCGACGCTGAGTTATGGAACGCCAGCAAGCCGGCATACACGCTCGTGATGAACAGCACGCTCATTGCATCCGTGAGCGTTGCGTTCGCATAGCGGCTCGAAAGCGAATAGAGGAATGTCGTGGGGTCCGAAAGTGCTGTGAGCGTCTTCACCACGTCGGCGCTGCCTGCGCCGATGACCATGCACCAGACCGAGAACGCATAGAATCCGCCGATCAGGAGTACGGAGATATACGTCGCAAGCGGCACGGTTCGCTTCGGGTCTTTCGCCTCTTCGCTATAGATCGTCGTGGCCTCGAAGCCGATAAAGCTCGCAAAGCAGAAGAGGAAACCGATTGCGGGCGAACCGGCAAGGAACACGTGCGGCTTGAAAGAGACCGTATCGATGCCGTGGGCACCGCCCACTTTCAGAATGGCGATATCGAGAATCAGCACGACCACGTATTCGCCCATGACCAGCAACGAAAGCACCTTCGCGGAGAGATCAATCTGACGATACCCCAGCACGGCGATGCTGCCCATCGCCACGAGCGAGCAAGCCCACCATGGCACATTCATGCCCAGATGCATGCTGAGGAAGCCCGCGGAAACCGCGCCGAACATGCCATACAGCCCGATCTGCATCGTGTTGTAGCCGAGCAGCGCCAGCAACGCGGCAGCGCCGCCCGCCGTGCCGCCGAGACCTCGTGCCGTGAATGCGTAAAAGCCGCCAGCATTGGTGATGTGGCGCGACATCGCCGTGTAGCCGGCTGCGAACATCAGCAGGATCGCTACTGTCGCGATCAGGAGAGCCGGTGTACCGGCGCCGTTGCCCAGCATGATGCCGATAGGAAAGCCGCCCGCGATCGCCACGAGCGGGCCTGCCGCGGAAATCACGAAAAAGACGATAAAGCCCAACCCGAGCGCGCCCTTGCGCAACTCGGTCGAGGTTGAGGGCTCCGCCATGACGTTCATTTGATCTCTCTCCATTAAACCGCTCTCGTTTCTGTTGTGGCGTGTTGCCGTGCGCCGAAAGCGCGGATCACACGCGCCGTTGAAGGCAAATGTAGGGGGTCAAAAATGAAGTCCGGCAGCACAAATTGGCAACCCGCACGGGCAAAGCGGAAAAGCCAGGGTTTGTGCGGGGGCGTCGCCGCGTGGGCGAAGCGCCAATGCTTCATGGAAGCGTGCCTTTACAGGTAGAGCGCGCCGATCAGTTCGGTGCGGCTCGATACGCCCAGCTTGCGGAACATGCGCAGCAAGTGGGTCTTGACCGTGGGCTGCGACAGGTCGAGGTCGCGCGCGATCGCCTTGTTGGAGAGGCCGTTGCGCACGAGCCGCGCGATCTGTTCCTCGCGATACGTGAGACGCGGCGCAGCGTCCAGGCTGTGTTGCACCGCGTGCATGGCGGCCTCGCTGCGCCATATGCCCGCCAACGCCACTTCGAGCAGCGGCTGGAGCGCATTCGCGCGCTCGATTTCGTCGACGCTGAACGGCGCGTCGGGCGCGAAGCGCAGCAGCGAGAATGCCGCCGCCACGCGCCCCTGTTCGCGCAGCAGCACTTCCATGACGTCGACCACCCTGTAAGGCTTCAGAAAACGAAGCCAGTAGACCGAAGCATCACGTACGGCTGCGGGCAACTCGCCGTCGAGCGTGAGCACGTTGCCGCCCTGCTGCACGTAGCGCGACGGATGCATGGGATCGAGCACGCAATAGCGCTGCAGCCAGGTCCGGTGCATGGTCTCCGCGAGCCCGAACAGCTCGAAGCCGCAGGGCAACTGATCCGCGCCGATACGATAAAAAACCGTCGCGCCGGGATGTATGAGCCCGGCGAGCGTGGCGACGGCCGCTTCGAGCGCTGCACGGCTTTCGGTGTCTCTTTGCACGATGTGTCCCCCTGTTTCTGCACGACAGACGTTCGATGCTACTCACGAGCGTTCGCCCCGCGTGAGCGCGATTCGGCAAACGCCGTGCGTGCAAGGCGGTGCGCGTTGTCATCCTTTTGCTCGATTGGCCGTCGCGCGCGCGTTGCCTATGCTCGCTCCACGTTCATCCCCACCTCATCCCCACACTCAGGAGACATCCCCATGAGCCACATCCCCACAGCCGGCGCGGGCCACGTCGTCATCACGGGCGCCGGCACCGGCATCGGCGAAGCGTGCGCGCGCCTGTTCGCCGCCCGGGGCGCACGCGTCGCGCTGGTCGGACGGCGCCGCGCGCCGCTCGAGCGCGTGGCGGCCGAGACCGGCGGTCTTGTCCTGGAAGCCGACGCCGCGAACGCCGCAGACTGGGCGCGCATCACCGCGCAACTGGAGGCCCAAGGCGGCATCCGCACATTGATCGCCTGCGCGGGCGGCCTCGGTGCGGGCCGCGCCACCGAAACCGACGACGCCGCATGGGCCGCCGCGATGCGCACGAACCTCGACACCGCGTTCGTGAGCGCGCGCGCATGCCTCCCGCAACTCCTCGCGCACCGGGGCGCGATCGTGCTGGTGGCCTCGATCGCTTCACTGGCGGCGGGCCCGGCCGTATGCGGCTACACCACGGCCAAGCACGCACTCCTCGGTCTGACCCGCTCGCTCGCGCGCGACTACGGCCCGCATGGCGTGCGCGTGAACGCCGTTTGCCCAGGCTGGGTCCGCACGCCTATGGCCGACGAGGAGATGCAGCCGCTCATCGCGCCCCACGGCGGCACGCTCGACGAAGCCTACGCGCGCGTCTGCGCCGACGTGCCGTTGCGGCGCGCCGCAAGCCCGGACGAGATCGCCAGCGTGTGTGCGTTTCTGGCCTCACCCGCCGCGTCGATCGTAACCGGGGCGACGATCGTCGCAGATGGCGGCTCCTCGATCGTCGATGTGCCGACGCTCGCCTTCGACCGCCTGTGAAATGCGTGCGAAGCGCTTCAAGGCGGCTGGCAAGCCGCCTTGAAGCGGCATGATTTCACGCGAACGCCGCCGACGCCTCGGGTAAAGTCGCGCCGCCGTCCACCACGATCGTCTGCCCGGTGACATAGGCGGCGTGCTCCGACGCCAGATACAGCATCGCGCCCGCGATGTCGCGCGGTTCGCCAAGCCGCCCAAGCGGCACCGCGCTCGCAATGCGCGCGCTCAAGGCGGCGTCGCCGAGGTTTTCCATCGCGGGCGTGCGGATCATGCCGGGTTCCACGCCGTTCACGGTGATCCGCTGCGGCGCGAGTTCGAGCGCCGCCGGGCGGATAAAGCCGTTGACGCCGGCCTTCGACGCCGCGTAATGCGCGAGCCCCGGGTACGCCACGCGCGGCCCCGTCACGGAAGAGGTGACGAGCACGCGGCCGCCGCCCCGGCGCTCGAACGCGGGCGTGGCGGCCTGCGTGAGCCAGAAGAGCGCGCACAGATTCACGGCGAGCGTGCGTTCCAGCACGGCAGGCGTGATGGCATCGAAGGGCGTGAGCGGGAAATACGCCGCGTTGTGCACGAGTACATCGAGCCGGCCGAAGTCGGCCTCGACGCGCTCGATCAAGCCAACGGCCTCGTCGTGCCGCGCGAGGTCGACGTCATAGGCGCGAAACGCATTGGCGGCGCCCCCGGACCCGCGCTCACGCGCGAGCCATTCGCGCGCGAGATCCGCCTGGAGGTCGGCTATGGCCACGTTCGCGCCGCACCGCGCAAATGCCTCGGCGATGCCGCGCCCAATGCCCTGCGCGCCGCCCGTCACCAGCACGGTCCGGCCTTCGAAGGCGCGCGCGAAAAGCGTGGCGTCCGTCATGACGGGTATCGCGTCACATTGAGCACCTGGGCATGCGCGCCCACCGGGAAGTTCGAGAGCGCATCGAACCGGCTGCCCTGGTAGCCGAATATCTTGCCGTCGGTCTTCATGCGTTCGAGGTCGATCAGCACCACGCCGAGCGTCGGGACGATCTTTTCGCGCCAGACGAACAGGTACAGCTTCGCGTCGATGGCGATCATGTGGCAGCGGTCCACGTCGGCGAGCCCGGCCTCCACACCCGAGAGGCATTGCCACGCATAAAAATTGTCGTTGAGATAGATGTGCTCGTAGCGCTCCGTCGCGCTATAGGTGTAGAGATTGCGCATGCCGATCAGCTCGCGTGTCGGGGCGTGCAGCGGCGCTTGCGCGGCCCCCTCGGCGGCCGGCGCGCCGATGCGGCCATGCCGCAATTGCACCTGGACACCCGTCAACTCCAGGCCGCGTTCCACGCGCGTAAACGCGTCGATATGCGTTTGCGCTTCGCTCGGCAACGTGCCGGTCACGGCCGTGCAAAGCTGCCTGCGCACGTCGAGCACGTAGCTCGTGGCGGCCGGGCGCGGCTCGCCCTCGTCGTCGAGCAGACGTTCGTCGGCGCCCACGTAATCGACGAAATAAATGCCGTCGCGAAGAGACGTGACACGGCACGCGTGGCGCTCGCGCGGTTGCGCTGGCGTGGCCGCCCCCCTCAATGTGCGCTCGACTTCGACGCTATCGGAGCCCGCGAAACGTAGCGAGTCCACGGTGCCGTCCTCGTAGCGCAGCGCGAACGTGCGGCCTTCGAGGTCGCTCACGGGTTGAAGAATATGGCTCGCGGGCGCAAAACCTTCGGCGAGCGCGCCCACCTGAATGAACACCGGTTGGGACATGATGGATTGAACTCCTGATTGATTCGTTAAGCTGGCGCGCCACACCGTGGGCCAATGGGCCGTGCGGCGCGACACTCACTCTACGAAGGCGGCCTCGCGCGCGGCATCGACCAGAAGGATGACAAGGCGCGCGGGTCGCAGGATGCATTTCAGAAACGCCTTCAGGCGAGGGCCGCCTCGGCCATTTCGTCGATCAGTTGGCGCTGGAACGCCGCGAAGCGCGCGCTCGGCTGCTGCGCGATCGCGAGTTCGAGCATCGGGTCCTCGACCTGGGTGCGCACGTCCGCGAGTGTTTCGATGATCGCGTGGCCGCAGAACGGCACGTAGGCCTCCGAATAACCGCCCTCGTGCACCACCACGAGGCGACCGCCGCAATGACGCTCGGCGGCGTCGCGCACGAGCTGCGTCATCGCACGGTAGCTCTCGCTGTGCAGCAGCATGCGCGCAAGCGGATCGACGGCGCTCGCGTCCAGCCCGCTGGCCACCACGATCAGTTCGGGCGAGAAGCGCTCGAGCGCCGGCAGCACGATGCGCTCGAACGCGTACAGGTACGCGTCGTGGCCGCCGCCCGGCAGGAGCGGGATGTTGATGTTCGCCCCCACGCCCGGCCCGGCGCCGCGCTCCTGCGCGCCGCTATAGCCGGGCGGGAAGCAGTTTTCCTGATGCAGCGAAATCGTGAGCGTATTGGGGTCGTCGTAGTAGATCGACTGCGTGCCGTTGCCGTGATGCACGTCCCAGTCGATCACCGCCACGCGCGCCACGCCGTGCTTCGCGCGCGCGGCTTCGATCGCCACTGGAATATTGGCGAAGAGGCAAAAGCCCATCGGTTTGTCGCGCAGGCAATGATGGCCCGGCGGGCGCGAGAGCGAGAACGCATTGGCGCATTCGCCCCCGAGCACCGCATCGACGGCGCGCACGGCGAGGCCTGCCGAGAGCGCCGCGATTTCGTAGCTACCTTTGCCGAACGGCGCGAGTTCGCCGAGATCGCCGCCGTTTTCGTCGGAGAGCGCCTTGAAGCGCGCGAGGTAGTCGCCCGGGTGAATGCGCAGCAAATCGCGCTCGGTGGCGGCAGGGGCGCCGCGCATGTCGAGCGACGCCGCGAGGCCCGACGCCTGGATCAGCGCGAGCAAACGCCGCTTCGATTCCGGCGACTCCGCGTAACTGCTTGCGGCCGGCGGCTGCACCCAGCCGCCCACCGGAAAGAACAGCGCATGCGCGCCGCCCGTGTGCCAGAAGGTCCGTTCGTCGGTGAAGAATGCGGTCTTGCTCATGAGAGTCTCTTGCTAGTGGTCCGAAGATGGATCGTGGGAGGTTGCAGCCCGCTTAGGCGGACTGCGCGGTTTTGGCATGCCCTGGGCGCGGCTCGTCTCAGCGGCGCTCGACCAGCAGCAGGCACAGGCACGAAAGCACGCAGATCGTGGCCGCGCCCGCGAACAGCGCGGCCAGCGACGCGCCTGCGTCGAGCAGCACGCCCGCGATGAGCGGCCCCGCCGCCAGCCCGGCGCCGATCACGAAGTTCAGCGAGGCGACGAGGCGCCCGGAGCGGTCGCGCTTCGCGGCGGCAGCCAGAATGAACGGCAGCACGAAGGTCCACGCGAATTTGAATGCGAAGACAGCCGCGCAGAAACCCGCAGCGCCAGGATGCGTCGCAAGCGCTGCGAGCGCACCCGCGAGGATCGCGTAGCCTGCGAGCAGCATCGCGTAGCGCGCCACGCGCCCGCCAATCATCGATGCACACGCCGCCCCCACGATGCCCATGACGCTTGCCAGCGCGAGCACCTCGCCCGCGCTGGCGGTATCGAGCCCCGCCAGCGTGGCGGCCTTGCTCGCGAAGGTCCACACGCCGCCAATCGCCACGTAGAACGCGAGCACGCCGGCAATGACGAGCGTCGCGCTCGCCACCGCGCCGGCGCTGGCGCCATGTGCAGCATCGACGTTCGCCTGCGTGCGCGACGCGCAGCCAAGCGCCGGATCGAAACCGCGCACGAGCGGCGCGGCGCACAGTCCGAGCACGCCGAGCGCGACATAGAGCGCGCGCAGGCCGAAGGCCGCGAACACGCCTGGCAGCACGAACAGGCCTAGCGCCCCAGCCACGAGCTGGCCGACCACCCACAGGCCGTACACGCGATCGCGATTCGCACTCGTCGCCGCGCTCGTCATGCACAGCACCATGAGCGTGCCGCCGCCCAGTGCGGTGATCGTGCGCAGCGCGAGCAGGCCGGCGAAGCCGGGCATCAGCAGCGCGGTCGCGAAGTTGCCCGCACAGAACACGGCTGCGGCGACGGCGGCGACACGGCGCGCATCCACGCGTCCGAGCCAGAGGAGCGCAGGCAACGTCGCGCAGCTGAACGCGCCAAGCTCGACGAAGAAGTAGCTGCCGATCTGCGAAGCGGAAAGGCCCAGTTGTGCGCCGAGCTGCGCCGCGACGGCAGGCGCAACGAGCAGGAGGAGCGGCGTGATCGCCGCGAACACGACCAGCGAGAGCAGCGTCGACGCCGCGAAATCGCGCTGCGCGAAGGTGGATGACGCTAAGGACTGTGAAGGATTTTTCATGACGATCGGATTCCGGTTGAAAGGCGTAACGCGTCAGAACGAGTGGGACATGCCGGCCATCGCGCCGAACTGCGAGACGCCGGCCAGCGGCAATGTGTCGTACTCGTAGACGGGTTGCGTGCTCCCACTAGTGTTGTGGGAGTAGCCGAGATTCAGATACGCAAACGTGCGCTTCGAGAGCGCATACGTGCCGCTCGCGATATAGAGCGTGGGATGCCCGACGGCCGCCACATTCGAAAACGTGTGATAAATGCCGGCCGCGAAGCCCACGGCGGGATCGAGCTGGTAGCGCGCACCGCCCCAAGCCACGGTTTTTACGGGGGCGAGCGACCCCGTTTCGCGCTCCGCGCCGCCGTAGAGCGAAAGCTTGTCGATATCCCAATGCGCGGCCAGAACGCCGATCGTGCTCTGCTGCGCGGAGGTGTCCGCGCTCGCGCTGACCGTGCCGTGCGACTGATGAATCACCGCGCTCACGCCCACGCCGTGGCCGCTGTATTGCGCGCCGGCCTCCAGCACGCGGCCGGCGCGAGAGTTGCCGGGCACGCCCCCCGTCGCGGCGAGCAACTCGGCGCTGAAGCCGCCCAGATCCGCGCTTTGATACTTCACCGAGTTGTCGATGAAATTCGCGGAGAGCGGCACGAGAACGCCCTGCCCGCTATACGCCGCGTAAAACAGCGGATCGTAAAGCACCGTGCGATCGAACAGCACGCTGAACTGGCGCCCGAGCGTAAGCGTGCCAAAACCACCCCTTAGTCCGACCCACGCTCCGCGAAAGAAAGCGAGGCCGGGCACCGTGGCGGTGCCGTCGTTGAGATTGAGCCCTTGCTCGAGACGGAAGATCGCCTTGAGTCCGTCCCCGAGGTCCTCGCTGCCCGTTATGCCGAACTGGGAAGGCAGCACGCCATAGCTCTGCAGATTCACGGCACTGTGCTGGCCGTCTTCGTGGGTGCGGTATTGAATGCCCGCATCGAGAATGCCGTATAGCGTCACGCTGGATTGCGCGTGCACGTGGCCGGCAACGCCCAGCATGACCGTGCATGCCGCCGTGAGGGCCACGAGCCGCGCGGGCCGCCGCATCTGCCGGGGTGAATCGGATTGCTTCATCTACTGGCTCCAAACCATGCAATGTTGTTTTGATGGGCATCGGCGCGCATGAACAGGTGCTGTGCCCGATGACCGCCGTGTGCTTCGTACGGTGCGTGCGGTCCTGAATCCGTCTGCAGTGTCGGTAACGGGAAACATCGTGAACAGACCTTCAAGTGAACGATGCGGAAAACCCGCACCCGCGACGGGAGGCTCTTGCGTCATGGCGCGGCTGAAAGCCGTGGCCATCCACGGGCGGGCTCCACGGATGAATTGAAGGCTCGACCCCGTTCAAATGGAGGGTGTCTAACCGGATTCATGGGAGCCGTTCGCCGAAATAAGGCGGCACGTATAATCGGTTCAAATCCGGCGCTGGACCGGAAACCGCGCAAACCGTGGAAACCGCGGAGACTGCGGACATTGCGGAGGAGAACGACGTGACACGCAGCGCAGGCCGGCGCAACGCACCGGGCGACGTCCCGCGTATGCCTGCGGCGATCGCTATCGACAGCTACGCAAAAACGACGCCGCACGCACGCAGCGCCGATTTCGAAGGCCCGTTCGCGCCCGATGGCACGCCTGAGCGCGACCTGAGCGTTCTGCTGCTCGACCTCTATGCGCTCGCGAATCAAACCGGCATTGGCGAATTCGAGAATGGGTTTTTCCGGCTGCTGTCTTCGCAGCTCTCGTTCGAAGCTGGCTGGACCGGCGTCACGACGCATACGGCCACGGGTCCGGTCATGCACAACAGCTTTACCTGGGGTCTGCCCGATACGTTTTTTGGCGACTGGATCAAGGTGCGTGACTGCGACCCGCTCGCGAGCGCCACCCGCGGCGCGTATGGGCGTGCGAAGGCCATCTCGATTGTCGAGCCCGGCGTGCCGGCACGCTTCGTCAACTGGGCCGTCAAATACGGGCTCGCGCAACTGATGGTGGTAACCGCGCTAGATCACCGCTTTGGCTTGACGACCTTCCTTTCCGTGTACCGGCGCGCGCTGGACCGGCCGTTTACCGATGAGGACGCCCACAAGGTCGAAAACGTCATCGCGCATCTCGCGGCGGCGTTGACGATCAATCGTTCGTTCCAGTTGACGCGCGAACGCAGTACGACGCCGAGCGCGCCACTGGCGCGCGCCATCTGCGATTCATTCGGCACGGTCCATCAAGCCGACAAGGCGTTCGAAACGATGTTGTGCCAGGACTGGCCGCTGTACACGAACCAGACACTGCCGCAGCCGCTGGTTGACTGGCTGGGCGGCGACACGACCCATCCGTTCACGGGCGAGAGCATCACCGTGCAATGCGCGCCGATCGCAGGGCTCTATCAGCTGGAAGCACGCGCGCGCTCGGAACTCGACCGTTTGAGCCCGCGAGAACTGGTCGCGATGACACACTACGGCAATGGCTTGTCACACAAGGAAGTCGCCCAACGGATGGGCATCTCGCCGACGACCGTGCGTCACTATCTGCGCTGCGCGTACCGCAAGCTCGGTATGCACGAGAAAACTGAAATACCACGGTTGCTGGCATCGCTTCGGCGCGACGGTTCAAACTGAGGTGTCCTTCGTTTTTCGCTACCGTGAGAGAGACGAATTCAAGCGCGAGGCCGTGTGACTGTGCAAAGAACCTGCACCCCGACCTGCTCGAAGGAAATAACCAGGACGCAAGTCGAAATACCGCTAATTTGACTTCTCCGCCCTCGGGATCAGGGGCACGGCTTCGCCTGCCATCTGGAATACCGTTCTTTTGAATTGATAGGGCATCCATACTTATAACAAGCGCCTCGGCTGGGCCAGCTATTTGCAACCAGAGCCGTTGAATACCTGAAGCACGCCACCTGCCGAAGTCAACTCCACCGGCGCCGGCCCGCTGGCCATCCCAAGCGCCGCGCCGGCCGAGGTAGCCGCCCCGATCGTGCTCGACCGCGCCGCTTCGTTGCCCCCGCAACCAGGCGCGAGCGTATCAAGCCCAGGCGGGTGTCGCCGTTACGTCGTCGTCGCAGCTTCGTGGCACCGCGTCTTGAAGGCGACCGCGTCTCGTCGACCTATACGCTCGGCGCCATCTACCGCTACCTGAAGCGCAACGACTTCCGCGCCGAAGTGGTGTATCGCACCGTTGGCGGCTGGGTCGACCACGCGTATGGCGTGACGCTCGGCTACGGCTTGCCGCCGCCGTGCTGTTCGCCGTCTGCGCGAGTGTGCGTGCGCAGGGCGGCAGCGCTGCCTCGAGCGCTTCAGCCGCGACGGCAGCGCCCGTTGCGGCTGCCTCCGCGCCAACCCACAAGCAACTCGCGGCGAGCGTGCGCCAGGCGCTGCGCGCCGCGCGCAAGCAGGGACTGAAGTCCACCTATATCCGCGTGCGCGCGCATGACGGCGTCGTCACGCTGAGCGGCGTGGTCGCGAACGAAAATCAAATCTCGCTCGCCACTTCGGTGGCACAGGGCGTGAGCGGCGTGCGCAACGTGAACAGCAAGATCGAAGTCCGCAGCGGCGCTGGAGCGCCCTTGGGCAACCAGTAAGCACATCGAAGCGCGGCGCATTGCGCCGCGCCTCGTTTCAGTCATCGAGTGTTGTACCTCAGCGCTTCGGAGCATGAGCGACTTGTCGACTAGCCGACAGTTATTACGCGCGATTTGAGCGATCATGCGTCAACGCCCCCCGCTGCCTGCCGTGCCTCGGCAGAACATCCGGCCAAGGGGCCGTCACCGAAGCTGTTCAGACCGATTGATTGAGGAGACTCGATATGGCCACACCTGATCTCAGCCTGAAGCATGCCGTTTCCGCAGCCGAGTGGGACGCGCGGGTCAATCTCGCCGCGGCATACCGTCTGACCGCGCTGTTCGGATGGGACGACCTCGTGTTTACCCACATCTCCGCGCGCGTACCCGGACCCGAGCACCATTTCCTGATCAACCCATACGGCATGATGTTCGACGAGATCACCGCTTCGTCGCTCGTCAAGATCGACCTGGAAGGTCGCAAAGTGTCTGACTCACCCTACGACATCAATCCTGCCGGCTTCACGATTCACAGCGCGGTGCACGCGGCGCGCGACGACGCGCTCTGCGTGATGCACACCCATTCGGTCAACGGCGTGGCCGTGTCGGCACAGGAGGCAGGCCTGTTGCCGCTCTCCCAGCAATCGCTCGGCGTGCTCGCATCGCTCGGCTATCACGACTACGAGGGTATCGCCCTGAACGAAGACGAGAAGCCCCGGCTGGTGCGCGACCTCGGCAACAACACCTGGCTGATGCTGCGCAACCACGGGCTCCTGACTGTCGGCGCAACGCCGGCGGATGCTTTCGTCGCGATGTACTTCTTCGAAGCAGCCTGCATGATTCAGGTCCGCGCACAGGCGGGTGGCTCGAAGCTTCGGCCGATCGCCCAGCCGATTCTCGACGGCATCCGGCAGCAGATCGCCACCGTGACGAGGGGCGTCAGCCCGGGTGCGCTCGCCTGGCCTGGGCTGCTTCGCCGGCTCGACCGGCGCAATCCCGGTTACGCGGCATAGTGCTCATGCACCGAGCGCGCGTGGCAAAGGTCGTTCGCAGCGTCGCATGAATGCGTGAAGCCATCGCAACGGCGACGCCAGAATCGCAGGGTGATGTTTTGGCTTCGACTGCCGCGCGCTTCGGCTCGGTTGCAAGGCGCGCGCGCTCGGCACCGGATTACCCATCACGTGCTCCGGGTACGCCGCGAAAGCCCATTCCATGATCGCGCGAGCGCGCTGAAAGACGTTATCCGCGATACGTGGACACTCGATCCACGCAGACGCGAGTGCATCGGAAAAGTCGCGCGGCTTGAGGGTGTCGACGCGACACTCGAGTAGCGGCGCGAGGTGCATTTTTACGCTACTGAGCCACCGTCGCGCGTTTCTACCGTCGGCATGCTTCCAGCCGCTCTTAGCCTTCTCGTGCGTTTTCTCGGCGGCCTGCGGGAAGGTGGGCACATTCGCCTCCCGCTCCGTGATCACCCGCCCGCGTCTACGCTCCTGGATTGGGTCGTGGCCGCTGTCGATCTGGCTGCGCATCGCCAGCGTGCGCGCTCGGGCGTCGTGCAGCGACGTAGACGGGTAGACGCCCAACCCCATTTCACGGCGCTTGCGTGTCGTAGGGCTCACGTAGCGCAACGCCCACTTGCCGCCGTTGGCATTGGGGCGGATCATCAGTCCGGGCACCTGACTATCGGTGAGCGGCCCATCGTCGGGTTTCAGGTTGCGTAGCGCGCGGTCGGCAAGCATGGGCATAGGGCATTCCCCAAGACTTTGACCCACCATCTAGCCCTGCATAAGCGACTTGGCAGCAGACGGATCAAAATGGATCCAATCAGGCCAATCATGTTGACAACCAATTGATTATTCAGTGGAATTGCAGAAAGATTGTAACGCCACACTGGATGAACCTGCACAACAAGGGATCGACAAATGGATTACAGTCCCGAAGCCATCCGCACGGTCGCTCTGGTCGGACACGCCGGCTGCGGCAAGACCTCGCTAGCCGAAGCGCTCCTGCACCAGGGCGGCGCCCTGCACTCGCCGGGCAGCGTGAACCGCGGCACCGCCCTCTGCGATTTCGATCCCCTCGAACGTAAATACCACCACTCCCTGAACTCCGCCATCGCCCACTTCCACTATCAGGACACCCGCATCTACCTGCTCGACACGCCCGGCTATCCCGACTTCGCCGGCATGTCGATGAGCGTGCTGCCGGCGGTGGAAACGGCGGCCATCGTCATCAACGCGCGCACCGGCATCGAGATGACGACGACCCGGATGATGGCGTACGCGCAGCAGCGCAAGCTGTGCCGCATGATCATCGTGAACGGCATCGACGGCGAAAAGGTGGATTTGCCGGCACTGCTCGCGCAGATCCAGGAGACCTTCGGCAAGACGTGCCTGCCCATCAATCTGCCCGCGAAGGGCGGCCGCGAAGTGGTGGACTGCTTTTTCAATCCCGCGGGCGAAGCCGACTTTTACTCCGTGGAAGCGGCGCACAACGCGCTCATCGACCAGGTGATCGAACTCGATCCCGAACTGATGGAGCTGTACCTCGAGCAAGGCGAAGCCATCCGCCCCGAGCAATTGCACGAGCCCTTCGAGCGCGCCTTGCGTGAAGGGCATCTCGTGCCCGTCTGCTTCACCTCCGCGGTAACGGGCGCCGGCATTGCCCAGTTGCTCGACGTGCTCGTGCGGCTCCTGCCCAACGTCACCGAAGGCAACCCGCCGCTCTTTTATCGCGAGACGAACGGCAAGGTGGAACCCGTGCGCGCCGAGCCCGTGGCCGACAAGCACGTGCTCGCGCACGTCTTCAAGATCGTCATAGACCCCTATATCGGCAAGGTCGCCGTGTTTCGCATCCATCAGGGCACCGTCTCGCGGGACAGCCAGCTTTACATTGGCAATGCGCGCCAGCCGTTCAAGGTCGCGCATCTGCTGATGCTGCAGGGCAAGGAGCACGTGGAAGTGCAGCGCGCCGGGCCCGGCAATATCTGCGCGGTGGCCAAGGCCGACGATATCGGCTTCGATGCGGTGCTGCACGATGCCCCCGAAGACGGCAACATCCACCTGACGCCGCCCGACTTTCCCAATCCGATCTACGGCCTCGCGATCGAGCCGGCGCGCCCCGGCAACGAGCAGCGCGTGTGGGAAGTGCTGCAAAAGCTCGCGGCGGAAGACCCCTGCCTGCAGATCGAGCACCCTGTGGGCACCAACGAGACCGTCGTGCGCGGGCTGGGCGAACTGCACCTGCGCTACATGCTCGAGCGGCTCACCGATCAGTACAAACTCGACGTGGTCACGCGACCGCCCACCATCGCGTGGCGCGAAACCATAGGCGGCAAGGCCGAGGGCCACTGCCGCCACAAAAAGCAGACGGGCGGCGCGGGCCAGTTCGGCGAGGTCATGCTGCGCGTGGAGCCGTTGCCGCGCGGCGCGGGCTACGAGTTCGTCGATGCCGTGAAAGGCGGCGCCATTCCTTCGCAGTTCATGCCCGCCGTGGAAAAGGGCATCTTGCAGGTCATCGACAGCGGGCCGCTCGCGGGCTTTCCGATGCAGGACGTGCGCGTGACCGTGTACGACGGCAAGAGCCACCCCGTCGACTCGAAGGAAGTGGCGTTCGTCACGGCGGGGCGCAAGGCCTTTATCGACGCGGTGCTCAAGGCTCAGCCCATCGTGCTCGAACCGATCGTCGACATCGAGGTGATGACGCCGGAGGCGGCGATGGGCGATATCATCGGCGACCTTTCCTCCCGGCGCGGCCAGGTGCACGGCACGCGCACGATAGGCGGCCAGGCCATGGTCATTGCGGGCAAGGTGCCGCTCGCCGAACTCAACGACTACCAGTCGCGCCTGAACTCGCTCGCCGGTGGGAACGGCAATTACAGCATTCAGTTGAGCCACTACGATCCGGTTCCGCCGGCTCATCAGGAACGGCTCGCGGCGCAGCACAAGGGGCGGGGCGAAACCGCGGAGTAAGTTCCGTGGAAGCGAGGCAGTTGATTAGGAAATGATCATTTCCTATAATCGCTGCATGGCAGCCGAGCAGAAGTTCCCCTCCCCGGCCCGTAGCCCGGGCCGCCCCCGCGAGTTCGACATGCAAACGGTCGTCGATGGCGCGGTACGCGTGTTCCGTGAACGCGGCTATCACGCCACCTCGGTGGGCGACCTCAGCGACGCGACGGGCCTGACCGCGGGCAGCCTCTACAAGGCGTTCGGCGACAAGCGCGGGGTTTTTCTCGCCGCGTTCGATCACTACGTGAGCGTGCGCAACGCCGGATTACGTCAACGGCTCGACAAGGCGCCCAGCGCGCGCGAAAAGATCAGGGCCATGCTGCGCTTTTACGCCGAATCGTCGCACGGCCGCGAGGGCAGGCGCGGCTGCCTCGTGGTTTCCAGCGCGACGGCACTCGCCACGTTCGACGAGGAAATCGCCACGCTCATCGAAGCCACCATGCGCCGCACCGAAGAGATGCTGCGCGAACTGCTTCAGCAAGGCCAGAAAGACGGCTCTATCTCATCGGAAATACATGTGCCGGCCATGGCGCGCAGCCTGCTGGCCCTGCTCCACGGTTTCCGCCTGATCGGCAAATCCGGGCGCACGCAGCGCGAGATGCTGGCCGCAGCCGATGAGGCCATGCGTTTGCTGGGCTGAATTTTTTTGGCCAATTTGGAAATGAATATTTCCTATATAGGACGGCACGATGCAAGCGCGCTGTCGCCTTCACCAACCCTCTCCCAGGAGCTTCACGAAATGAGCACACCCTCGCCCGTCGCCCCACGCATCGTCGACCGGGGTCCGGCTTCGTCGCCCGATTCGATCCTGGCCGGCTTCGAGCATCGCTTTGCGACCATCGAAGGCACGCGGCTCCACTACGTCGTAGGCGGCAAAGCGGAAGCCGAGACGGTCGTGTTGCTGGCCGGCTACCCGCAAAGCTGGTTCGCATGGCGCAAGGTCATGCCGCGGCTCGCTGCGCGTTTCCGCGTGATCGCACCGGACCTGCCCGGCCAGGGCGACTCCGACCGTCCGCCCGGCGGCTACGACACGCTGTCGCTCGCGAGCGCGCTGCACGCGTTGCTCGAGAAGCTCGGTGCGCACCGCTACCACCTCGCGGCCCACGATGTAGGCGCTTGGGTCGCTTATCCCCACGCGGCGCTGTTCGGCGATGAGGTGCTGAACCTCGCGCTACTCGACGCCGGCATTCCCGGCATCACCTTGCCCGACGCGTTGCCCGTGGCGCCCGAGCGCGCGTGGCGCACCTGGCACTTCGCCTTCCATGCGATTCCCGATCTTCCCGAACTGCTGATCGCGGGCAAGGAG
The DNA here is from genome assembly GCF_035501035.1 of Paraburkholderia sp. Lineage (GTDB taxonomy): Bacteria > Pseudomonadota > Gammaproteobacteria > Burkholderiales > Burkholderiaceae > Paraburkholderia. Next base: position 41,782 of record NZ_DATJWR010000179.1, read on the forward strand.
CGTGCCTACCTCGACTGGTTTCTGCGCCGCAAGACCGCGAACCCGCAAACCTTCGCCGACACCGACATCGACGAGTATTTGCGCGTGTTCACGAAGGAAGGCGGATTGCGCACGGGGCTGGCCTACTATCGTGCCGCCGCTCTCTCGGCACGCCAGAATCGCGAACTGAGCACGCGCGGCAAATTGCGGATGCCCGTTCTCGCACTGAGCGCCGATCAGGGCTCGATCTCCGACATGGCAGGTCCGCTGCGCGATTACGCCGATGACCTGCGCGGCGCGACGATTGCACACTGCGGCCATTTCCTGCCGGAGGAACAGCCGGCAGCTGTTTCCGAAGAACTACTAAATTTCTTCGGCTGAGCGCAGCGCGCCGGCGTGGGCATGCCCGCCACGCCGGACAAGCGTGCGCCGCCCCGGCCCATGTCGATCGACGCGCCTTACTCCGGCGCCTCGACCGTGCTCACCGCCGCCGAGAACACGTAGCCTTCGCTGCGCAGCGTCTTGATGTAACGCGGCTCGCGTGCCTCGTCGCGCAGGCGCTGGCGCAGCCGGCTCACGAGCAGGTCGATCGAGCGGTCGAACGCGTCGGCCTGGCGCCCCTGAGTGAGGCTCAGCAGCTGGTCGCGCGTGAGCACGCGCTGCGGATGATCGAGAAAAACGCGCAAGAGCCGGTATTCCGCGCCGCTCAACGCTACGATCGTCCCTTCGCTGTCGAGCAGATGGCGGGCCGTGGTGTCGAGCCGCCAGTCGCCGAACGCGAGCAGTTGCGCCGACTCGCTCACCTCCATGCCAGGCGGCAGCATACGGGTGCGCCGCAGCACCGAGCGGATGCGTGCAAAAAGCTCCCGCACGGCGAACGGCTTGGGCAGGTAATCGTCGGCACCCATTTCCAGGCCGACGATGCGATCCGTCTCCTCGCTGCGCGCGGTCAGCATCACCACGGGCACGGCGCGGAACTTGCCCGCACGCAGCTCGCGGCAAAGCACGAGGCCGTCGTCGCCCGGCATCATGAGGTCGAGCACGATCAGGTCGGGCGCACCGCTTTCGAGCACCGTGCGCATCTCGCGACCGTTCGCAGCCAGTGAGACGCGCAGGCCGTTCTTTTCCAGGTAGGCGCCAACCAGTTCGCGTATGCCGCGATCGTCATCGACGATCAGGACGTGGTCCATCTTTTCCGTCATCGGTTCTTGCCTCCTTGCGCCCCCCGCGTGTGCGGGTTTCCACGATGCTCGAACAGTACACCGGATGCACGATCTCCGCAGCCAGCCCGCCCACCGCGAACAACAGAATGGCGAACAGGCGCTTCATGCGTCATCGACCACGGAAAGGCTCGCGCCGTCGGCAACCGAAGCCTCGAGCGCATACGCGTCGACGCCCTCGAGGCAGCCGAGATTGACGCGCCAGCGCGTGGCGTCCTTGCGGGTCTGGTGAAACGGATAAATTCCGCAGTGCTTGCAGAAGTAGTGCTTCGCCACGCGCGTGTTGAACTGGTACAGCGTGAGCGAGTCTTGGCCCGCGAGAATCGTGAGGTTCTCACCGGCGAACAGGGGGCTCATCAGCGCGCCCTTGCGGCGGCACAGGCTGCAGTTGCAGCGCACGGCCGGCTCGAGCTCCGTGCGAACTTCGAACTGTACCGCGCCACAATGACAGGATCCCTTCAAACTCGTCGCGCTCATTTCGTTTTCCGATCAAAAAATGGGTTGAACCGCTTTATAGCGCAAGCCGCGCGCGGCTCCGTATCGCAATGTATCTGCCGCGTGGGTAGACACAAAACATTGCACCCGCCGCGCGAATCGCTACGCATCGCGAACGAACCGCAGCCATGCCAAACCCGCACCGCACAGCCTGATTCAGGGCGACAATGTGCGCTGGCGAACATTCGGCGCACCGCATGTCGACCTGAAATGGCCGGCAATGGCCACGAAACCGGCTGCCGCCGCCATGCCGGCATCTTCCATGCTGGCCCCCGGCAACGAGCGCGAAAAGGCTCAAGGAGGTCCCTCATGAAATGTCTGCGCATTTATGCCGACGCACAGGGCGAGTCTCACTTCGAGGACATGGACATTCCGCTTACGCCGCTCGAGCTCTTTCCCAACATCCCGCCCATTTACCTTTCGACCTGGGAGCCGGCGAAGTCGGTACGTTTCGGCTGGGTGCCCGCGGGGCTCAAGGAGGCGGACTGGCACACCACGCCGGTGCGCCAGTTCGTGATCTGGATGACCGGCTGGGTCGAGTTCGAAACGAGCGACGGCGAGACGCGGCACTGCGAGCCGGGCACGGTCGTGTTGTGCGAAGACACCGTGGGCAAGGGACATCGCTCGCGGCACCCCGACGAAGGTCAGTTCAACGTCTTCATCCCGCTCGCTTCGTGAGCAGGCAAACCGCGCCGGGCGAGCCGGCCAGGCCGGGACTCAGGCATCCGCGGCGCTCGCGAGCACGAGCCGCCCTTCCAGGCCGCCTTCCGGGCGATTGCGCAGCGTGAGCTGCGCGCCCATCGCCACGGCGAGCTGGCGCGAGATGGCGAGGCCGAGCCCCGTGCCGCCGGTGCCGCGATTGCGCGACGTTTCGAGCCGGTAGAACGGTTCGAACACCTTTTCGAGCGCCTCCTCCGGAATGCCGGGACCGCTGTCGAGCACCGAGATCGTCACGGCCTTGTCCTGCGGCGACGCGCTCACCTCGATGGCCGCCGTGCCGCCGTACTTCAGCGCGTTGTCCACGAGATTGCCCACGATGCGGCGCAACGCCTGCACGCGCGTGACGATCGCCATATTCAGGCGGCGCTCGAACGTCACGGGCGACCCGGCATCCACGTAGTCGCACACGAGGCTGTCGAGCAGCGCGTCGAGATCGACGCGGCGCGGCGCTTCGTCGGTGCCGTGCAGCGTGCGCGCGTAGGCCACGCCCTCCTTCACGAGCTGCTCCATCTCCCGCAGGTCCTGCGTGAGCTTCGCGGCCTGCGCCTCGTCGTCCATCTGGTCGACGCGCAGCCGCATGCGCGTGATCGGCGTTTGCAGGTCGTGCGAGATGGCCGCGAGGATCTGCATGCGCTCGGCCACGTGCGCCGCGATGCGCTCCTGCATGGCGTTGAACGCGCGCGCCGCCCGCGCCACCTCGGAGGGGCCATCTTCTTCGAGTCGCTCCGCCTTCAGGTCCGGCCCGAGCGCGTCGGCCACGCGCGCGAGCTCATGCAAGGGCTGCGTCGCGACGCGCACCGCGAACCAGCAACACACCGCCAGCACGACGAGTTGCGCAACCAGCACGACCGGCAGCCAGCCCGACAACGGCAGCGCGGCAAGCGGACGGTAATCGATGGTGAGCGGCGAGCCGTCGGAGAGACGCAGATGGATCTGCAGATGTTCGCCGTTGCCCGGCACGGCATTGGCCGTCAGCGCATTCCGGTCGCTGATGCCGCTCGCGATGGCCTGCGCCACGTCCTTCGAGCGGCTCGCGTTGGGCGCCTCGCCTGGCGTGCCGGGACCGAGGATGAAGCTATAGCTGCGCCGCGCGAGTTGCGGCAGCCACGCCGCGCGCTTGTCCGCGGGCAGATGGTCGAGCAGCGCCACGGAGATGGCGACTTCGCGCGCGATGTAGTTGGTCATCATGTTCGCGGTGGCGTCGTCGCGCTCGGCGAGCGTGAGGGCGAACGAGAACACCTGCGCGAGCGCGAGGCCAACGCAAAGGATCAGGGCGAGACGCGCAAACAGCGTGCGCGGCCAGTGGAGCGCCTTCATTGCCGCACCGCCGCAACAAGCGGTACGCGGCGGCGGGCCGCAAAACCATCGGCGTACATGAACGAACTCCGTGTGCAGGGACAGTTTGGGTTATACCGCAAGCCGCGCGATGCTTTGTATCTCACTGTATCGGCTTGGGCTGGGGACACAAAACATTGCAGGCACGGCGGTTTGGTGGCGTTTCACGCGCCCGGTGCCGCGCGTTCATCGCGCGAATGCTTCGCCGAGTCATCCGCCCACTCCCGCACCGCCTGCGCGAACAGGCGCAGCGCCGCGGGCGGATGGCGATTCGCCGGATAGTAGAGACAAAGTCCCGCAAAGACCGGCCCCCGCTGCGGCAGCAGGGACACGAGCCGCCCGGCCGCCAGATGCTCGGCGACGAGCGATTCGGGCACCCAGGCAACGCCGATTCCGGCGAGCGCCGCCTCGACCATGAGGTTGAGATTGCCAAGCGTGAGCGGACCGTCCACGTCGATGCTGGCGCTTTTGCCGCGCTGCGCAAAATCCCAACGGAACAACGCGCCGCTCTCAAAGCGAAAACGGATGCACTGGTGCTGCTCGAGATCGTGCGGCGCACGCGGCGGGGCGTGGCGCGCGAGGTACGCGGGCGACGCCACGGCGCCAAAGCGCATGTCCGGACCGAAGCGAACGGCGATCATGTCGCGCGGCACGTCTTCGAGCACGCGCACGCCGGCATCGAAGCCCGCGGCCACGATGTCCACGAGCCGCGAATCGACGACGAACTCGACGCGAATGTCCGGATAGCGCGCCACGAAGCCCGGCAGAACATGGCGGATGAGCGGGAGCGCCCCCGACTCCGAAGCGCTGATGCGGATCGATCCCGAAGGCCGGTTGCTCGCCGTCGCCACGTGGTGTACGGCGTCTTCGAGATCGGCCATCGCGGGCCGCACGCGGTTGAGCAGCTGCTCGCCCGCCGCGGTCAACGCCACGGAGCGTGTCGTGCGGTTGAACAGGCGCACGCCGAGCTTCGCTTCGAGGTTGCGCACGTTGTGGCTCAACGCGGAAGGCGAGACGCCCAGCACGCGCGCCGCGCCGCTGAAGCTGCGCTGCTCGGCGATCGTCACGAAGGCCGTTAGTTCGGATAAGCCGGTGCGCAACATTTGTGAATTCCTCTCAATACCCCGTGCAAGTCTAGCGGGATTGTTGATCTCCAGACAGCAACCTACACTCAGTGGGATCGATGGCGAGTCCCGCACGAAACGGGGCGCCAGCCAATCCAGTCCACCCCAACAGGAGCAACACATGCAAACACGCACACTCGGCAAGAGCGGCCTCGAGGTTTCGGCCATCGGTCTCGGCTGCATGGGGCTCAGCTTCGGCTACGGGCCGGCCACCGAAAAGGCAGCCGCGATCCGCCTGATTCGCACGGCGTTCGAGCGCGGCGTCATGTTCTTCGATACAGCCGAGGTCTATGGCCCCTTCGTCAATGAGGAACTGGTCGGCGAGGCGGTCGCGCCTTTTCGCGACCAGGTGGTGATCGCGACGAAGTTCGGCTTCCAGGACGGCGACTCGAAAAAACCCATGGACAGCCGCCCCGAGCGCATTCGCGCCGTGGCAGACGCGGCACTCAAGCGCCTGAAGACCGATCGCATCGATCTGTTCTACCAGCACCGCGTCGATCCGAACGTGCCCATGGAAGAGGTCGCCGGCACGGTCAAGGAGCTGATCCGCGAAGGCAAGGTCAAGCACTTCGGCCTCTCCGAAGCCGGCGAGCAGTCGATTCGGCGCGCCCATGCGGTGCAGCCCGTGGCTGCGCTGCAAAGCGAGTATTCGCTGTGGTGGCGCGAACCGGAACAAAAAGTGTTGCCGGTTCTGGAGGAACTCGGCATTGGCTTCGTGCCGTTCAGCCCGCTCGGCAAGGGCTTTCTGACCGGCGCGATCGACGAACGCACCTCGTTCGACAAGAGCGACTTCCGCACCCTCGTGCCGCGCTTCTCCGAAGAGAACCGCAAGGCCAACGCGGGCCTCGTCGACGTACTCGGCCGCATTGCCGAAGGCAAGGGCGCGACGCGCGCACAGATCGCGCTGGCGTGGCTGCTCGCGCAAAAGCCATGGATCGTGCCGATACCTGGCACGACGAAGCTTTCTCGGCTGGAAGAGAACGTGGGTGCAGCCGACATCGAACTGACGGCCGACGATCTCGCCGCCATCGAAGCGGCGCTGGCACAAATCCAGGTGGTGGGCGACCGTTATCCGGCGCAGTTGCAGCAGCGCGTGGATCGCTAGCGCGGTGCCACGGCGAGAAGGTGGGGCGGGTCACACCCATAACCGGTACATCCAGAACGACTCGTCCTCTACATAGCGCTGCGCGAACGCTGTCGGCGAGAAGCCGGTCATGCGCGTCGTGGTACGGCTCAGGTGAGCCTGATCCGCGAAGCCTTCGTCGTGGGCGAATGCGGCCCAGTCGAAGGCATCGCCGGCCGCCAGGCGATCTGTTGCCGCAAAGTACGCGCCTTCGGCCTTCACGAGCGATTGCCACTCGCGCAGCGAACGCCCGCTGTACGCCTTGATGCGGCGCTCGACCTGACGCGCGCTATGCGTGCGCCCCCATTCGCGAGCCTGCCAGGCGAGACGCCCCACCCAGCGGCGGCCCGCCTCGCGCAGCGTGGCAGCAGCGGAGCGGCGGCCGCGAACCGCCGCCCAGCGATCAGCGAGTTGCTGCTCCAGGACGGCTAGCGCTTGTGCATCATCAGCAGTGCAAAGCAGTGCGTCCAGAAGCGGGCGCCATTGCGGCCCGAGTGCCGCGCGAGCGCACAGAAAGCGGTCGTGGAGCGCCGCCGGATCTACGTCGAACAAGGCCTTCGCGGCATCGGCTGCGAAACACACCATGCCGCCGAAGCCCGTGGTCGGCGCCCAGCTCGTGGTGGGCCGCGACTGGCTGCCCGAAAGCGTGAGCGGCGTACCGAACGGCCGCCAGAGCGTGCCGCTCGCGGACACCTTCACGAGCCCGGCATCCAGCTCCCGGTACCATGAAAGACACACGAGCGTAGAGGCCGGGAAATGCGAGAGGCGCTGCGCGTCGCTCAGCTCGAAGCCGCGTGTGTCACGACAGACAACGGCCACGATGGCATCTTCCAGCGATCGGGGCGCCGGATAGAGCCGGGTATGAGGGCCCTGACCGCCGCGCAGCGCTCGGGGCGCGCGCGCCCAGCGGTCGGGGCACGATATCGGCTCGGCTGGCGGGATGGAGGACATGACGGCGCAGTATAGGCGAGTGCGATACGTGCGTCGATGTCGTTTGCGTTCAAGACGCCGCGCGCCTGACGGTGTGCAATGCACGACATGAACACGCCAACGACATCCCAATGCCCGTTTCATGCGAAGCGCGATGCCACGCGCGACGGGCACCGCCCCCCTCCCTCGCACCCGCCGGCCGGCACGTGGCCACCCGGGCCGCCAGCCGGCCTGACCGGTTGGCGCCTGCTGCGCCGCATGTCCCGAGACCTGCTCGGCACGCTCGCGCAATGGCAACACACCTACGGCGACATCGTGCACGTGCGCACGTTCCCCGAGCACACGATCGTCCTGACCGACCCACAGCTCGCACGCGAACTGCTGGTGACGCATCACGACTCGCTGATCCGCTGGGAGCGCGCAACGAACCTGTTCGCCCAGTTACACGGCCACAGCGTCCTGACCTCCGAAGGCGATGCATGGCGTCACAAGCGCCACACGTTGCAGCCGGGCTTCACGCCGAAGGCAGTGCAGACCTTCGTGCCGAGCGTCGCCGCGGCGACGGCCGCCGCGCTCGACCAGTGGCCTTCGCACGACTCGCGCTGGCCCGTAGAGAGCGCGCTGACTTCGCTCACCATGGACGTGATCGTGCGGATGATGTTCTCGGAGGCGATCGGCGAACACGCGCGTCTTGCCGAACATGCCGTGCGCATGGCGAGCGAAGCGGCCAACGCCGAATTCTATTGGCCCGCCAGCTGGCCCGACTGGATGCCGTGGAAGCGCGCAAAGCGACAGGCAATCCGCGTGTTGAAGGCTCTCGTCGAGCGGCACCTGCAAGCACGCCTCGCGCTACCCGACGATGCGTGGCCGGACGATCTGCTCTCGCGTCTTTTGCGCCTGCACCGCGAAAGCGCAGCGATGTGGCCGCTCCAGGCAGTGCGCGACGAATGCATGACGACTTTCCTCGCGGGCCACGAAACGACGGCGGCCACGCTGACCTGGTGGGCATGGTGCATGGCCGCGAACCCGCAGGCACAGGCCGCCGCGCGTGTGGAAGTGAGCGAAGTCCTGCAAGGTCGCGTGCCTGGTGCAGATGCCCGGACCACTTTGCCCTGGCTGACCCAGACGCTAGAAGAAACGCTGCGCCTCTACCCCGCCGCTCCAGTGCTCATCAACCGCCGTGCGCTGCGCCCGATCGAACTGGGTCCGTGGCGGGTGCCGGCGCGCACGCTGTTCATGCTGCCCATGCAGTTGATGCAGCACGACGCGCGCTGGTTCCCGGACCCTACCGCTTTCAAGCCCGAGCGCTTCGCCCGCGAGGCCGCGCATGCGGAACGCGGAGCGTGGTCGCCATTCGGCGCGGGCCCGCGCGTCTGCCTCGGGCAACACTTGGCCATGGCCGAGATGACGGTCATCGCCGCGATGCTGTTGCAGCGCTACACCCTGTCGGTCCCTGAAGACATGGCTGCCCCGCGAGCCGTGCTCAAGGTGACGCTGCGGCCGGAGAAACCGCTGCATCTGGCGATCGCGGCGGTATAGTCGGCTCGACCCGGGCCGTTCAGGTCCCGGCCACCACCGCGCGCTACACTGCTTCGGGCCCCTCTCCTGCGCATGCGTGATCTGGGTCGACTGCGCCCAGTCATCGACACCCGCTTCACCAGTTTGGCTTAACCGCCTGGCGCAAAAGAGCTTGGCGTTTTCGCGGGCGCTGTATCGCAAGGATTGCATCGGAGATTCAATCAGTTGGCCCCTGGATTTCGCATCATGACGCAATAGGACTGGTCCTAACATCGATGCTTACTCCGGTTTTCTCAATCTTCAGACGAATTTCGTCGCTATTCCCTGTTTGACGCTAGCCTGCAACGATTTCATTTTTTCGGAGTGGGTGATGGCAGTTGATAAGGATGGCGAAGCGATAGGTGCTGGTGAGGTAGCCGGTGACGGCGGCATGCGCTTGCGACCACCCGGCGCGTTGCGCTCCCCCATGCGTGCATAGGCGACGCCTCACCCATGGACCCCAGGCTCTTCGAGGCCTACCTCCGCGAACTGCGTTACATGACAGCGCGGGCGCAGGAATTCGCCAGCGAACACCTCAAGATCGCAAAGCGCCTCGGCATGCTCGGCAACCGGCTCGGTGGCAAGGACGAGAACTCGAGCATCTGGGTGCGCGTGGCGTTGCCCTGGCACGGTGGGCCGCACAGCTTCATCGCGGTGCCCAGAATTGGCGACGAGGTGACGATTGCCTATCACGAGGGCGATCCGGACAAGCCGTATATCGCGGCAAGCAAGGTGAACCAGTTCAACCAGCCGCCGTTCGACCTGCCGAAGAACCAGGCGCTCACGGGACTGGTGAGCAACAGCCTCGATGGGCGCGGCAACAACTTCGTGGTGACGGACGACACGCCGGGGCAGTTGCAGGTGCAGGTGGCGAGTGACCAGGCCAGTTCGCGTCTCGTGCTCGGCTACAACACGCGGATTGATTACAAGGCGGGACGGCAGGGTGCGCGTGGGCTTGGGTGGGAGCTGGCGACGGATGCATGGGGCGTGCTTCAGGCTACGCGGGGCATGCTCCTGACGACCGAATCCCGCGACGGGGCGTCAGGTGCAGCCAAGGACATGCGCGGGACGGCTGACCGGCTCGAGCAGGCGCATCAACTGCATGAGGCGCTGGCAAAGATCGCGCAGCAGAACGAAGCGCAGGATGCGGACGGCCACCAGTCCGATATTGCGGACACGATCGCGTCGCAAAACGAATAGATTCGCGGCACCACCGTCAGCCGCGATAACCCGTTCCCAGAGCTTTCCGAACCGCATCTCGTCATCGACGGCAAGGCAGGTGTCGAGGTCACCACACCTGCGACCGTTCACGTGGCGTCGCAGCAGGTTGCGGTTACGACTGAAGGCCATATCGGTATTGCGAGCGGCCGGAGCTTATTCGCGACCGTGCGCGACACGATTCGCCTGTTTGCGCAGACGTCACCCATACATCTCGTGGCCGCAGCGGGCGACATCGTACTGAATGCGCTCACGAAGTCGCTGATCGCGCGGGCGCAGAAGCAGATCCTGTTGGAAAGCGATGAAATCGTTCTGCGCGCGAAGACGACGTTCCGCGTCGAGGTCAACGGCAGTTTCCTGAACATGGATTCGAGCGGGATCGTCAACGGTACGGCTGGAAAGTTTCTCGCGTATGCGGCAACACATGGGTTGCCTGGTCCGAAAGATCAGGCGGTCAATCTTTCGGCCAAACAAATATGTATTGAGTGTCTGCTCAAGGCAGCTGGTGGCAGCGCGGTCGTGGTGCCTCGATAACGATCTGAATATTTGGATGGTGAGATAGGTATGACTTGCGGGCGCATGCGTGTAACTAAAACATCCGGCAACGTTTGGGTACGAAACAAGGAAAGCGAAAGTGCAGAAGACAGACGGGTTACGGCGCCTCGTATTGGGCGTATTTCTCGGCTTTCTTGTGATTGCCATGTCGGCCCGCAAAGGCGATGACGACGCTCCTCCTGATGGACTGCTGGGAGCCGGCACGAAGGCGCTGAACTACACGCCCTGGTATATCCATACGTTCCAGATTGAGGGGCCATCTGGAAGCAGGATCGGCGGCGGAGGTCCCAATGTCTTTCCCGCGGACGCTGCAAGTTCTCCATCAGGAGGCGGCAAGGAGATGTGCTGCGCCACGGTTCCCTATATCTGGCAGCCCGACCTGAAACTGACGGTGCGCTGGCTGGCTTACAAGAAGCAAAACGGCAGCGCACAGACGTCCTGGTACAGGGCGGAGAACGTTCGTTTTGCGAAGTATGACGGAAAAAAGATGGGAAATGTATGGGCGATATTTTTGCCGGGCGACAAGATCCGTCTGATGATCGCTGACGGAAACAGCTCTGGAGGAAACGATCTCGATCACAGACCGCCGGATGACGATCCGTATGTCGTGCAAGGCACGATCAATCACGAATGGAACCGGCTGTACCGCGAGGGAGGTGAAAATTGAGTCTGAAATGGGCTGATGAAATGCCGCAAGGCGGTCGCATCAAGAATAGCCAAATGGCAGCGAAAACGGGAAAAATCCGGACGACAAGCGGAACCGGAACTTCATGCCAGAAGACACTACAGATCACCTTATTCTTCGACGGCACGAACAATAACGATGACGTAGAAAATGATGTATGGCGTGACTCGCGAGTCCATACATATACTAACGTCGCAAGGCTTTTCAATGCCGCACGAGTCGATGAGGATAACGGAATATTCCGATTTTATATACCGGGCGTTGGTACTCCGTTCAAACAGATTGGCGAAAACACTTATACGACGTTGGGAAAATCGTTGGCAATGGGCTTCGGTGCGCGTTGCGTCTGGGGATGTACGCGCGTCCTGAATGCGGTGTACTCGTCCATCGCTTCAAACTCCGGTAACGAACTTATTCTGGGTCCCGAGGCGCTCGCGCTCTGCCATGCCGTCTCCGATGGTAAAAAGGTTCGGCTTGCCCGCTATGTCGACCGTCTTGGTGCGGCGCATCGCCAGGCTGTAGACGAGGGGGCGCGGCCGCGCACGATCGAGAAGGTATGGATCAACGTTATCGGCTTTTCGCGAGGGGCAGCGCCGAAACGCGCACCGTGATCTTGTCGGAGAGTACCGTCGTGCCGCCCGCGACGCAGTTGAACCGACGACACCGTTTCCATCGGGCCGCGGCCAAAGCGCCGCAACGCGATGAACGCCTGCCTTCTTCTTCGCTATCGATGGCATGCAGATATGGGTCGATGTCGCCGGACGGTATTACCGCCATGTGCCGCATGATTGTCTGCGCATCGACAATCCAAAAAAAAGGGAACACACGCAACACCGATTATTTGAATTTAATTACAACCCCGACCCGAAATAAAATCTAAACCATTTTAAAAGGGGAAGTATTGACAGATCGACAAATTACTCCGAGCCCCTTCAGATCGGCGCGGAGCCGCCGTTATAGCCAGCAACGGCATGTACTGCCACCTATCGATCCATCAGGCATTGCAGCCGCGTTTCAAGGTAATTAATACCTTTTCCTTTCGGAAATTCGCCAAGTTTCGGTAATTGAAACTCGCTGGCTTTCGTGTGACATTTTGTTACGTCTAATTTTCACAACATTGGGGGAATAGTCGGTAACATCCGCCGCGCGTCTGACTTTAAGCATTGGCTACGTACTCTTCGTCCGAAAAATAGCGCACGTCTCCCCTCCCCTCAGGGATCCAGCGCCAGGCCGAAATCCCAACGGCGCAGCCGCCGCAAGGGCGCATCACTCGCCCGTGCGAAAGCGAAAAGAACAGATACGCCGGTTCGTGCAATAGCTCGAACCGCACGGCGAACGTTGACGGGTGCAGGGCTCATCCAGCCGATGCGCCGCGCCCGCCACAAACCCTATTTCTGACCCTCAGCCAGCACTGAGCGCGCAACGCGTGCTGTAGCCGGCTGGGCGTCGCTTTGCCTTTTTCAATCGATGAAGCTCTTTTATCTATTGCTGTCGTCGTCGCTGGTGCTGGCGGCGTGTGGCGGCGGCGGTTCCGGGGACGCCAGCACGGGTGCGGCGAATGCCAACACGGGTGCGGCGAATACCAACACGGGTGCGGCGAATGCCAATGCTGCGGCCAATCCGCAAAACGCAGGCGGCACGACCGCCGCAACTGCGAACACGCTCACACCGGGCACGATGACTTGTGGTTCCCCCGCGGTATCGAGTGCCACTGCCACCGGCACGCTCGTCTCGGCCGATACGCCGAGCGCGCAAAGCGGCCGCATCTTCGCCTCGGGCACCGCGTTTCCCGTTGCATTCGTCACCAACGCGCCTTCAGCCGACACGCTGGTCTGGTCGATCGCCGACCAGCTCGGCAAAGTGGCCGCGAGCGGCAGCGTGCCCGTGACGGCGGGTCCCGTGACGACCACCCTGAGCTGCACTTCGACGCTCGCAGGCTACTTCGCCGTGTCCGCGACGCTCGCCAATGCCGGCGGTCAGATTCCCTCCGCCGGCACCCGCCCCGCAGGCAATGCGACCTTCGGCGTGCTGCCCAACCTGGCGGGCATCGTGCCTGCCGTCACGTACGCGCATCAGGACCTGCACCGCTTCGGCATGCAAGGCGAGGAAGACAACGGCTCCGTGCTCTCCGCGCTCGGCATCTCGTGGACGCTCGACCATCGCGATCTCTATACGATGGAGCCCAACGGCCCCAATACCTTCAATCCGTCCGCGAACAACCTCGACCCGTTCTTCACCACGGGCAACGTGATGCGCCTCATCCGTCTGGACGGCATTCCCGCCTGGGCCAGCCCGACAAACGCATTCGAAGACGAAACGCTCCCCCCGACCAATCTTTCGTACTACCAGGACTACATGAGCCGGGTCGGCACGGAATCGAATACCATTCGCACGACTTATTTTCCGAACCAGTCGGCCAACTACTATCAGGTCACCTGGGAGCCGGACGCGCAATGGGCTGGCACGAACGCGCAATTCGTGCAGTTGTACCAGACCGTCTATCAAGGCCTGCACTCAACCGACCCTCACGCGGTCGTGATGGGACCCACCGATACGTTTCCGTCCTCGACCGCCAGCCAGCTCCAGGCGCTCGCGCCGCTCGGCTATGCGCAGGTCATCGACGGTGTGACGACGCATGGTTACTATGACGCCAACGGCAGCTCGCCTTCCTACCCGCCAGAACGGCTCGCGGGCGATCCTTCCACCGCATCAGGCTCGCTGATCGGGCAGATGCGCGCGCTGCGCAGCGAAATGGCCACCGCCTACAAGCCGGGCATGAAGCTGTTCCAGACCGAGGTGGGGATCAGCTATGACTCGGGCGCGTCTTACGGTCCCAACTATCCGACTGCCAACATCCTGTTTGCGCAAGGCGCGGTGGTGGCGCGCAGCCACATGATCATTCTCGGCGAAGGCGCCGATCAGACCTGGGTGTTCTACGGCGCGGATTTCCCGGGCCTCGTGGGCTACGGCACGTTCTTCGATCTGGCCGACGCCCAGGGGCAGTACGGCGCCCAGAACATCAGCCCCAAGCCGGCGGCGATGGCCGTAGCGGCGATGACGCGCATACTCGACGGCACCAACACGCTCGGCCCGGTGAACGGAACGCCTTCCGGAGTGTATGCCTACGCGTTCCAGCAGTTGAACGAGGGTGCGGTAATCACGGCGCTCTGGACGCACAACAACAACGTGTGGAACGCGAGCACCGGTTTCAGTTCGACCTATAGCGTGCCCTATAGCCTCGCAGTGGACGCACCCGGCACGAACGGCACGGTCACCGTGCTCGACGAAATGGGCAATCCTTCGACGATGAGCTACACGAACGGCAGCCTGTCGCTGAACCTGACCGAATCGCCGGTGTACGTGATCTCGACGAATGCTGCGGTGGCCAGCGCAAATTCGACTGTCCCCACGGGCTACGTGAGTAATTGACGAAGCTTGAGGCGTTTGGACGGCGGCCCTGGTTCCTTCGTCCATGCGCCTCGCTCGCCAGTTTCGGTGAGCGTTGACTCTAGCCGTATTTCCTCCCCCTGACACATACGCGCCGCACGCGGATTCAACGCGCGGCGCGTCCCTCTAGCCTCCCGGGCGGCTCCAGGCACCCCCTCAAGTTTTCCCGCGTCGCTGCCGTTATGCCATATGCATTTCGAAGGTGGAACAAAGCGATGAAAGCACGCGGGGCAGCAGATCACAGGGACGATAGCAGCGAACGTCCGGCTTTCGACAGACGACGCGCATCAACTTCTTCCGCGACATTGCGCACACGGCTCGTTGCCGGGCTCGCCGTCGCCCTCATCCTGACCGCCATCGCGCTCAACACGGCACTGGCGCTGCATCAAACTGAGGAGCAAAACCGCGCGCTCGGGCAGCAGCACTCCGCCGCATCGGTCAAGCACAATCTCGACGCGCTTCAGGACGCCTTGCTCGACGAGCACGAGCAGCTCTATACCGTGATCGGCACGCGGCCTTTCTATCGAAGGCCTGCGTATATCTATCCACTGCCTGCGCTGATCGACTACGCAAGCGCGGCGCAAGCGTCCTGCGGCGCCGGGCCGCGCTGCGTCGCGTTGCTCGACGAGCTGAAGGACATGATTCAGCACCTCGGTCGGCTCTCCAATGAGCTTGCGATGCGCGCGCAATTGAAGCCCGGCAGCGTGACGATCGGCGCGCCCATGCTGGGAGAGCTCGATGCCCGCTTTTACCAGACGCTGCAAAAGATCGACGAAGTGCGCATGGCAGAAGACGCGCATCTCGACACGTCGGTCAGCAAGGTCTCGCACGACGCGGAAGTGGTTTCCACCCTGCTGCTGGGCTCGGGACTGGCCGCGGCCTGCCTGCTGCTCGCGTTCCTCTCTCGCAACGCGCGAATCACGAAGTCGCTGCGTGAGGCGCTTCACACGGCCGATACCAACCGCGCGAAATACGAGCGCCTTTTCCGGCAAAACCCGTTGCCCATCTGGATCGTCGATGACGAATCGAGCCGTATCGTTGCCGTCAACGAAATGGCCACCAAGGCCATGGGATATCGCGCCGAGGAGATGCTCGGCCTGACGCTGGCCGATCTGCGCGTGGAGCGCAATCCGTTGCATGGCGCTGCGTTCCCGGAGCCGCGTGCGCCGGACGACGGCCTTACAGGCATCTGGCCCCATCGCACGAAACACGGCGAGCTTCTCTCGATGGTGGTCTTTCCGCTGCGCACCGAATTCGACGGCCGGCGCGCAACCCTGTGCGTCATGGAAGACATCACGAACCAGCTCGCCGCGCAGGACGAACTGTTTCGCTCCATGCAAATGCTCGAGTACGTCCTCGACAACATTCCGGCCGGCATTGCGTGGAAGGACTCGTCGCACCGCTATGCTGGCGGCAACGAAATCTACGCGCGCGACGCAGGGCTTGCTTCGCGCAAGGCGCTCGTCGGCCTCACCGACGAGCAGCTGCGCTGGGGGGATGACCCAGAAGCGGTGCGTGCGGAAGACATCAGGATCATGGCCGGCGAGCTCGTAAAAAAGCGCATGGAACGGCCGGCGATCGCGGTCGACGGCAGCACCGTCTGGATTGCGGAGACGAAGCTGCCGCTGATCGATCCGTCCGGCAACGGCGTGGGCGTGCTGACCGCTTACGAGAACATCACAGCCACGCGCGAGTCGCAGCTTGCGCTTCGCTTGCAGGGACGCGCGCTCGATGCGAGTACCAGCGGCATCGTCATCGCCCTGGTGAATGATGGCGTCCATCCCGTCACCTACGCCAACCACGCGTTCGAGAAAATGACGGGGCTTCGATTCGAAGAGATAGCGGGCGCGGATTTTGGAACCCTGTTCGCCGGACAGCACGCCGCCGACCATTGGCGCGAAGTGCAGGCCGCGCTGCAGTCCGACGCCGAAGCGAACATCACGCTGCAATGCCGGCGCAATGACGGTGACATCTACTGGACCAACATGCTCGTGGCGCCCGTGCCCGACCCGAACGGCAAGGTCACGCACCACGTGGCCATCATGAGCGACGTCACCGCTGTGATCCGCTATCAGGCTGAGCTCAAGCATCAAGCCGAGTACGACCCGCTCACCGGCCTGCCCAATCGCAAGCAACTCGACGAGCGGCTTGCCGATGCGTTGCGGCGCGCGGCGCTGACCGACGAAACGGTGGCCGTCATCTTCCTGGACCTCGACCACTTCAAGGAAGTGAACGACTCGCTCGGCCATCGCGTCGGCGACGCCTTGCTGGCCCAGATCGCCAGGCGCCTCGAACGCGTCGTGGCCGGGTCGGGCACGGTGGCACGCTATGGCGGTGACGAATTCATGGTGATCGTCGCAGGCCCCAGAGGCAGCGATGTCGTCCCGCTGCTCGACGCGTTGCTCGCCGTGATGTCCGAGCCGGTGCGCGTGGCCGGGCACGAGCTCTTCGTCGAAGGCAGCATGGGCATCAGCGTCTTCCCGTCTGACGGCGCCGACGCAGACACCTTGATCCGCAACGCCGATGCCGCCATGTATCTCGCGAAGCAGAATGGCAGAAATCAATACCAGTTCTATCGGCCGGAGCTGAGCGAAGGCGCGGCTTCGCGTCTGCGGATATCGACACGCTTGCGCCGGGCGTTCAAGCATGGCGGGCTCAGCGTGCTGTATCAACCGCAGTTCGACATGGCGACCGGCGAGATGAACGGCGCCGAGGCGCTCCTGCGTTGGACCGACGCGGAGCTCGGTGAGGTCTCACCCGCAGTCTTCATTCCCATTGCCGAAGATACGGGGCTCATTCGAGGCATTGGCGAATGGGTGCTGCGTGAGGCGTGCAGCGAGGGCGCGCGGTGGAACAGCACACCACGAAAGCGCATTCGCGTTTCCGTGAATGTCTCACCGCTCCAGCTCGAACACAGCGACCTCGTCGACCAGGTCAGTAGCGCACTGCGCGACGCCGGGCTCCCGCCCGAGTTGCTCGAACTCGAAGTCACCGAGGGTGCGCTCATGCGCAATGCGGACCATGCCGCCAGAACGCTTGCCAGGTTGCGCGACCTGGGTGTGCGTATCGCAATCGACGATTTCGGCACCGGCTATTCGAGTCTCAGCTATCTCAAGCGTTTTCGGGTGGACCGCCTCAAGATCGACCGGGAATTCGTGAAGGAGATCGGCCACGACACAGAAACGGAGGCCATCACGCTCGCGGTCATTGCCGTGGCGAAGGCGCTCAATTTCGAGCTGATCGCCGAAGGCGTGGAAACGAGCCGGCATCGCGACTTCCTGCTGCGCAACGGGTGCACACAGGCTCAGGGCTTTTTGTACAGCCGCGCAATCAGCGCGCATTCCATCGCCCAGATCCTTTCGGCCGAACCCGTCACAAATATTTCATGAATCGCGCGCCGGTTTTGCCGTAAAAAGACGCGCTGCCGGCACGGCTGGCATCTTCAACGTATTCGCCGCAGCGCTGTTTCCAGTGGCGCGTAGCGATTCGTAGCAGCACGTCACCCCATCGAGTTTTCCATGCGCAAGCTAACCATCAAAGCCCGTCTTCTCCTCTTGAGTATCGCGATCGCCGTCGTCTCCCTGGGCGTCGGGGCGGTCGGCATGATCGGCGTTTCGAAATCGATCGATGCCCTGCAGCAGATGTTCGAGGGACGCGCACAGGCGCTTCAGGCAGTATCGACGATCAATGAGCTGGTCACGGAAACGAGCTTCTCGGTGAGCGACGCCATTCTCGATCCATCGGCCCAGAAAACTCAGCTCGTCTCAACGAGCACGGCCAACCGCATCGATCTGATCGACGCGCTCGTGAAGCAGTATTTGTCGCGCAGCGTTTCGGAAGACGGGCGCAGGCGCGCCGAAGAGTTTGCCGCCAACTGGAACACGCTGCGCGATAAGGGCCTTCGTCCCGCCGTCCAGTTGCTGCTTGCGAACAATCTTTCGGAAGCGCAGTGGGTGCAGACCCAGACCATCGACGCGCTTTCGAAAACGGTCAAGACGCAAGGCGCGGAACTGCGCAAGCTCGAGCTGGCCGAGGCGCAATCGGAGTACGAACAGGCGCGCGAGACCGGACATCTCGTCGAACTCGCCATGATGGGCGTCATTGTCGTTGGGCTCGTGGTGGTTGCCGTGCTTTGCGCCTCGATGGCGCGCAGCCTCTTTCGCGAACTCGGCGGCGAGCCGTATGTCGCAGCAGATGTGGCGAACCGGGTGGCAGCGGGCGACCTTTCGGTCGACGTGGCGATCAAGCCCGGCGACAGGCACAGCGTGCTCTACGCGATGAAAGTCATGCAGGAACGCCTCGCCTCGATCATAGGCGGCATTCGTCACTCGGCCGAAACCATCGCAGAGGCCACGACGGACATTGCTTCGGGCAACAGCACGCTGGCGCACAGAACGGAAGCACACGCGCAAAGCATTCAGCAGACTTCGGCGAGCATGGAAACGCTCGCCTCCATGGTGAAGGCGAATGCCGGGCACGCGGCGCAGGCCCGCACGCTCGCCGGCATCGCGTCGTCCAAGGCGGGCGAAGGCGACCGGGCCGCGCGCGACGCAGGCGAGCGCATGCGGGCGCTAGCGCAACGCTCGGCCCGCATCCAGGAGATCACCTCCGTGATCGATGGCATTTCGTTCCAGACCAATCTGCTTGCGCTCAATGCCGCAGTGGAAGCGGCGCGCGCGGGGAGCCAGGGCCGGGGCTTCGCGGTGGTCGCCCAGGAAGTGCGCGCGCTTGCGGACCGCAGTTCCAGCGCGGCGAAAGAGATCGATCTGCTCATCAAGGAGATGACGGCCGAGGTCGATCTGAGCGGCGTGGCGGTCGAATCCGCGGGCGCGACCATCGTCGAGCTGCTCGGCGCCGTGCGTGGTGTGGCCAACCTCGTCGAGTCGATTGCCGAAGCCTCGCAACAGCAAAGCGCCGGCATCGACCAGGTCAACGATGCGGTGAGCGTCATGGACCGGGTCACGCAGCAAAATGCCTCGTTCGTGCAGGACGGCGCGCAAGCGGCGAACGCGCTGAAGGCGCAGGCCGAGACCTTGCGCTCGACAGTGCGCGCATTCCAGCTTTGAGCGCAAAAGCGTCGACGCGAGGGCAGCCAGCAACGGTCTCGCGCGCCGCCGCTTCCCTTTGATCGCGTTGCATCGTTGGGCTGACTCCGGGTTCAGAACCGATCGACACGGAACGGTCGCGGATCCACGACGGTTGGCGTGCCCGTCATCATTTCGGCGATCAGGCGGCCCGTGACCGGCCCGAGCGTGAGGCCGTGGTGCGCGTGTCCGAATGCGAACCACAGATCGTCATGCTTCGGTGCGGGGCCGATGATCGGCATCATGTCGGGCGTGCGGGCTCGGCGGCACGCAGCGCCGCGGCATCCAGCGCCTCGTCGCTCACGCCGTATTCGCGCTGCCAGCGCTGCGCCTCGGCGAGCGTGGCCTCCATGGCGCGCGCACTGCGAAAGACCTTCATCCAGCCGTTGATGCGCAACAGTGCCTGCGCGCCCGCCGCCTCGTCCGTCGTGCGGGCGTGAATGCGTCCGCGCATCGGCACCATCCGCTTGCCGGTAACGCCGTCGAGTTCGACCTTGGCGATGTCGCGTTTCCCGATTACATCCGCGACAGCGGCGAGGAGTTCCTGCTCCTCCTGCGCGGGTAACTGGAATTGCACTTTGAAAACGGCACGATGTACAGGCTCTCGCCCGGAGGCGGCCTGTACTTCGATAGCGCCGTGGGGCATGTGTACCTCAGCACGGGCAAGGAGGACGCCGAAGTGCTGATGTGCTGCGTGGATACCGATTCGCATCGGCTGCCCGAAATGTTCTGAACGCTCGCGGGCGTGGCGCGCGAACGTGTGGCGTCGCCGCGCCCACGCGGCGGCGCCACATCGCTCATCGGCCGAGCATCGGCAGCTTGAGCCCTGCCTCGCGCGCGGTCTGCTGCGCGAGTTCGTAACCGGCGTCCGCGTGGCGCATCACGCCCGTGGCCGGATCGTTGAGCAGCACGCGGCCAAGCCGCTCGTGCGCCGCCTGTGTGCCGTCCGCCACGATCACCACGCCCGAG